>NZ_LIQX01000076.1 GCF_001418475.1 Streptomyces ossamyceticus | reverse complement strand
CCGTGCACTCGCCGGCCTTCGACGTCAACTCCGGCAAGGTGCTGTGGTCGCCGAAGGCCGGCGAGTGCACGGACGAGGGCTACGCGGGCGGCGCCCAGCTCGTCGCGGTCCGCAAGTGCGGCGACTACGGCGAGGAGACCTTCGAGGTCCAGCTGCTCGACCCGAAGTCGGGCGGCGTCAAGTGGACGTACAAGCTGCCCTCGGGCATCGACCGCGCCAAGATCATCTCCACCAAGCCGGTGGTGTTCGGTGTGGTGACCGGCAGCGATGTGCCGCTGACCGGCACCAGCGACATCTTCTCCCTGGACGACAAGGGCAAGCTGCGCGCCAAGATCTCCATCCCGGACAAGAAGTACAACTACGACTGCCCGGTCCGCGGCGTCTGGTCCTGCAAGGGCATCTACGTCGGCAACGACAAGGTGTACATGCCGACCGAGAACCACGACGGCACCGGCTCCTACAGCCGGACCAACGAGATCGTCTCCTTCTCGCTGGCCACGGGGAAGTCCACGGGCGACCGGGTGGACGCGGGTGACGACTACGAGCTGTTCCCGATCCGCATGGACGGCCCGAACGTCATCGCCTTCAAGGACGGCCCGTACGACAAGGGCGCCCAGGTCGTCTCCATCGACGGCAAGACGCTGAAGCAGACCACCCTCATCGAGACCCCGTCGTCCGAGTCGGTCCTCCGCGCGATCAGCGCGATGGTGCCGACGCTGAGCGAGATGCTCTACACCGACGGACGGTTCTTCATCGGCAAGGACCTGGTCAGCAAGCCCTACGACGAGGACGAAAAGGAGTACACGGCGCTCGGTTTCGGGGCGAAGTAACCCCACGCGCCCCCTGGGTCCCGCGCGACGGCCCCGCTCCTGGTCAGGGGCGGGGCCGTGCACGTATCCCCCATCACTCCCGAATGGGAGGGATTTCGGTAATCCGGGGCACTTCTCTCCGGTAGGGGGAGCGCAACGTCGAACAAGCGTGTAGCTTCCGGGGGCATGAGAGCGGGGGAGCAGACGGCGGAGTCGGGGGGCTTCTGTCCGTGAGGCCCGGTGGGCGGCCATAGTGGGCAACCATTGGGGGACTGGGGGGTGGCTGGCTCGATGGGAGCGCGGCTCATGGTGGTCGACGACCACCGACTGCTCGCCGAGGCGCTGGCCTCGGCGTTGAAGCTGCGGGGGCACCGGGTGCTCGCCGCGGCGGCACCCGCCGCGGGCGCGGCGGAACTGGTGATCACGCGGGCACCCGAGGTGTGCCTGCTCGGCACGGCGACACCCGCCGAGCCGGGGATCTTCGACCCGGTGGTCAGGATCAAGCGGGAACGACCGCAGGTGGCGGTACTGGTGCTCGGCCCGGTGCCCAACCCGCGCGGCATAGCCGCCGCGTTCGCCGCCGGCGCGTCCGGCTACGTACGGCACGACGAACGCATAGAGGGCGTGGAGCGGGCCATCATGAAGGCCCGCGCGGGAGAGGCGGCGGTGGCGCCGCAACTGCTCCAGAGCGCGTTCAGCGAACTGCTGAACCCGGCGGCCCAGCCGGACGACGAGGGCCAGCGTCTGCTCCAGATGCTGACCCCGCGCGAGGTGGAGGTCCTGGTCCGCGTCGCGGACGGCGAGGACACGAGGCTGATCGCGGCAGGCATGGGCATCGCCCCGTCGACGGCCCGCACCCACGTCCAACGGGTCCTGATGAAACTGGGCGTGGGGTCGAGGCTGGAGGCAGCGGCGCTGGCGGCCCGAACGGGGCTGCTGGACCGGGCGGGGCCGGTGGCGTCGGGGGTGCCGGGAGTGCCGGGAGTGCCAAGGGCATCGGGGGTGGAGGAGTAGGTAGCCGGCCGACCGGACCGTCCGACAGGAGGAGGCCGGGCCAACGGCTACCTACGATCCTTGTCGGCTCTTGCCCTCCTCCCGATGGGGCTGGGCGCAGACCGCGTGGTCGACCAGGGCGGTGATGGCGTCGATCTGACGGGTGGCGGTCGCCTCGTCGGCGGGGCGGCTGTGCACGGCGACGGTCACCGAGAGCCGGCCGTCGCCGGTGGTCGCGGGCCACGCCAGATAGCCGAAGCCGCTGCCGCTGTGCCCCCAGTAGCCGCCGCCGCAGCTCAGCGGCGTCCAGGCCAGCCCCAGCCCGTATCGGGAGCCCGGTACCTCGCCGGGGGTGTCGGGCACGGCGACCGTGCGCCGCATCTCGGCGAGCTGGGCGGGGGCGAGGAGCCGGCCGCCGAGGAGCGCCGAGAAGAAGCGGTTGGTGTCGGCGGCCGTACTGATGAGCGACCCGTCGGCGTCCCCGTCGAAGGGGAGGTAGGCGAGGGTGGTGTCGGTGAGGGAACCGGGTGCGGATGCGGGCGTCGACCCGCCTCCCGTGTCCGCCGCCTCGAACTGCTGGTAGTTGCGGGCGTGGGGGCGGGGCAGACGGGGGTCGTCGCCCGGCGCGTACGTCCGGGTGAGCCGCAGCGGACGCAGGATCCGCTCCTCGACCTCCTTGTCCCAGCTCCGGCCGGTGACCGTCTCGATGACCATCCCGGCGAGGATGTAGTTGGTGTTGGAGTACTCCCAGCGGGTGCCCGGCGCGAAGACGGGCGGATGCGTCATGGCGAAGGCGACGCGCTGCCGGGAGGTGTACGTCGTGGAGCGGTGCTTGAGGTATCCGGCGGCGCTCATGTCCGGGAGGACGTCCGCGATGTAGTCCGGCAGCCCGCTGGTGTGCTGGAGCAGCTGGCGGACGGTGACCCGCCGCCCGTCGTTGCCGTTGCCGCGGACGACGCCCGGAAGCCACCGGTCCACGGAGTCCTCCAGAGACAGCCGCCCCTCCCCGACGAGCTGGAGGACGACGGTCGCGACGTACGTCTTGGTGGTGCTGCCGATCCGGATGTACTCGGCGGGCGGTACGGGCGCCCCGGTCCTGAGATCCCCCACGCCGCTCCGCGCGGCCCGTGCGCCACGGGGCGAGTCCACCCGGACGGACACCCCGGTGACACCGCTGTCCCGCACGGCGTCGGCGTCGCGCTGCAGGGGGTCGCCCGCGGCGTGGGCGGGGGAGAGGGTGCCGAGGAAGGCGAGGGAGAGGAGGCCGGCCACGGCGGCACCGGTGCGCCGGGCGGTGCCGTGGGTGGTGAGGGGGGTGGGGGTAGACATGGCCCCACCGTAGGAAGCGGCGCGTCAACCCCACCATCCAGCGATCCCCCGCGTGTCACCGGGGGTTTCCCTCAGCGGCCGGCCTTGATGTGGAGGAGGAGGCCGGCGAGGGGAGTGGGGGTGGTGCGGAGGTGGGTGGCGGGGGAGTCGGACTCGCGGAGGCGTATGGCACGTATGCCGTCCGGGTCAGCGGCCAGTTCCACACAGTCGTTGCCATCGCCGAAGCCTGAGAACGAGGACTTCTGCCAGTCGCCGGGGGTCGCCATGTGGCTGCCTCACAGTTCCTTCACCAGCCGGTGGATGAAGTCACGCGAACGCTCGGGTTCCAGTGACACAGTCTCCACTTTACGGAAAAGCGTTCGAAGTGCGCCGAGTTGGGCTTCGGCATCGATGAACGCTGTGCCATGAGGGGTGTCGCGCAGCGCCGTGTCCAGCTTGGGCACCGGCCCGCCGACGTACGTCATCGCGCTCGCGGCGCCAGCGAAACCGTCCAGGTCGAAGGGGATGACGCGCACGGTGACGTGGTCGGCTTCCGAGAGCTCCAGCACATGGCGGAGCTGGGCGCGCGCGGCGGCACGATCGCCGACTCGGATACGCAGCGCCGACTCGTGGATCAGCGCCTCGTAGGGCACCGGGTCGGGGTCCTCGATGACCACCCTTCGATCGATACGGTGGTGTACGCGCAACTCCAGCTCGCCATAGTGCAGTTCGGGGACCCGGTACGAGAAGATCGCGCGGGCGTAGTCCTCGGTCTGGAGCAGGCCGGGGATGTAAAGGAACTCCACGTTGTGCCGAAACGTGGCGTGATACTCCAGCTCGGCCAGGTCCAGGAAGGACACCGGCAGCAGCCCTCGGTACTTCTCCCACCAACCCCGCGTCCGATCGGCCGCCATCGCCACCAGCGCGTCGATCAACTCCCCGTCGGTGCAGGAGTAATGGGCGGCCATGCGGCGCAGACGATCCTCGCTCACGCCTGCGATGCCGGACTCGATCTGACTCATCTGGGCGGAGGTCGTCCCCAGCAGAGCTGCCGCCTGAGTGGCTTTCAAGCCCGCGGTGTCACGCATCCTGCGCAACTCCGTGCCCAGGCGCACCTGTCGAGCTGTGGGGTTTCGTCTCGTGGCCATGCCCAGCTCCATCGATCAACTTGTCGCCCGTTGTGCCCCGTTCGGGGTCAGGGTAGGCGAACGACTTGCAGGGTCATAAATTTTAGGCATACCGTCAGTGATGCATCGATCACCCTGTGAGATGCCTGGGTTTCGGAAGTGCACTGCTCCGTCACGCCAAGACGGCTGCGGCAATGCCACCGCCCGCACCCCCACTCTCCTCAACCCCCCACCCCTGAACGGAGTCACCCATGCCCGAAACCGGCGCCGACCCCTGGGAATACGTCCTCCACATCCCCCACGACCCCCGAGCCGTCACCGTCTCCCGCCGCACGCTCCGCCTCATCCTCACGATGCACGGCCTCCCCGCCCTCCTCGACACCGCCGAACTCCTCGCCACCGAGCTGATCGCCAACGCCGTGCTGCACACCAAGGGCCCCGCGGCCCTGCGCGTGCGCTGCACGGGCGGCGCGCTGTGGATCGGCGCATGGGACGCGGACCCGGAACCACCCGGCCCGCCCGGCAGCCCGGGGGAGCCGCACGCCGAGGCCGGCCGGGGCCTCGCCCTCGTGCGGGCCTGCACGAACACCTGGGGCTGGCAGCCGTCGTCCCGATTCGGACAGTCGGGCAAATACGTGTGGTGCGAACTGCCGTGTGACCTGGCCGCCGCGTGACTCGTTGACCAGCCGAACGAAAGGAGGGAGAGCCGATGGTCAGCTCGTCGCACGAGGCACTGCACCGGATCTTCCAGAAGGACCCCGCGTTACTCACCCGCACCCTGCAAACCGTGTTGCGCGTGCCCTTCCCCGAGCCGCGCGAGTTCGCCGCCATGAACGTCGACCTCACGGAGATCGAGCCGGTCGAGCGGCGCGTCGACACGCTGCTGAGGGCGGAGACCGACGAGGGGACGTATCTCCTGGTCGTCGAGTCGCAGGGCAAGAAGGACGAGGACAAGAGGCGCAGCTGGCCGTACTACCTCAGCTACCTGTACGCGAAGTACCGGTGCGACCCGGTGCTCATCGTGATCACTCAGAGCGCCGCGACGGCCCGCTGGGCGGGAGAGCCCATCCATCTTGGCGTGCGCGGCTGCCCCTCGCTGACGGTGCGACCCCTGGTGCTGGGCCCGGACAACGTACCGGTGATCGCGGACGCGGGGACGGCCAAGCTGGACCCGGCTCTCGCGGCGCTCTCGGCGATGACACATGGCAGGGGCGTCCAGGCTGCCGCCATACTGGAATCCCTGGTAGCCGGCCTGAAAAGCCTTGACGCGGACAGCGCCGCGGTCTTCGCGCAGTTCGTCGACTCATGCCTGGTGGATCCCCAGGCGCGGAAGCTGTGGAGGGACTTGATGACGGACATGCAGTACTTCTGGCGCCACCCGCTGGCCGAGCAGACGCGGGAGGAAGGCAGGGAGGAAGGCCGAGAGGAAGGCCGGGAGGAAGGCCGGGAGCAGGGTCGGATCCTGGGCCGAGCCGAGATGGTCATCGAGGTTCTCGAGTGGCGGGGCATTCCGGTCCCGGACACAGTCCGCGAACGGGTCACGTCCTGCACGGACCGCGCCCAGCTCAAGATCTGGGGGGAGCGGGCGCTCCACGTGACCGAGGCCGAGGACCTCTTCCGTGCCGGAGCCTGACGCCGACAAGGCCGCCGCATTCGACCAGAGCCTGCTCAAAGTGCCTTTCGCTCAGTGGAGCGAGGATCAGAAAGAGGCGTGGGTCCACTCGGTCGCCCTGGAGCAGCGCGACCTGAGGGCGCGTCGGCGAGCCGTTCTACGGATGCTCGAGTGGCGCGGGATCGAGCCGACGCCGGTGCTTCGCACCCGGCTCGATTTCTGTGGTTCGAAGGAACTACTCCTCACCTGGCTCACCAGGGCGTCCGTGGCGAGCACCGCGGCAGAGGTCATCGGCAGGGATTGACCCACACCGCCTCCCACTACCCGTGCGGGGTCAGGGGCCGTCACATGACCCCCGACCCCGTCGGTTCAGGACCGGTTACTCCGGGCCCTCCCTCGCCGGTCGGACCGGCCGCAGCCACAGCCAACGCCAGGAAGAACACCCCCAGTGCGAGCATGCCGAGGCCCGTCCACAGGTTGATGGTGACGCCCTCCGCCTTGTCGATGTCGGCGTCGGACGCGGTGACGCCCGCGAGGGTGACGATGACGCCGTAGACCACGAAGAGGCCGCCGATGATGCGGCGGATGTCGATGAGGCGGGCCGGGGTGGTGGACCTGCCCTCCAGTTCGGTGACCTCGCGCTGGACATCGCGCTCGGAGTACGCGTAGCGCTCGGAGTACCCATGGCGGTCGGAGTACCCATGGTGGTCGGGCGCCCGGAGGGCTCGGGTGGCCCGGCGGGCCCGGCGGGAGGAAGAAGTCGAGGCTCGTCCGCACCGACCGCGGGGGGCGAACCCGATGCCGAGGGACCACGACGGAGTAGACGGCCAGGATCGTGTAGTCGAGCCAGCCGGTGGGGAGCCGTAGCTCGGCGGCGAGATTCTGCATGCGCGGCTCACTTCGGTCGGCGACACCGGGGGCGGATCAGTGGGGAGATCGGCGGCGGGACCGGTGGGGAGATCGGGGCGAGACCGGTGGGGACCGGTGGGAGATGGACGGGGAGATGGACGGGGAAATGGTGGAAATCGGTCGGGGTGCCGGCCGGGATATCGGACGGGAATCGGTCGGCGTATCAGCGGGCGAGATCAGTTGGTGTTCTGGTGATCTTTGTTTAATTGTGATGGTGACGAGCGTGGGTACTTGTGCTTTGATGTGTTCGGTTCTGTTTGGTGAGCTCGATGTCGTGATGGCTTGATCGCTTGATCGCTCGATTGCGGGTACGGATGGGGAGTCCGGCGTGAAGAAGACCTCGACCCGGCTGGCCGACGGTCGTGAGCTGATCTACTACGACCTGCGCGACGACACTGTGCGCGACGCGGTGGACAAGCGCCCCCTGGAGCGCACCGTCACCACGTCGGAGGTGCGCAGGGACCCGCTGCTCGGCGACTCCGTCGCGATCGCCTCGCACCGGCAGGGCCGCACCTACCACCCGCCGGCCGACGAATGCCCCCTGTGCCCCTCCCAGGGCGACCGGCTCAGCGAGATCCCCGACTCCTCGTACGACGTCGTCGTGTTCGAGAACCGCTTCCCGTCACTGGCCGGCGACTCCGGCCGCTGCGAGGTCGTCTGCTTCACCTCGGACCACAACGCGTCCTTCGCCGACCTCACCGAGGAGCAGGCCCGCCTCGTCCTGGACGCCTGGACCGACCGCACCGCGGAGCTCTCGCATCTCCCCTCCGTCGAGCAGGTCTTCTGCTTCGAGAACCGGGGCGCGGAGATCGGCGTGACCCTCGGCCACCCCCACGGGCAGATCTACGCCTACCCCTTCACCACCCCCCGCACCGCCCTGATGCTGCGCTCGCTCGCCGCCCACAAGGACGCCACCGGAGGGGAGAACCTCTTCGACGCCGTACTGGAGAGCGAACTCGCCGGCGACCGGATCGTCCTCCAGACCGAGCACTGGGTGGCGTTCGTGCCGTACACGGCGCACTGGCCGTACGAGATCCACCTCTACCCCCGCCGCCGCGTGCCGGACCTCCTGGCGCTCGACGAGGACGCGCGCACAGAGTTCTCCCAGGTCTATCTGGAACTCTTGAGGCGCTTCGACCGGATCTTCGGCGAAAGTGAACCGCCCACGCCGTACATTGCCGCCTGGCACCAGGCACCGTTCGGCGCGCTGGAGGACTTCGAGGGCGTCAACCGCGACGACTTCGCGCTCCACCTCGAGCTTTTCACCATCCGCCGCACCTCCGGCAAGCTGAAGTTTCTCGCGGGTTCCGAATCCGGCATGAACGTGTTCATCAACGACGTGCCGCCGGAGCGCGCGGCCGAGCGACTGCGAGAGGTAGCGAGTTCATGAGCGGCAAGTACCTGGTCACGGGCGGTGCGGGTTACGTCGGCAGCGTGGTCGCCCAGCATCTGCTGGAGGCGGGCCACGAGGTCGTCGTCCTCGACAACCTCTCCACGGGCTTCCGCGAGGGCGTACCGTCGGGCGCGTCCTTCATCGAGGGCGACATCCGGGACGCCGCGAAGTGGCTGGACGCGTCCTTCGACGCCGTGCTCCACTTCGCCGCGTTCTCGCAGGTCGGCGAGTCCGCCGTGAAGCCCGAGAAGTACTGGGACAACAACGTCGGCGGCACCATGGCGCTGCTCGGCGCGATGCGCGAGGCGGGCGTGCGCACGCTCGTCTTCTCCTCGACGGCCGCCACGTACGGCGAGCCCGAGACCACCCCGATCGTGGAGTCCGCGCCGACCCGCCCGACCAGCCCCTACGGCGCGTCCAAGCTCGCCGTCGACCACATGATCACCGGTGAGGCGGCCGCCCACGGCCTGGGCGCGGTGTCGCTGCGCTACTTCAACGTGGCCGGCGCCTACGGCTCCTGCGGCGAGCGCCACGACCCCGAGTCGCACCTGATCCCGCTGGTCCTCCAGGTCGCGCAGGGCCGCCGCGAGGCGATCTCGGTCTTCGGCGACGACTACCCGACGCCCGACGGCACCTGCGTCCGCGACTACATCCATGTCGCGGACCTCGCCGAAGCGCACCTGCTGGCGCTGGACGCCGCGGTGGCCGGTGAGCACCTCATCTGCAACCTGGGCAACGGCAACGGCTTCTCCGTCCGCGAGGTCATCGAGACGGTCCGCGAGGTCACGGGCCACCCCATCCCCGAGGTCGTCGCCCCCCGCCGCGCCGGCGACCCGGCGATCCTGGTCGCCTCCGCGGCCACGGCCCGCGACCGCCTCGGCTGGAACCCGTCCCGAGCGGACCTCGCGGGGATCGTGGCGGACGCGTGGGAGTTCGCGCGGCGACAGGCCGGATGAGGCCGTCCCCGGCCGTATACCGGTGAGGGTGTCGGCCGGGTGGATGTCGGCCGGGTGAGTGTGGGCCGGGTGGATGTGGGCCGGGGTGCCGGTCGGTAGGTTCGGCCGGTGTCGCGGTCGGTAGGTTCGGCCGGATCGTCGGCCGGTGGGCAAGGAAAGGTCAGGGTCAGGGCATGAGCGAGGCCGTAGAGGGCGAGGCCGTGGAGGTCGGAGCCGTGGAGTCCGGGGCCGTCGGGTCCGGGGCCGTGGAGTCCGGGGCCGAGGTCGCTGTCGCCGAGCGGTTCGAGGAGCTGTACGGGGCCGCGCCGGAGGGAGTGTGGGCGGCACCGGGCCGGGTCAACCTGATAGGCGAGCACACCGACTACAACGACGGCTTCGTCATGCCCTTCGCCCTCCCGCACACCACCGTCGCCGCGGTCTCCCGCCGCACGGACGGCGTCCTGCGCCTGCACTCCTCCGACGTGGACGGCGGTGTGGTCGAGCTGGCCCTGGACGGCCTGGCCCCCGAGTCGGACCGCGGCTGGACGGCGTACCCGGCGGGCGTCGTCTGGGCGCTGCGTGAGGCAGGCCACGCGGTGACCGGCGCGGACGTGCACCTGACGTCGACGGTCCCGACGGGCGCCGGCCTGTCCTCGTCGGCCGCGCTGGAGGTCGTGGTGGCCCTGGCCCTCAACGACCTCTTCGACCTCGGCCTGAAGGGCTGGCAGCTGGCCCGACTGTGCCAGCGCGCGGAGAACGTCTACGTGGGCGCGCCCACCGGCATCATGGACCAGACCGCGTCGGCGTGCTGCGAGCAGGGCCACGCCCTGTTCCTCGACACCCGTGACCTCTCCCAGAAGCAGATCCCCTTCGACCTGGCGGCCCAGGGCATGCAGCTGCTGGTCGTCGACACCCAGGTCAAGCACTCCCACAGCGAGGGCGAGTACGGCAAGCGCCGCGCCGGCTGCGAGAAGGGCGCGGCCCTGCTGGGCGTGGACGCCCTGCGGGACGTGGCGTACGACGACCTCGACGCGGCGCTGGAGCGCCTCGGCGACGAGGAGGAGGTCCGCCGCCTGGTCCGCCACATCGTCACGGAGAACCACCGGGTCGAGCAGGTGGTCGCGCTGCTGGAGGCGGGCGGGACACGGGCGATCGGCCCCTTCCTGATCGAGGGCCACGCGTCGCTGCGCGACGACTTCCGCATCTCGTGCCCCGAGCTGGACCTGGTCGTCGACACGGCGATCGCGTCGGGCGCGCTGGGCGCGAGGATGACGGGCGGCGGCTTCGGCGGCTCGGCGATCGTCCTGGTCGAGTCGGCGGACGCGGACACCGTCACGAAGGCGATCCAGGAGGCGTTCGCCGCGGCGGACTTCACAGCGCCGAGGGTGTTCGTGGCGGTGCCGTCAGCGGGGGCACGGCGGGTGTCCTGATCCAAGCTTCCGCGGGCCGCGTCCCGCCGACGACGTACCTGCTTGCGTACGCCGTCGGCGGGACGCGGCCTCACGCATGTTTCGCGCCATTTCACCCGCGAACGCTCGCCGGTGCCCACAGCAGGGTCGTTTCACTGCCGTCCCGAGCCCCACACCTGAGTACAAACACGCATGCGCAGATCAGGGGAGATCGGCGGAACTCTTGGGATCGGGCGTACCGAGGCTGTTCTTGGGCCTGGCAACGAGCAGAACGGCGACTTCGAGTACGCGGTGACCCAGGAGAAGAACCTGATCGCGGGTACCGTCGGGCTCGGCGTGGCTGTCGGTACGTCCTTCATCGCCACCCCCGCGGTCGGTGCCGGTGTCGGCGCCGCTGCCGGGACCGTGACGAGTCTGGTACTGGAGCAGTTCTACAAGGATTCCGAACCCGAGTTCCGCAAGGAGCTCGGTAGCGACATCGCCGAGCGCTGGGAGAACACCAAGGACGCCAATACGGCGATGAGTCACAACGCCGCCGTGGCGGCAGCCGACGACAGAAATCCCGGATTGACGGCAATATGTGGAGGATTCTATTGCGATTCCGCCGGCGTCGGCGGCCCCTCAGGGGTCCAGTCCGCACTGCTTCCCTCGCGGTTCTGTTCTCGGCAACGGCGTGCTCACCCGATGAAGCAAGCTATGAGCTTCCCAGCGCACTCTGCGGCATCGATGTCCCGCGGAGTGCACTGAAGCCGACGCTGCCGTCAGGGGAGAAGCTCACCCAGCGTCCGCAGTCGACAGGAACGACCAAACGCTGCCGTATCCACGTCGACGGCCGTTCAGCTCTTTCGGTCAGTGTGGAACGGTGGGAAGGCGATACGACAGCGGAGCAGGTCGCCCAGTCCGCGCTGAGCGTCGCCCCTTCGGACACGAAGACCCGCGACGGTCTCTACATCTACTCGTCAACCGGTGCTGTTGGACGGGTCGACTGCCCCGTGACTGAAGCGCGCCAGGAGTCCACCTGGGCGTCCGTCAGGGTGTCGCGTACCGATGCGGATGCGGATGCGGACGACATGCTCAAGCTCGTCAAGGAGTATGCCAAGGCCGTGGGTGAATCTTCCGACTGCGCCCGTTGACGGCGGACTCGATCCGACCCGCGCGAGTACTCCGACGAGATGGCGAGCCTGGGAGGAGCACCGACGCTGGTTCACCTCCCGAAGAGTCCGCGGAAGTCAACCTGTGAGGGGCGAAGTACCCCTCACCCCAACCGCTTCGTCAACGTGTACTCCGTAACCCCCGGTGGATAGCCCGGGATCACGCACACCACCTCGTAGCCCAGCTTCTTGTAGAAGTCGGGGGCTTGGAAGTCCCAGGTTTCCAGGCGGGAGGCCCGGCAGCCGCGTTCGGTGTGGGCCGTGTGTTCCGCTTCCCTCACGAGGCGGGAACCCAGGCCCGAGCCGCGGGTGTTCTCGTCGACCCACAGGTACGTGATGTGGAGCCAGGTAGCCCAGGTGTGGCCCACGAGGCCGCCCGTGAGGGTGCCCGTCTCGTCGAGGGCCCAGATGTGCAGAGGTGTCTCCCGTTCGTCGGAGGTGCCGCGCAGCGCGCGCAGGACCGGTGAGGCCGCCGTGTTGGTGGCCCGCAGCCGGGAACGCAGCAATTGGGCTCGTTCTTTGTCGACTTCTGTCTCGATCCGAAACATGCGGCACACCATAAACGCGTTGGCCAACCAGTTCTGCAAATTACCTTCCGCTCCTGCCCCCCGGCCTTACCCTGATGAACAGCGCCGGTGGGGGCCGGTGCTGATCAGGGGGCGAGACAAGTCGGGTACGACGCCCGGAGTGGGGGTAGCGGTTCAGCACGGCGGCGGCCGTGCGGCTGCGGCGCTCCGTCCCAGGTGTAAACCGGGGAACATTCCGGGCGCCGTACCCGCGCCGGTCGTCCCCCGACCAGTGGGGGTTTCAGTGGTTCGCATCCGAGTCCTGGTCGTCGACGACCACCGCATCTTCGCCGAGTCGCTCGCCGCGGCCCTCGCCGCCGAGCCCGACGTCGACGTGTCCGCGGCCGGCAGTGGTCCGGCCGCGCTGCGCTGCCTGGATCGCGCGGCAGCGGAAGGACGCAAGTTCGACGTGCTGCTCGTCGACGCCGATCTGGGCGGGCACGGTCAGCCGCCCGCCCTGCGCTCCGGTCACCTCCCCGGAGGGGCCGCGTACGGCTCCGGGGCGCCGACGGGGGCCGGGCGCGGGCCCGTCGCCGCCGTCTCCGGGCCTGTGCCCGTGCAGGACACCGGCGAGGACAGCTTCGTCGACGGCATATCCCTCGTCGCCGGTGTGCGGACGGGGCAGCCGACCGTACGGACCGTCGTGCTCGCCGAGAAGGACGACCCGCGCCGGGCCGCGCTCGCCCTCCAGGCGGGGGCCTCCGGATGGGTCGCCAAGGACTGCTCGCTCTCGCGGCTGCTCACCGTCATCCGCGGAGTGCTGCGCGACGAGACGCATCTGCCGCCCGCCCTCCTCACCGGCGTGCTCCGCGAACTGACCGCCGCCCGCAAGCACCGCACGGAGAGTGAGCGGCTCGTCGAGTCCCTCACGCCGCGTGAGCGGGAAGTGCTTCGGTGCATGGTGGCGGGCCTGGGGCGCAAAGCCGTCGCCGAGCGCCTGTTCCTGTCGCCCCACACCGTCCGCACCCATATGCAGAACGTCCTCGGCAAGCTCGGCGTCCACAGCACCCTCGCCGCTGTCGCGCTCGCCCGCCGGGCCGGCGTCGGCAACGCCACGGTGTACCGCAACTTCCCGGACCGCGACGCACTGGTCCGCGAGGTCGTGTGCTCGGTCATGGACCGTACGGCGCTGGCGGCGGAGGTCGCGCTCGAGGAGACCGGTGACGCGTTCGAGGCGCTGTCCCGCTTCGTGCACGCCGCCGCCGACGAGCGGATCAGCGCCCTCTGCCCGATGATCCAGAGCGCCTTCGACAAGAACCACCCCGACCTGGAGGCGGCGCGCGAACGGCTGGAGGACCAGACGGCCGCCATCATGGAGCGGGCCCAGCGGGCCGGACAGCTCCGTGACGACGTCAGCGTCGGCGACCTGATGCTCGCCGTCAGCCAGCTCAGCCGCCCCCCGGCCGGCACCCAGTGCGTGGGTGTCGACCGTTTCGTCCACCGTCATCTGCAGCTGTTGCTCGACGGTCTGCGGGCCCCGGCCCGCTCCGACCTGCCCGGCACCTCCGTCACCATGGAGGACCTCCGCCGAGCCTGATCTGATCCGATCCGACTTATTCCGTCATCGGCGCCTTGTCGCGCTCTGACGCTTTCATCTGACTTTTTCCGTCACGAAGTCCCGAAGTGGGTACCGCCATGTCTGCAACAGCCCGGAATGTCCCCGAAACGGTGGACGATTCGCACTCCAACCGCTGGAAAGCGCTCGTGTTCATCGCGCTCGCCCAGCTGATGGTCGTCCTCGACGCGACCATCGTGAACATCGCCCTGCCGTCCGCCCAGCAGGACCTCGGGATATCCGACGGCAACCGCCAGTGGGTCATCACGGCGTACGCCCTGGCCTTCGGCGGTCTGCTGCTCTTCGGTGGCCGTATCTCCGACCTGTGGGGGCGCAAGCGCACCTTCGTCACCGGTCTGATCGGCTTCGCCGGCGCCTCCGCGCTGGGCGGCGCGGCCACCGGTGAGGCCATGATGCTGGGTGCCCGAGCCCTTCAGGGTGCCTTCGGCGCGCTGCTCGCGCCCGCCGCGCTCTCCCTGCTCGCCGTGATGTTCACGGACGCCAAGGAGCGTGCCAAGGCGTTCGGCATCTACGGTGCGATCGCCGGTGGCGGTGGCGCCGTGGGCCTGATCCTCGGCGGCTTCCTCACCGAGTACCTGAACTGGCGCTGGACGTTCTTCGTCAACATCCCGTTCGCGGTGATCGCCGCGGCCGGCGCGTACTTCGTCATCCGTGAGCCGGAGGGCGGTCGCAACCGTTCGCCGCTGGACATCCCCGGTGTGGTCCTGTCCACCCTGGGTCTGGTCTCGCTGGTCTACGGCTTCACGCGCGCCGAGTCCGACGGCTGGAGCGACTCCCTGACCATCGGTCTCTTCATCGCCTCCGCGGTGCTCCTCGCCGCGTTCGCCCTGGTCGAGTCCAAGGTCAAGGCCCCGCTGCTGCCGCTGCGCGTGGTCATGGAGCGCAACCGCGGCGGTGTCTACCTCTCCCTCGGCCTCGCGATCATCGCGATGTTCGGCCTGTTCCTCTTCCTGACCTACTACCTGCAGATCGTGAAGGGGTACTCGCCGGTGAAGACCGGCTTCGCCTTCCTGCCCATGATCACGGGCATGATCATCGGCTCCACGCAGATCGGCACCCGCCTCATGACCCGGGTCGCGCCGCGCCTGCTGATGGCACCGGGCTTCCTGCTCGCGGGCCTCGGCATGCTGCTGCTGACCCAGATGGAGATCGACTCCTCGTACGCGGCCCTGCTCCTGCCGGCCCAGCTGCTGCTCGGCCTCGGTATGGGTACGGCGTTCATGCCGGCGATGTCCCTCGCCACCCACGGTGTCGAACCGCGTGACGCGGGTGTCGCCTCCGCGATGGTCAACACCTCCCAGCAGGTCGGCGGCGCCATCGGTACGGCCCTGCTGAACACGATCGCCGCGTCCGCGACCACGTCGTACGTCAAGGACCACATCGCCTCGGCGACCTCCCGCCCCCAGCAGCAGCTCGTCCAGCTCCAGGGCATGGTCAACGGCTACACCAACGCCATCTGGTTCGCCGTCGGCATCCTGGTCCTGTCGGCCGCCATCGCCTTCACCTTCGTCACCACCGGCAAGCCGGACATGACGGCCACCGCCGGTACGAGCGAGGACGCGGCGGACGAGGTCAAGGTCCCGGTGATCGCCCACTGACGACGGGACGGGCCCCGCGACCGGGGCCCACCTGAGAGGCGTGGGGACCCACGCGGCCGGCCGAACACGGCTCACGGCGGCGGAGGGTCCCCGAGCCCCGAGGATCTCCGGGCCCGGCGTCCCACTCCCCGTGGACCGGGCCCCTGTCACCCCACTCCCCGTGGGTCGGGCCCTGTCACCCCAC
>NZ_LIQX01000759.1 GCF_001418475.1 Streptomyces ossamyceticus | reverse complement strand
GATCGTCGACGACCTCGACGCGCTGCTGTCACCGCCCCTGGGTTCCACAGGCCGGCCCGCCGCCGGGTCGGTCGTACGGGCGTTGGAGGCCGTGGCCCGGGAGGGCGAGCGGCTCGGTGTGCATCTGGTGGCCGCCGGTGCGGGGGGCCGGGTCGGCGAGAGCGAGCTGGGGCGGGCGGCCGGGGGCCGGATCGTCCTCAGCGCGCCGCTGCCGGGGCCGGACGAACCGTCGCCCGGCCGGGGCGAGTTGGTCACCGGGGGGCGGACGGCCCCCACCCCGTTCCAGGCGGGCCGGGTGACGGGGCGCATCCCCCGCACGGCGACCCTGCGGCCCACCGTCGTCCCCGTCGACTGGGCCCGTATGGGCGACCCGCCGACCCGCCGCCCCGTCCGCGAACTGGGCAACGGCCCCACGGACCTGGCCCTCCTCGCCAGCGCCCTGGACCGCGCGGCGAAAGAGGTGTCGGCGACGGAGGTACCGTCCCTGCTGTAGTCCTCAAGCACCTCCCCCCGACCCAACCCATGGTCACGACGCGGTCACGATCAGGGAGTTGAGGGGGCAGGCGCTCTTGCCGCCCCCTGGCGCACGGCGTAGACCAGAGCGCACGGGACAGCGCTTCTACGTTCGACGACGCACGGAGAACGGGGTCAGTGATGCGCAGCACGCTTCGTACACGCAACGCGATGACCGGGCACGATGCCTTACCCGCACCCAGGTCAAGGTCCAGTTCCAATTCCAGCTCCAGTTCCAGTTCCACGACCAGAGCTCTCGCCGCCCTCGCCGCCTGCGGCGGGGACGACGGCGGTGACGACGGCGACAGGGGAACCGGCGGCGGCAAACCGACCGTCCAACTCCCCAAGCTGGACGGCCAGAAGCTGGAGGTCGCGGCCGTCTTCACCGGCCCGGAACTGGACAACTTCCAGAAGGTGCTGGACGAGTTCGAGAAGCGCACCGGCGCCACGGTGAGCTTCGTACCGACCGGTAACAACACCTCCACGTTCCTCGGTACGAAGATCGAGGGCGGCAAGCCACCGGACGTGGCGTTCCTGCCCCAGGTCGGCGTACTGCACCAGTTCGCCGAGAAGGGCTGGATCAAACCGCTCGGCAGCGAGGCCCTGGCCCAGCTCGACAAGAACTTCTCGGACGGCTGGAAGGACCTGGGCGCGTACGAGGGCAAGCAGTACGGCGTGTACGCGAAGGCCGCCAACAAGTCCCTCGTCTGGTACAACAGCGCGGCCTTCGAGGCGGCCGGCGTCACCGAGGAGCCCAAGACCTGGGACGAGTTCCTCCGGACGGCGCAGACGCTGTCCGACGCCGGCTCCCCGGCCGTCTCCATCGGCGGCGCCGACGGCTGGACGCTCACCGACTGGTTCGAGAACGTCTATCTCTCCCAGGCCGGCCCCGAGAAGTACGACCAGTTGGCCAAGCACGAGATCAAGTGGACGGACCCTTCCGTCAAGGAGGCCCTCACCACCCTCGCCGAACTGTGGGGCAAGGACGAGCTGATCGCGGGCGGGGCGTCCGGCGCCCTGCAGACGGAGTACCCGAAGTCGATCACGCAGACGTTCAGCGGTGACACCCCGGCCGGCATGGTCTTCGAGGGCGACTTCGTGGCCGTCACCATCAACGGCGACACCGACGCGAAGATCGGCTCGGACGCCAAGGTCTTCCCGTTCCCGGCAGTCGGCGACGCCTCCCCGGTGGTCACCGGCGGCGACGCGGCGGTGGCGCTGAAGGACGGCAAGGGCGCGCAGGCTCTGCTCACCTTCCTCGCCTCGACCGACGCGGCGGAGATCTGGGCTGCGCAGGGCGGCTTCCTCTCCCCCAACAAGGAGATGGACCAGGGGACGTACAAGGACGACGTCACCCGGGAGATCGCCAAGGCGCTGCTCGCGGCGGGCGACGACTTCCGCTTCGACATGTCCGACCAGGCGCCGGCGGCGTTCGGCGGCACCCAGGGCGTCGGCGAGTGGAAGGACCTCCAGGACTTCCTGAAGAACCCCGACAACGTGGCCGGCGCCCAGAAGAAGCTGGAGACGGACGCGGCCAAGGCCTACGGGAACGGCTGACGCCCGTCATGTCGTCCGCCGTGGCGAAGACGGCGGGGGGTGCCGGCGCGCTGCCGACACCGCCCGCCGCACCGCGCAAGAGCGTGACGGGCACCCGGCTGTGGGTGGCGGTGCTGTTCCTGCTGCCCGCGCTGGTGCTGCTCGGCGCGCTCGTGGTCTACCCGATCGGGTACTCGGTCTGGCGGAGCCTGTTCGACGCGAGCGGCTCGGGCTTCGTCGGCCTCGACAACTACGCGGAGATCTTCACCGACGACGCCACCCTCGTCGCCGTCCGCAACACCGCGATATGGGTGGCGGTGGCCCCGGCCCTGGTCACCGCGCTCGGTCTGATCTTCGCGGTGCTGACGGAACGGGTGCGCTGGGGAACGGCGTTCAAGCTGATCGTCTTCATGCCGATGGCGATCTCGATGCTGGCCGCGGGCATCATCTTCCGGCTGGTGTACGAGCAGGACCCGGACCAGGGCGTCGCGAACGCGGTCGTGACGTCCGTGCACGACGTGTTCGCCGACGAGTCCGTGTATCCGAAGGCCCGCCCCAACGCCCAGGTCAGCGACTTGCGGCCGTCCGGCGGCGGGTCGTTCACCACGGAGGGCGCCGTCCGCGCGGGCACCCCGGCGCTGCTGCCGCTCGTCGGTATCGCGCCGAACCGGCTGCCGGGCGCCCCCGAGGACGCGAAGGCACCCACCGGGAACGGTGTCACCGGAACCGTCTGGCTGGACTTCCGGCTCGGCGGCGGCGGTGAGAAGGGCGCCGTCGACCGGGGCGAGAAGGCGCTGAAGGGCGTCAAGGTGGAGGCGGTGAAGGACGGGAAGGTCGTCGCCACCGCGACCAGCGGCGCCGACGGCACGTTCCGCCTGCCGGAGTCGGCCGACGGGGCGCGACTGCGGCTCCCCGGCTCGAACTTCGCGGCACCGTACAACGGCATCGAGTGGCTCGGCCCGACCCTGGTGACACCTGCCGTCATCGGCTCGTACGTCTGGATGTGGGCCGGGTTCGCGATGGTGCTGATCGCGGCCGGGCTGGCCGGTGTCGACCGGAACCTGCTGGAGGCGGCGCGGGTGGACGGGGCGAACGAGTGGCAGGTGTTCCGCCGGATCACGGTGCCGCTGCTCGCGCCGGTCCTGGTCGTCGTCCTCGTCACGCTGATGATCAACGTGATGAAGGTCTTCGACCTCGTCTACATCATCGCGCCGCAGCCGACCCAGGACGAGGCCAACGTCCTCGCCCTGCAGCTCTACTTGGCGTCGTACGGCGGCGGAGGCGACTTCGGGCTGGGCAGCGCGATCGGTGTGGTGCTGCTGCTGCTCGTGCTGCCGGTGATGTGGGTCAACATCCGGCGACTGCGGAAGGAGCGCCAGCGGTGACCGCCCTCGAAACCCCGGCCCCGGCGCCGGCCCCGAAGGACCCCGCGGGCGCGGCGCCCGTACGAGCCAGGCGTTCGGTGGCCGCCCGGGTGGCGAGCGGCGCGGCGGGGGGCGCGCTGCGGATCTTCCTGCTGCTGGTGGCTCTGTTCTGGCTGGTGCCGACGTTCGGTCTGCTGGTGTCGTCGTTCCGCGACCCGACCGACATCGCCGAGTCGGGCTGGTGGAAGGTGTTCTCGGCGCCCGCCCAACTCACCACGAAGAGTTACGAGTCGCTCCTGGAGAACGACGGGATCACCGACGCGCTGTTCAACACGGTCTGGATCACGGTCCCGGCGACCCTGCTCGTCGTCCTCATCGGCGCGATGGCCGGATACGCCTTCGCGTGGATGGACTTCAAGGGCCGGGACTGGTGGTTCATGGTCGTGGTCGGGCTGCTGGTGGTGCCGGTGCAGGTGGCGTTGATCCCGCTGTCCGGTCTCTTCCGGGACCTCGGGATCTTCGGCGACATCATCGGTGTCGTCCTGTTCCACGTGGGCTTCGGACTGCCGTTCGCGATCTTCCTGCTGCGGAACTTCTTCGCGGAGATCCCGCGCGAACTGCTGGAGGCGGCGCGGCTGGACGGGGCGGGCGAGGTACGGCTGTTCGCGACGGTGGTCCTGCCGCTCGCGGCACCGGCGCTCGCGTCCCTCGGGATCTTCCAGTTCCTGTGGGTGTGGAACGACATGCTGGTCGCGCTGGTCTTCTCCAGCTCCGGCTCCCAGCCGCTGACCGTGGCGCTCCAGCAGCAGGTACGGCAGTTCGGCAGCAACATCGAGGTGCTCGCGCCGGGCGCGTTCATCTCGATGGTGATCCCGTTGGCCGTGTTCTTCGCGTTCCAGAAGCAGTTCGTGTCGGGGGTGATGGCGGGGGCGGTGAAGTAGTCCGCCGGGCGCGTTCCAGTTCGTGGGCGGGGGGTGCGTTGGCGAGTGCGGGTGCGTTGTGGCTGGTCGCGCA
>NZ_LIQX01000758.1 GCF_001418475.1 Streptomyces ossamyceticus | reverse complement strand
TCCTCTTCCCCGGCCAGGGCACACAGTGGGCCGGCATGGCCGTGGAACTCCTCGACCGTCAGGCGGAGTTCGCCGCTGCCTGGGCGCGCTGCGAGGAGGCCCTGACGGCCTGGGTCGACTGGTCTCCGACCGACGTGCTGCGCGAGGCCCCCGGAGCGCCGGACCTCGACCGGGTCGATGTGCTCCAGCCCGTCCTGTGGGCCGTCATGGTGAGCCTCGCCGAGGTCTGGCGCGCCCACGGCGTCGAACCAGCGGCTGTCGTCGGGCACTCGCAGGGCGAGGTCGCCGCGGCCTGCGTGGCCGGTGTGCTCTCCCTGACGGACGGCGCGCGGATCGCCGTGCGCCGGGCCGAACTGATCGGCCGCCGGCTCTCGGGCCGGGGCGGCATGGTGGCCGTACCCGAGTCCGAGGACCGCGCCCTGGCCCGGCTGGCGGCACTCGACGGGCGCGTCGAACTCGCCGCCGTCAACGGCCCCGACGCCGTCGTCGTGTCCGGTGACCGCGACGCCCTTGAGGACCTGCTGGCCTCCTGCGCCGCCGACGACGTCCGAGCCCGCCGCGTCGCCGTGGACTACGCCTCCCACTCCTCCTACGTCGAGGACGTCCGCGCCGAACTCCTCGACACGCTCGCGGACATCACCCCGCTGCCCGCCCGTGTGCCCCTGCACTCCACCGTCGCGCGCGGACAGGTGGTGCTCGGGGAGAACGGCCCCCGCCTGGACGGCACCTACTGGTACCGCAATCTGCGCGAGCCGGTCGCCTTCGCCCCCGCCGTCGCCGCCCTGGCCGAGGAGGGCCACCACACCTTCATCGAGATCAGCCCGCACCCGGTGCTCACCCCCGCCGTGGCCGCGACCGTCGAGGACACGGGCGCCGTGCCGGTGGTCGTCCCCACCCTGCGCCGCAACCACGGCGGCCCGGAACAGTTCGCGGCAGGTCTGGCGCAGGCCTTCGTCGCGGGGACGGACGTGGACTGGAGGCCCGCCTTCGCGGGACACCGGCCGCGCGGCCCGCAGTTGGACCTGCCGACCTACCCCTTCCAGCGTCGCAGGCACTGGCTGGCACCGGCCGGTGGGCAGGAGACGCGGCCCACGGAGGACCGGGGCGCCGACACGTCGTCCGGTCAGCCGGCCACGGGGGCCGGGCCGGGCACGTCCCCGGCGACGGCCGCCGTCCCCACCGCCGCCGGCCGACGGAGCCCGCGTGAGCTGCTCGACCTCGTGCGCGCCGAGGCGGCTCTGGTCCTCGGGCACGAGGCGGCGGCGGACGTCGCGCCCGACCTGACCTTCAAGGACCTCGGCTTCGATTCCCACCTCGCGCTCGAACTGCGCAACCGGCTGGGCGCGGCGACCGGCGAGCGACTGCCCACCACCCTGCTGTTCGACCACCCCACACCCACGGCGGTCGCCCGGCACCTGGCGGACGCCACCCCGGGGACGACGCCCGCCGCGGCCGTGCCCACTCCCGCGGACGAGCCGATCGCGATCGTCGGCATGGCCTGCCGGCTGCCCGGAGGCATCCGAGACCCCGAGGAGCTGTGGCGGGCCGTGCTGGACGGGGTCGACGCGATCTCCGCGCCGCCGGCCGACCGGGGCTGGGACGACGTCGGTCACCGGGGCGGCTTCCTCGCCGACGCCGCCGACTTCGACGCCGACCTCTTCGGCATCGCACCGCGCGAGGCGCTGGCGATGGACCCGCAGCAGCGGCTGCTGCTGGAGTCGGCGTGGGAGGCCCTGGAACACGCGGGTGTCGCCCCGTCGTCCCTGCGGTCCACCAGGACCGGCGTCTACGTCGGCGCCATGTCCCAGGAGTACGGGCCCCGGCTCCACGAGGCCCCCGACGAACTGCGCGGACACCTGCTCACCGGGAACACCGCCGGTGTCCTCTCCGGCCGGCTCTCCTACGTCCTCGGCTGCGAGGGCCCGGCCGTGACCGTGGACACGGCCTGCTCGTCCTCGCTGGTCGCCCTCCACCTCGCCGTCGAATCCCTGCGACGGGGGGAGTGCACCATGGCGCTCGCCGCGGGCGTGGCGGTGATGGCCACCCCCGGCCTGTTCGAGGAGTTCGCCCGGCAGGGCGGCCTCGCCGAGGACGGCCGCTGCAAGGCGTTCGCGGCGGCTGCCGACGGCACGGGCTGGTCGGAGGGCGTGGGCGTCCTCGTCGTCGAACGCCTCTCCGACGCCCGCCGCCACGGCCGTACGGTCCTCGCCGTACTGCGCGGCTCGGCGGTCAACCAGGACGGGGCGTCCAACGGGCTCACCGCGCCGAACGGACCGGCCCAGCAAGGGGTGATCCGTGACGCGCTCACCCGGGCCGGACTGCCGGCCGCACAGGTGGACGCCGTGGAGGCCCACGGCACGGGGACCCGGCTCGGGGACCCCATCGAGGCGCACGCCCTGCTCGCCACCTACGGGCAGGACCGCGAACTCCCGCTGTATCTCGGGTCGTTGAAGTCGAACATCGGGCACGCCCAGGCGGCTGCCGGGGTGGCCGGTGTCATCAAGACCGTGCTGGCGCTGCGGCACGGGAGGCTGCCCCGCACCCTGCATGTCGACGAGCCGTCCAAGAAGGTCGACTGGTCGGCGGGGTCGGTGGAACTGCTGACGGAGACCCGGCCGTGGCCGGAGACGGGGCGTCCGCGCCGGGCGGCGGTGTCGTCGTTCGGGATCAGCGGCACGAACGCGCACGTCGTCCTGGAGGAGGCCCCGACTCTTGACGAGATGCCAGCCGGGGCCGGGGCCGCCGCCGGGGTTGGGGTCGGGTCCGAATCTGAGGCCAGGGCCGCCGCCGGGGCCGGGGTGGACGCCGGGGCCGCTGCTGGTGCCCCTGTCCCCCTGGTGCTGTCCGCCGCGACGGAGGGCGCGCTGCGGGCGCAGGCGGGGCGGCTGCGCGCGAGGCTGGCCGCAGTTCCTCAGGGGCGGGCCACGTCGGGCGCCGACGGTGGGACGGGAGGGATCGCTCACCCGTCCGGCGGGTCCGGTCAACCGTCTGGCGGGTCCGGTCACCCGTCCGGCGGGTCCGGTCACCCGTCTGGCGGGTCCGGTCACCTGCCCAGCGGGTCCGGTCACCCGCTCGGCGCGATCGGTCACGCGCTCGCCGTGACCCGTGCCCTGCTGCCGCACAGGGCCGCCGTCGTCGCCGCCGACCGCGAGGAGGCGCTGGCCGGGCTGGACGCCCTGGCCGCCGGCACGGAGACGGCCACGGCGTTCGGGGCGACGGCCGCCGAAGGCCGCACGGTGTTCCTCTTCACCGGCCAGGGGAGCCAACGACTTGGCATGGGAAGGGAGTTGGCTTCGGTCCAGCCGGTGTTCCGGGACGCGTGGGACGAGGTCGCCGCCCACCTCGACGAGCACCTGGAGCAGCCCTTGGCGAAGGTGCTGGCCGACGAGACGCGGTTGCTCGACCGCACGGAGTACGCCCAGCCCGCGCTGTTCGCCCTCGAAGTCGCCCTGTTCCGCCAGCTGGAGGACTGGGGGGTCGTTCCCGATCATCTGCTCGGACACTCGGTCGGCGCCCTCGCTGCGGCCCATGCCGCCGGTGTGCTGTCGCTGCCCGACGCCTGCCGGCTCGTCGCCGCTCGGGGCCGGCTGATGCAGGCGCTGCCCGCGACCGGTGCCATGGCGGCCGTGGAGGCCACCGAGGAGGAGATCCTGCCCGAACTCGCAGGTCGGGAACACGAGATCGGCCTCGCCGCCGTCAACGGCCCGACCGCCGTGGTGATCTCCGGCGACACCGAGGCCGTGACCCGCACGGCACAGGGATGGGAGCGACGCGGGCGCCGTACCCGCATGCTGCGCGTCTCCCACGCCTTCCACTCACCGCTGATGGACCCGATGCTCCCCGCCTTCGAGGAGATCGCCCGTTCCGTCGCCTACCACCCGCCCACCCTCTCCGTCCTCGACGACCGCACGGGAGAACCGGCGACGGCCGACGTGCTGTGCTCACCCGACCACTGGGTCCGCCACGTCCGCGACACGGTGCGCTTCCACACCGCCGTCCGCCGGCTGCGGGCCCTGGGCGCCACGCGTTACGTGGAGTTGGGGCCGGACGGTGTGCTCAGCGCGATGGTCCGGGAGTCCCTGGCAGAGGAGCCGACTGGACCGGGCCGGACCGAGGGAGCCACTGCGGAGGGCGCGACCGGAGCGCTCGTCGTGCCGGTGCTGCGCCGGGATCAGCCGGAGGCGCGGAGCGCGGCTGTCGCCCTCGCCCGGCTGCACGTGAGCGGCCACGCCCCCGACTGGGGCGCGGTCTTCGCCGGACACCCGACCGCTCCGCCCGGAACCCTGCCGACCTACGCCTTCCAGCGCCGTCGCTACTGGGCCGCCCCCGCCGCGGCACGGACCACCGTCGTCCCCGGCGCGGTGCCGCTCGACCACCCGCTGCTCAGCTCGGCGCTCACCCTCGCGGACACCGGGCACACCCTGCTGACCGGCAGTGTCTCCCGCACCGCCCAGCCGTGGCTCGCCGATCGCACGGTCCACGACCACGTCTCCGTTCCCGACTCGGTCCTGCTGGACCTCGTGGTCGTCGCGGCCCGCGAGACCGGGGCCGGACAGGTCGCCCATCTGCTGCCCACGGCACCGCTGGTCCTGCCCCGGCGCGGAGCGCTGGACGTGCAGGTCACGGTCGGCCCGGAGAACGGCGCGCACGGCCGGCGCCCCGTGACCGTGCACACCCGCCCGGCGGGCGCCGACGGAGGATGGGTGCGCCACGCGGAGGGCACCCTGGCCGCCGCGCCCCCCGCCACCGACGGCGGGGGAGCGGAGGAGTGGCCGCCGGTGGACGCCGAGCCGGTCGACGTACGGGCCGTCGACGACGGGTACGACCCGGCGGCCGGTGTCGCCCGCGGGCCGGGCTTCGCGGGGCTGCGTGCGGTGTGGCGGCGCGGCGCCGAGGTAGGGGCCGAATGGGTCGCCCCGGACGCCGACGGCGTCACGGCAGGTGACTTCGGGCTCCACCCCGGCCTCCTGGAGTGCGTGTCGCACGCCGTGCGCCTCGCCCGGAAGGACGATGACCGGGCATGGCACGGCGCGGCCTACCGCCACGTCACCGTGTACGGCACACCGGCCGGACGGCTGCGCGCGCGGATCAGCCCCGCGGGCGGCGACTCCGTCACCGTCTTGATCACCGACAGCACCGGGCGGGCGGTCGCGACCGTCGGCGCGCTCACCCCGCGTCCCCTGCCCGCCCCCACCGAGTCGGCCGCCCACCCGTACGACGAGGCCACGCCGTACGAGCTGGCCTGGCGTCCCGTCGGGCAGCCGCTCGGCGCGACCGCCGGCCGCTGGGCCCTGCTCGGCGATCCGCCCGGCCTCGACGCCGGCACCCTGCCCGGCGCCGACCGCCACCCGGATCTCGCCTCCCTTCTCACCTCGGCCACGCTCCCCGAGACGGTGGTCGCCCGATGCGGCCACGCTCCGGTCGCCCCGGCCGATCCGGACTGGGCCGCCCACGCTCCGGATGGGACCGGCCATGTCCCGGATGGGACCGGCCGCGCTCTGGATGGGACCGGCCATGTCCCGGATGGGACCGGCCGCGCTCCGGATGGGACCGGCCATGTCCCGGATGGGACCGCCCGCGCTCCGGATGGGACCGGCCGCGCTCCGGATGGGACCGGCCGCGCTCCGGATGGGACCGGCCGCGCTCCGGATGGGACCGGCCACGTCCCGGACGGGACCGCCCACACCCCGAGCGGGGCCCCCAACGCCCCGGACGGGACCGCCGAAGCCGCCCGGGCCGCCGCACACCGGGCCGCCCGGCTGGCGCGGGAGTGGCTGGCCGAGGACCGTCTGGCCGACACCCGGCTGGTTGTCGTCACCCGGCGGGCCGTCGCGGCGGACGACGGGCTGTGCGAGCCGGGGGAGGCGCCGGTGTGGGGCCTGTTCCGCTCGGCGCAGAGCGAACACCCGGGCCGGTTCGTGCTGGTCGACCTGGACGACGACCCGGCTTCCGCGTCCGCGCTGCCCGCGGCCGCGGCCTGCGGTGAGCCTCAGATCGCCGTGCGCGCCGGCCGCCTGTACGCACCCCGCATCGCCCGGCCCG
>NZ_LIQX01000757.1 GCF_001418475.1 Streptomyces ossamyceticus | reverse complement strand
GTGACGGTCACCAGGTGACCGGGAGGGCCTCGGGGCCGCGGATCAGTGCGTCGCGACGCCAGCGGACCTCGGCGGGCGGCACCGCCGACCGCAGGCCCGGCACCCGGTCGAGGAGCGCGTCCACGACCAGTTCGGCCTCCAGCCTGGCCAGACCGGCGCCCACGCAACGATGGGCGCCGTGCCCGAAGGCCAGATGGGGGTTCGGGTCGCGTTCGAAGTCGATGCGCTCGGGGTCGGGGAAGACGTCAGGGTCGCGGTTGGCGGCCAGGTACGACACATAGACCGGGTCGCCGGCCCGGATGCGGACACCGTGGAGGACCACGTCCTCCAGGGCGATCCGGGACAGGCCGACGGCGTTGCGGTGCGGGACGTACCGCAGCAGCTCCTCGACGGCGCGCGGCCGCAGTCCGGGCTCCTCGCGCAGCCGGGCGAGCAGGTCGGGGCGGCTCAGCAGGACGAAGCACATCCGGCCCGTGTTGTGGGTGAGGGCCTCACCGCCGATCTGGAGGGAACCGGCCAGCGCCGGCGCCTCCTCCTCGGTGATGTCGCCCCGACCTACGGCCGCGCCGAGCAGGGAGAGGACGTCCTCCTCGCCGGAGTCCCGCCCGCCGGAGTCCCGGTGCTCGGTGACGGCCTTCGCGAAGTACGCCGTCATGTCCCGCTCGGCCCGCTCACCGGCCTCGGCGCCGTCCGTCAGGGACAGGATCCGCCGGGTCCGCACCCGCATCTCCTCGCGGTCCGCCTCGCGGACGCCCATCAGGTCGCAGATCACGGTGACCGCGAACGGCTCCAGCACCCGCGCGACGAGGTCCGCGGGCGGGCCGTCGCGCAGCATCGCGTCCACCGTCGCCTCCAGCTTCCGCCGCGCCGTCGCCCGCAGCCGGGCGATGCCCGGGGCGTCGAAGGCGGGGGCGAGCGCACGGCGCAGCCGGGCGTGGTCCGGCGTGTCGGCCAAGGGCATCGCGCCGGGCCGCGGGGCGAAGTGCGGTGCCCACCGGGTGACCTGACGGCCGGCCACCTCCGCCCGGCTGAACCGGGGGTCGTCCGCCACCAGCCGTACGTCGTCGTGGCGGGTCAGCAGCCACGCCCAGCCCTCGCCGTTGGGCAGCTGGATCCGGTTGATGGGGCCCTCCCGCATCAGCTCGGCCAGCACCGGGTCGAAGTCGACCCCGCTCAGCCTCAGGACGGGCCAGTGCCGTACCGGCGGGGCGCCCAGGGTCTCTTCGCTCGTCGTCATGTGTCGCCACGCATGGGGAACGCCTGCTTTCGCTGTCCGGAAGGGGCCTTCGGCCGGGGCACGCGGTGATGCGGTGGAGTACCCACGATCACCTGTCGGCCCGGCGATCTCGCGCCGGACTACTCCGGACCGGCGAAGCCGGACGGACCACCGCCCCCTGCTGCGGGCCGGGTGGCCGTGTCATGGTCGAGGAGGCACAGCGCCGCCGCCGGAACCGACGGGAGTACGCCATGACGCGCACGGCAGGGCACCTGCTGGAGACCCTCACCGCGAAACTGGCCCCCGACCCCGACGACAACCCTCTGCTGCCGCTCATCGCCGCCGGGACGGCCGACCGCGCCACCCTCGCCGTACTGGCCCTGGAGCAGCACCTGGTGATCGCCTCCGACCACCGCTCCTTCGCCCGGCTGGCCCGGCGGGCGGCGACCGAGGCGCCCGCGAGCGCCGCGTTCTTCCGGCTGCTCGCGGACGGCGAGACCGTCGCGGCCGGCCACCTCACGGTGTTCGCGCGGGCCTGCGGCGTGGACGAGGAACGGGCCGCCGCCCATGAACCGCTGCCCGGCTGCCAGGCCTACCCGTCGTACGTGGCCCGTCTCGCGCTGGAGGCCGCGCCGGCCGACGCGGTCCTCGCCCTGACCGCCAACTTCGCCTCCTGGGGCGGCTACTGCGCCACCATCGCGCGAGCCCTGCGCCACCACTACGACCTCACCGACGAGGCGTGCGCGTTCTTCGACTTCTTCGCCGAGCCGTCCCCCGACCTGGACAAGAGCGCCCGGGCGGCCGTGGAGGAGGGCTGCGAGGCGGGCCGGCTCGACGAGAGGCTGGCCCAGCGTCACGGCCGACTGCTGCAGAGCTACGAATCCATGTTCTGGAGCACACTCGCCCGCCTGTGAGAAGGCGGCGGGAGGGGGCCGGCTCAGCCGGACACGGCACCACTGCTGTGCGCGATGCACGCCACGTCGATACGGTCGGCCAGCTTCGCCAGCTCGATCGTCAGCGCGGCCACCGTGCCCTCGTCCAGGTCGTCCGCGCCCGCCTCCACCAGGTGCAGCCACCGCCCGCCCACCGTTCGCAGCAGCTTGCTGACATCGGCGGCGGCCACCTGAAGGGTGCCGCGGTCGTCGACGATCAGAGGCAGAGTCACTTCGCGGTTCACAACGGGGATGGTAACCGCGGAAGGCTCACGCCCCGTGCCACACGGTGGTGATGTTGCAGAACTCCCGGATTCCGTGTCCGGACAACTCACGTCCGTAACCCGACCGCTTGACCCCGCCGAACGGGAATGCCGGGTGTGAGGCGGTCATTCCGTTGACGAAGACGCCTCCCGCGTCGAGGTCCCGTACGAAACGGTCGACCTCGGCCGCGTCCTGCGTCCATACGTTCGAGCTGAGCCCGAAGGGCGTGTCGTTGGCGATTGCGATCGCTTCGTCGAGGTCGGCGACCCGGTACAGGGTGGCCACAGGACCGAAGGTCTCCTCGCGGTGGACCCGCATCTCGGGGGTGATGTCGGCGAGGACGGTCGGCGGGTAGAACCAGCCGGGCCCGTCCGGGCGCTCCGCGCCGCACAGGACCGTGGCGCCGCTCTCCACGGCCTCGTCGACCAGGCCCTCCAGGTCCTCGCGGCCCTGCTCGCTGGAGAGCGGCCCGACGTCGGTGTCCTCGTCCAGCGGGTCGCCGACCTTCAGCGCCCTCATGCCCTCGACGAAACGCTCGGCGAAGGCGTCGTACACGTCGGCGTGCACGATGAACCGCTTGGCGGCAATACACGACTGACCGGCGTTCTGCGCACGCGCCGTCACCGCCGTCCTCGCCGCGCGGTCGACGTCCGCCGACGGCATCACGATGTACGGGTCGCTGCCGCCCAGCTCCAGCACCGTCTTCTTGATCTCGTCACCGCCGACGGAGGCCACGGACCGGCCCGCGGGCTCGCTGCCGGTGAGGGTGGCGGCCCGGACCCGCGGGTCGCGCAGGACGCCCTCGACGGCGCCGGATCCGATGAGCAGGGTCTGGAAGCAGCCCTCGGGGAAGCCCGCCCGGCGGAACAGGTCCTCCAGGTAGAGGGCGGTCTGCGGGACGTTCGAGGCGTGCTTGAGCAGACCCACGTTGCCGGCCATCAGGGCGGGCGCGGCGAAGCGGATCACCTGCCACAGCGGGAAGTTCCACGGCATCACCGCGAGGACCGGGCCGAGCGGGCGGTAGCGGACCAGGACGCGGGAGGCACCGGAGTCCTTCACGTCCGCGTCGGAGGGCTCCACGTCGGTGAGCAGCACCTCAGCGTGTTCGGCGTACCAGCGCATCGCCTTCGCGCACTTGGCGACCTCGGCGCGGGCCTGCTTGACCGGCTTGCCCATCTCGGTCGTCATGACACGGGCGACGTCCTCCGCGTCCTCGTCCAGGAGGTCGGCGGCCCGGCGCAGCAGCCGGGCGCGTTCCGCGAACGACGTCGTCCGGTACGTGCGGAACGTGCGCTCGGCCGTCGCGAGCCGACGCTCGATCTCCTCCTCGCCCAGGGCCTCGTACGTCTTGAGCGTCTCGCCGTTCGCCGGATTCACCGTCGCGATGGGCATGCCTGACCTCCTGCGTGGGCTGTCCCTCGACCTTCCCGCGCGGCGACGCGCGCCGCAACGCGGGCTCAGCCCGAGTGCTCAGCCAGCCGGTCGAGAAACTCCGTCTGCGCCTTCACGAGCACCGCGCGGGCCCGCTCCGGGTCGCACCACTCCACCCGGTCCAGTTCGGGGAACTCCTGGATCCGCCCCGACCTGGGCGGCCACTCCATCCGGAAGGTCCCCGGCACCACGGTCGACGGGTCGAGGTCGGCCTCGATCGCCCACACCGTGACGATCTTGCCGTTGGTCTGCCGCACCTCACCGAGGGGTACGGCCTCCCCGTCGGGCGGCTCCAGCCCCAGCTCCTCACGGAACTCGCGGCGCGCCGCCTCCCAGGCGGGCTCGTCGGGCTCGTACTCGCCCTTCGGCACCGTCCACGCGCCCGCGTCCTTCCGCTCGAAGTACGGGCCGCCCATGTGGCCCAGCAGCACCTCGACGCCGTGCTCGGTGCGGCGGTACAGCAGCAGACCGGCACTGCGCTTGGGTGTCGTCACCGGGGGACCTCCGGGTGTGCGGCGAGCAGGGTCTCGACCGTATCGGCTTCGGCGGGGGTCTTGTCCTCGCGATAGCGGATCACGCGCGCGAAACGGAGGGTGACACCGGCCGGATAGCGTGTCGAGCGCTGGAGGCCGTCGTAGGCGATCTCGACGACGAGTTCGGGGCGGACGGTCACACCCCAGCGCTTCTCCTCGACGGCCAACTCCCGCAGCCGCTCGGTCTGCCAGGTCAGCATCGCGTCCGTCATGCCCTTGAAGGTCTTGCCGAGCATCGCGAAGCCCCCGTCGGCGGTGCGGGCGCCGAGGTGGAGGTTGGAGAGCTTGCCGGTACGCCGCCCGTGGCCCCACTCGGCGGCCAGCACCACCAGGTCGAGGGTGTGCACGGGTTTGACCTTGAGCCAGGAGGCACCGCGGCGGCCCGCGCTGTAGGCGGCGTCCAGGGCCTTCAGTACGACCCCCTCGTGGCCCCGGGCCAGTGTGTCCGCGAGGAAGCGCTCCGCCTCGGCGAGGTCGTCGGGGCCGTGCACGACGGTGCGCCGGACCCGCATCGCCTCCGGGACGAGCCGGGCCAGCTCGGTGTGGCGTTCGATGAGCGGCAGGTCGAGGAGGTCCCGGCCGTCCATGGAGAGCGCGTCGAAGAAGACCGGCGACACCGGCACCTGCTCGGCCGCCGTCGCCACGTCCAGCCGCGAGCCGACCCGCCCGGCGGTCTCCTGGAAGGAACGCGGCCGCCCCGTCTCGTCGAACGCGATCACCTCCCCGTCGAGGATGAACCGCTCGCCCCGCAACTCCAGTGCCGCCGCCGTCAGTTCGGGGAGGCGGTCGGTGATGTCGTCGAGGGTCCGCGTGTAGAGGCGTACGTCGGGGCCGTCGCGGTGGACCTGGACACGGATACCGTCCAGCTTCTCCTCGACGGCGCAGGCGCCCAGCTTCTCCACGGCCTCCGCGACCGAGGAGGCGCTGTGCGCCAGCATCGGCAGGACGGGCCGCCCCACCGTGAGCCGGAACCGCTCCAGGGCGGGCGGGCCGTCCGCGAGCAGCGCCCGCGCCACCGTCTGGAGCGACCCGGCGAGCATCACCGCCCGGCGGACGTCGGCGGGGGGCGCGCCCGTCGCCGAGGCGAGGCCCTCGACGGCCACCGCGTCCAGGGCGCCCTGCCGGACCTCGCCCGTGAGCAGCGCTATCTGTTCGGGCTGCTCACGGGCGAGGCCCTCGACGGCCACCGCGTCCAGGGCGCCCTGCCGGACCTCGCCCGTGAGCAGCCCGAACAGATAGCGCTGCTCGACGTCGGTGGCGGCGGCGAGCAACTCGCCCACGAGGCGCCGGCGTTCCGCCTGCGAGCCGG
>NZ_LIQX01000756.1 GCF_001418475.1 Streptomyces ossamyceticus | reverse complement strand
TCACGGCACCCGTGTCCGTGACGAAGGAGAAGCAGGAGGAGCCGGAGGACATCAAGCCGACGGAATCCGCCGAGCAGGCGGAGACCGTGGAAGCGGACGAGGCTGTCGCCGCCGAGCCGGACGCCGAACTCGACAGCGAACTCGACAGCGAGGCCGACGACGAGCCTGACGCGAAGGCCGACAGCGACCCCGACGCGAAGGCCGACGGCGAGGCCGTCGAGGAAGCGGAGGCCGTCGAGGGCCCCGTCTTCGAGGCCGCCGACCGCCGCGCGAAGATCGTCGCCGACCACAGGGGCGTACGGCTCCACCTGGACGACCAGGCGTGCGAGTTCCGCTGGGACGAGATCGGCGCGATCGAGACGGAGTCCCCCCGCTTCGGGAAGCGGTTCACCATCACGGTCCACACCCCGGACCGCCGCTGGTACCCCATCGAGATCGAGGCGAAGGCCAAGTCCGAGCACGCCGCGTGGGAGACCCGGATCGACGAGGTCCTGGACGCGTACTTCGAGGACGGCGACAGCGACGAGAACGACTCGGCCGAGTCCGCGACGGCGGACGCCCCGGCCGAGCCCGAGGACACCGCGAAGCCGGACGCCGACGAGAGCACCGACAAGTAGGCCCCCGAGACAGGTAGGGCGCCCGCGAGGAGTAGGCGCCCGCGACGAGCAGAGGCACGGGGAACTGCGCGACCGGCCACAGTGGGCCGCAGCGGCCCGCAGTTCCCCACGCTCACTACGGACCCGGCGCTAGCAGTACTGCGCCTCCTTGCCGATGGACCGGTACATGCAGTCCGAGTTCTCCAGCAGTTGCAGCACGGCGTCCCGGTTGCGTGCCGTCTCCCGGGCGATCACCTCGTCGGGCGGGTAGAAGCCGCCCCCGCCGGCGGACGACGGGTACATCTCGAAGGTGTAGCTGAAGATCTTCTGGTTGCCCCACAGCCAGTCGTCGATCGACCCGTCGGTGATGTACAGGTCACTGGACTGCTCGGGCGTGTACCCGTTGCTCGCGGCCATCTTCCCGCCGACCGTCGCGAAGGCGTTGCGGTCGTCGGCGGTCATCCCGGTCGTCGTGTTCGCGGTCGTGTACCCGAAGGGCCACAGCACCAGCTCGCTGTACGTGTGGAAGTCGATGGCGGACTTGATCTGCTGCGCCCCGCCGACGACACGGCTGCGGACGAAGTTCGCGACGACCTTCACCTCGGGCGCGGACTCGGCGGACGGACCCCGGTACGTCTCGGAGGACGTCGATCCGGACGAGCCGCCGCAGCAGCCCCAGCGGTAGTTCCAGTTGCGGTTGAGGTCGGTGCCGACGGCCGACGAACCGCTGTTGGGCTGGCGGTTCTTGCGCCACGAGCGGTACGAGCCGGTGGCCACGTCGTACTCGCCGCCGTCCGGGTTGAGGTCCGGGATGATCCAGATCTCGCGGTTGTTCACCATGTTGGTGACGCGGGAGTCGGTGCCGTAGTCGGAGGTCAGTTCGTTCAGGAGGTAGAGCGCCATCTCGACGGTGAGGTGCTCGCGGGCGTGCTGGTGGTGGGTGAACAGCACCTCGGGCTCGGCCTCGTCGGTGCCGACGTTGTCGCTGATCTTGATGGCGACGATGTTCCGGCCCTGGTACGAGGTGCCGATGACCCGCTGGCTGACGATGGAGCTGTTGGCCGCGACGACGGAGTTGATCTCGTTCGTCATCTCAGCGTAGTTGTGGTAGCGGGAGTCGGCGGACGGGAAGTCGAAGAGACGTACGTCGTCCTCGCCCTTCGACCGGTCCGGCACGGCGCCGAGCGGGGTGACCTCGTAGCCCTGCTGCTTCAGCTTCTTGATCTGGTCCGCGCGGCCGGAGACGAAGACCGAGTGGTCGTCGGCGTCGTCCACCGAGACGCCGGCCTTCTGGAGTGCCGTGCGGGACTCGATGTCCGAGTGCATGTGGACCTCGTACTGGCGGATGTCGTCCGCCGAGGCCTTCGGGCGTTCGGCGCTGGTCGCCGTCGCGTCCGTGGTGGTCGCGGCGACCGGCGCCGCGAGGGCCATCGCCAGCAGGCCGACGAGGGCGGCGGTGCGGCGGCCCGATCTCCTGCCCGTGTCGTCGGGCACCGCTGATCTGCCGCGAATGCGGAGTCGCATGAGTCTCCTACTTTCTCCAGGAATTCCGGGGTCTCCGGAGCGGGGAGTGGAGCGGGGGGTGGATCCGTGCGACGTGCCTCCGGCCCGCCGATGACCGTGGGGTGATCGACAGGCCCTGGTGCGGGTGTGGCGCTCATGGTGCGGCTCTGGCATGACCAGGTCAAGAGTGGCCGGTGTGTGTGCCAGGTCGGCGTGGCCGGAAGGGGCCGCAAAATGGCCAGGGCTGAGGCACGAAACGGTCAGGTCGAGGGCGCCGGGCTCGCGCGCCGGTCTCGCGGCGCTGCTCCCGCGCCCCTGAAAGTCGCGCAGTGTACGCGTACGGAAGCGCGACTCGGCCTCCACCGCGCGAGAGTGCACCCGCAGGGGTGAACTACGGGTGTGATGCCGTGCGAACGCGGCGACAGTGGGAAGCCGCGCACAAGGAGCCCCACACTCCGGCAACTGCCTCAACTCACTCCAGAGGACTGGCTGATCATGAGCGGATCAGCGCCACGCCGGGAACGGAACAAGCTGAGCACGCCGGACACGCCGGGCGCGCTCGACACACCGAGCGCGCAGGGACCCACACGCGCGCCGACGGCACCGCGCACCACGTCGACGCCCCCGGGCGCGCCGCGCAGACCGAGCACGCCGCGAACGGCGAGCACGCCAGGAACCGCGAGCACGCCACGAACGGCGAGCACCTCGCGTACACCGGGCGCGTCCCGTACGGCGGCTGTCCCGAGCACACCGATCACCCGCCGCCCACCGACCGCCTCGTCGGCCCCGCCCGCCCCGTCGGCGCCGACCTCACCGAACGCGCCGCGCACACCGCTTGTACCCACCACACCGGGCGCCCCCCGCGCGCTGAGAGCACCAAGCGCGTCCAGCGCCTCCGGGGCCTCCGGCGCCTCCGGGGGGCCCAGGACCTCCGGTGTGTCCGCGGCGCCCACCGAGGCCCGCGCGCCCAGCCCCCCGCGTAC
>NZ_LIQX01000755.1 GCF_001418475.1 Streptomyces ossamyceticus | reverse complement strand
AGATGGTTATAAGAGACAGCCCCTCGCGCACCCCGCGCGGCCCCCTCACCGAGGTGATCGACGAGGCACCCGAACGCGAGCTGGGCCCCCGCACCGTCGCCAAGTTCGGCCCCCGCCTGCCGTTCCTGCTGAAGATCCTCGCCGCCGGCGCCCCCCTCTCCCTCCAGGTCCACCCGGACCTCGAACAGGCCAGGGAGGGCTACGAGGACGAGGAGAGCCGCGGCATCCCGATCGACGCGGGCCACCGCAACTACAAGGACGCCAACCACAAGCCCGAACTGATCTGCGCCCTCACGGAGTTCGACGGCCTGTGCGGCTTCCGCGACCCGCTGCGCGCCGCCGACCTGCTCGCCGCCCTCGAGGTCGACTCCCTCAAGCCGTACGTCGACCTCCTGCACGCCCACCCCGAAGAGGCCGCGCTGCGCGAGGTGTTGACGGCCGTCCTGAGCGCCGACCCCGAGGCGATGGCCGAGACGGTCACCGACGCCGCGGCCGCCTGCGCACGCCTCGGCGGCGACCACGCCCCGTACGCCGACATCGCCCACCACTACCCGGGCGACCCCGGCGTCATCGCCGCCATGCTGCTCAACCACGTACGCCTGCAGCCCGGCGAGGCCCTCTTCCTCGGCGCCGGCATCCCGCACGCCTACCTCGACGGCCTCGGCGTGGAGATCATGGCCAACTCGGACAACGTCCTGCGCTGCGGTCTCACCCCCAAGCACGTCGACGTCCCCGAACTGCTGCGCGTCGTCCGCTTCGAGGCGACCGACCCGGGCGTCCTGCGCCCCGAGGCGGCCCCCGACGGCGAGGAGGTCTACGCGACCCCCATCGACGAGTTCCGCCTCTCCCGCTACGTCCTCCCCGAGGCCACCGCCCCGCACGACCTCACCCTCCCGACCCCGCAGATCCTGCTCTGCACGGCCGGTTCGGTACGGGCGGGCGAACACACCCTCGCCCCCGGCCAGTCCGTGTTCGTACCGGCGGACGAGAAGGCCGAGGTGTCCGGACCGGGCACCGTCTTCCGCGCCACGGTCGTCGCGTGAACGGCGTGACCCCCTCCTGATCCACGACCCGGCGCACCGACACCAGGCCGGGCTGCAACAATGCCCCCTGCAAAAGGCGGGCAAAGCCCGGCCGGTGACGGACGGAAGCGTGGGTACCCATGCCCATGCACAGACACATGCGTAGGCGAAGGGACACCCCGGACAGATGAGCGCGTCAGGCGGCACCAAGGCGATCGTGGCGGCACTCGGCGCCAACCTCGCCATCGCGGCAGCGAAGTTCGTGGCGTTCCTTTTCAGTGGCTCGTCCTCGATGCTCGCCGAGTCCGTGCACTCCCTCGCCGACTCCGGCAACCAGGCCCTGCTCCTCCTCGGCGGCAAGCAGGCCAAGCGCGAGGCCACACCGCAGCACCCCTTCGGGTACGGCCGCGAGCGCTACATCTACGCCTTCCTCGTCTCGATCGTCCTCTTCTCCGTCGGCGGCATGTTCGCCCTCTACGAGGGCTACGAGAAGATCAAGGACCCGCACGAGATCGACCACTGGTACTGGCCCGTCGGCGTCCTCGTCTTCGCGATCATCGCCGAGTCGTTCTCCTTCCGGACCGCCATCAAGGAGTCCAACACCCTCCGCGGCAAGAAGTCCTGGACGCAGTTCGTCCGCCACGCCAAGGCCCCTGAGCTGCCCGTCGTGCTCCTGGAGGACCTCGGCGCGCTCGTCGGCCTGATCCTCGCCCTCGGCGGCGTCGGCCTCGCCCTGCTGACCGGCGACGGCGTCTGGGACGGCATCGGCACCCTCTGCATCGGCGCTCTGCTCATCCTCATCGCGATCATCCTGGCCGCCGAGACCAAGTCCCTCCTCCTCGGCGAGTCCGCCGGTGCCGAGGAGGTCGAGAAGATCGCCGCGGCCGTCGTCGACGGCGACACCGTCACCCGCGTCATCCACATGCGCACCCTCCACCTCGGCCCCGAGGAGCTCCTCGTCGCCGCCAAGATCGCCGTCCAGCACGACGACACCGCCACCGAGGTGGCCAACGCCATCAACGCCGCCGAGGCCCGCATCCGCGAGGCCGTCCCGATCGCCCGCGTCATCTACCTGGAGCCCGACATCTACAGCGAGGCCGAGGCCGCCAAGGGCCCCGACGCCGACGCCAGCCCCGGCGGCCCCGCCCCGACCGCCGAGCACTGACCCACGCACCCGCAGGACCGGGCCCGCCGCATCACACGGCGGGCCCTTTCCCGTCACAGGCCATGCACCACCGCACCGCCGACACCCCAGGCCAGAGCCCTACGAGCCCCCGCCGCCCCTCGGGGAAGGCTTGATCCTTCTCCGGGCGGACTGGGGCCGCACGGGTCGACCGGTGTAGCTTGGGACGGAGCCAGACGTCGCTGCTGATGGCGGTCGGGCGGTCCCACCGAGGACCGGCCGAGGGAGAGAGGGCCTCCGACGGACTGCGCTGCGCGCACGCGGGCATGCCTGTGTCCTCTTCGGGCACCCCTGTGTCCGCCGCCGCGCAGACCAGCCCTACCCACCCTCGACCCGACACCGAGGAGCAGCTCCTAATGACGACTGTCGATCAGCGACAGGACTTCAAGGTCGCCGACCTCTCCCTGGCCGAGTTCGGCCGCAAGGAGATCACTCTCGCCGAGCACGAGATGCCCGGCCTGATGGCGATCCGCAAGGAATACGCCGAGGCCCAGCCCCTCGCCGGCGCCCGCGTCACCGGCTCCCTGCACATGACCGTGCAGACCGCCGTCCTCATCGAGACGCTGGTCGCCCTCGGCGCCCAGGTCCGCTGGGCCTCCTGCAACATCTTCTCCACCCAGGACCACGCCGCCGCGGCCATCGCCGTCGGCCCGAACGGCACCGTGGACAACCCGCAGGGCGTCCCGGTCTTCGCCTGGAAGGGCGAGACCCTGGAGGAGTACTGGTGGTGCACCGAGCAGGCGCTGACCTGGCCGGACAGCCCCACCGGCGGCCCCAACATGATCCTCGACGACGGCGGTGACGCCACCCTCCTCGTCCACAAGGGCGTCGAGTACGAGAAGGCCGGCGAGGTCCCCTCCGTCGACACCGCCGAGAACGACGAGCACCGCGTCATCCTGGAGCTCCTCAACCGCACCATCACCGAGGGCTCCCAGAAGTGGACCCAGCTCGCCTCGGAGATCCGCGGTGTCACCGAGGAGACCACCACCGGCGTCCACCGCCTGTACGAGATGCAGCGCGACGGCGTCCTCCTCTTCCCGGCGATCAACGTGAACGACGCCGTCACCAAGTCGAAGTTCGACAACAAGTACGGCTGCCGCCACTCCCTGATCGACGGCATCAACCGCGCCACCGACGTCCTCATCGGCGGCAAGACCGCCGTCGTCTGCGGCTACGGCGACGTGGGCAAGGGCTGCGCGGAGTCCCTGCGCGGACAGGGCGCCCGCGTCATCGTCACCGAGATCGACCCGATCTGCGCGCTCCAGGCCGCCATGGACGGCTACCAGGTCACGACCCTCGACGAGGTCGTCGACAAGGCCGACATCTTCATCACCACGACCGGCAACAAGGACATCATCATGGCCTCCGACATGGCCAAGATGAAGCACCAGGCCATCGTCGGCAACATCGGCCACTTCGACAACGAGATCGACATGGCCGGCCTCGCCAAGGTCCCCGGCATCGTCAAGGACGAGGTCAAGCCACAGGTCCACACCTGGACCTTCTCCGACGGCAAGGTGATCATCGTCCTGTCCGAGGGCCGTCTGCTGAACCTGGGCAACGCCACCGGCCACCCCTCGTTCGTGATGTCCAACTCGTTCGCGGACCAGACCCTGGCCCAGATCGAGCTGTTCACCAAGCCCGACGCGTACCCGACCGGCGTCTACACGCTGCCCAAGCACCTCGACGAGAAGGTTGCCCGCCTTCACCTCGACGCGCTCGGCGTGAAGCTCACGACGCTCCGCCCGGAGCAGGCCGCGTACATCGGCGTAGAGGTCGACGGCCCGTACAAGTCGGACCACTACCGCTACTGATCAGGTACTGATCACGCACTTCCGCTGACGCACTCCCGCGGCAGCTCACAGGCAGGCCCCCGCACCCCCGTGCCGGGGGCCTGCCCGTTCGGCCCGTGGCACGCCCGCCAGCCGGATCAGCCCGTCACGACTCAGGACGCCCATGCCCCGCGGCCGGTATTCGCTTCATGACCCGCACGACCACACCCTCCTCGCCGAAGAACACTTCCACTGCGCGCCGGGTCCCTCCGGCTGGCGCTATGTGTCCCAGCTGACCGCCCCTTCCGGCGACCACACCGGCTCCGTCGACCTCGCCCTCGACGAACTGGGCCGCCCCCTCCGCCTCGAACTCCACGCCGCGAGCTGGCAGGTCCGCGGCGCCGCCCTCGACGGTGTCACCTGGGTCCGCACCGACCCCACCGGCACGCATGCCACCGAAGGCAATGTCCGCGCCCACGCCTTCACCGGCACCTCCCCGGCGTTCCTCATCGCCACCGCCCGCCTTCTGCGCCTCACCCCTTCCGATGCCGCGACGCGCGTACGCCTCGTCGCCTTCACCGACCCGGTCCTGGCCCCGCGCACCGTGGACCAGTCCTGGGCCTTGATCGCAAGAGAAGCACACGCCACTGACAACGACCCCCTGACCGTGGACGAATACCAGGTCACAGCCCTGGACACCGGTGAACAGCACACCGTTCACATCGCGGGAGACGTGGTCCTCGCGGCCCCTGGGGTGGAGCTGGAACACCTGGAATCACCACCGTCGACGTTCGCCTGACGGGGGTCGGCTGAGAGGTGGAGGGCGGCCGCCCACGGCACGGCCGTGCCAGACGGGGTAGTCAGGCATCTGCTGGCGACGGCCGGCCCGGTAGGGCATAGCTAGCCGGGTGGCGCGAACCCGGTGCTCGGCCGCTCGGCAGGCGGTTGCCGCGGCGCCTCGACGGGAGCGGAGGCCCCGGGCGCAGCCGACGAGGCAGGAGGGGGAGCCGCTTGAGCGCCGGTGGCGGGGGCGACCGGTGGCGCGGCGGTGGGGCCAGGTGTCGGCACACCGGGAACAGCCGCCCCGCTCGCGGGAGCGAAGCCCCCGGCAGGCGGCACGGGATATCCGGGCCCCATCGGCGGCCGCGCAGCCGGCCCGGCTGCCCACCCGGCGCCCGGGCCCTGCCCACCCGGCACCACGGCGGGGCCCGTCGTACCGCCGAAGGCGCGGCGCGCCTCACGCGCCTGGCGCTCGTGCACCACGGCCGCGAGATAGGCGCCCGGCGGCACGCCGAACGGCGCGGGCGTCCCCGTACGCGCGGCGAGATCCGAGGCGAGACGTTCCGCCATCGCCGCTCCGACATGCGGATCCAGCTGTCCCATCCGCGTCAGGTACTGGCGGATGGCCAGCCACAGCGCGTCCGGAACGGCGGACAGGTCGAGTCCGGAGAACTGCCCGGCCAGCCAGGGAGGTGGCGGAGGCACGAACGGCGACCTTCCCGCCGGTACCCGCTCCCGCACGACCAGCGTCCCCGCGAACACATCCCCCAGCCGCCGCCCCCGCGCCGACACCAAGGAGGCGATGCACGCGACGACCCCGAAGGTCATCAGGATCTCGACGACGCCGACGGCACCGCGCACCAGGGCGTGCCGGAACCGGATCGGCCCACCGTCGTCCCGCACGACCCGCAGCCCGAAGGCCAGCTTCCCCAGCGAACGCCCGTGGCTCAGCGTCTCCACCGCGATCGGTACACCCACCAGCAGAAGCAGAAAGCTCGCGACGGCTGTCGCCATCTGCGCCGCCTCGTCGAGACCGGCCGTCGCCAGGGCCAGAAGCAGGGTCACCACGAGGTAGACGACCATCGCCACGACCAGGTCGAGCAGCACGGCCAGCGCCCGGCTCGGCAGCTTCGCGGGACGCAGCTCCAGCGCCACCGCCTCGCCCGTCACTAGCTCACTCACACCCGCAGTCCTTCCGGTTCCATCCCCTGACCTGCCCCGAGACTGGCCAGTCTGCCAAGCTGAAGCCACATCGCGCCGCAGTACGACCTGTACGACAAGCTGACACGCAGTTCGAGAGGGACGAGGAGCAGCAAACCCGATGGACCTCGATGTCTTCGTGTCCGCCCATCGCGCCGAGTGGGACCGCCTCGACGTACTGCTCCGCCGCCAGCGCCGCCTGAACGGCGCCGAGGTCGACGAACTGGTCGCCCTCTACCAGCGCACGGCGACCCACCTCTCCCTGATCCAGTCCAGCGCCCCGGACCCTCAGCTCACCGGCCGTCTCAGCCAACTCGTGGCACGCGCGCGCAGCGCGGTCACGGGCGGCCGCCGCTCCTCATGGCGCGATGTCGTCCGCTTCCTGACCCACGGTTTCCCCGCGGCGGTCTACCGGTCGCGGCACTGGTGGGTCCCCACCGCACTTCTCTCCACGCTGGTCGCCGCCCTCCTGGGCTGGTGGATCGGTACCCACCCCGACGTCCAGGCGTCGATCGCTGCCCCCGACGCGCTGCGCGAGATGACGCGCCCCGGTGGCCAGTACGAGACGTACTACTCCAGCCATCCCGCGGCCTCCTTCGCGGCCCAGGTGTGGACGAACAACGCCCAGGCCGCCGCCATGTGCCTGGTCCTGGGCATCTTCCTGGGCCTGCCGGTTCTCTGGATCCTTCTCCTGAACATGCTCAACCTGGGCGTGGGCATCGGCTTGATGTCCTCGGCGGGCCGACTCGATGTCTTCCTGGGCCTCGTCCTTCCCCACGGCCTGCTGGAACTGACCGCGGTCTTCGTCGCCGCCGGCACGGGCCTGCGCCTCGGCTGGACCGTCATCGACCCCGGGCCCCGTACCCGCCGCTCGGCCCTGGCCGAGGAGGGGCGGGCCGCAGTGGGCATGGCGATCGGCCTGGCGCTGGTCCTGTTCGTCTCCGGCGCCATCGAAGGGTTCGTCACCCCGTCCGGCCTGCCGACCTGGGCCCGCATCAGCATCGGCGTCCTCGCCGAACTCGCCTTCCTCGCCTACGTCTATGTCCTGGGCGGACGCGCGGCTCGGGCCGGCGAGACAGGCGACGTCGAGGAGCACGAGCGCAGCGCCATGGTGCCCACAGCAGCCTGATGTGCATCCACCCCCGTCGGGCTGTTAGTGTCGTCGTCGTTCCCGCGAGAACCGTTGACACGGAGCTTGCGGGGAGGTAGATTCGAACAGTTGCCTAGTGGTGGATATGCCCCAGGTGACGGTGAACATCTACCGGTTCCTCGTGGACGAGATTCACGAGTGAGCCCGCCCCGATGAATCAGGAAGAGCGGTCGGTAAGGCCGGTCAAAAACTTCTGATAAAGTCGGACTCGCCGAAAGGGAGCCGCAAGGCGAACGAATAGGCAGAAGCCCTCCAACGGCTACCGGGAAATGAATTCCGACCGGAAACGGAACGGAAAACGGATCTGATAGAGTCGGAAACGCAAGACCGAAGGGAAGCGCCCGGAGGAAAGCCCGAGAGAATCGGGTGAGTACAAAGGAAGCGTCCGTTCCTTGAGAACTCAACAGCGTGCCAAAAATCAACGCCAGATATGTTGATACCCCGTCTCCGGCCGGTTCGGTCGGGACGAGGTTCCTTTGAAAAAACACAGCGAGGACGCTGTGAACCATCGGATCATT
>NZ_LIQX01000754.1 GCF_001418475.1 Streptomyces ossamyceticus | reverse complement strand
GGTGGGGCCGGACGCCCCCGTCTCCGCGTACCTCGACCACCCCGCGTGGCCCGAGGCGGTCCGCGCGGCCCGCGAGGCCCATGTGCGCCTGACGGTGAGCGACGGCGAGGACCCGGACACACCGCCGCGCACGCTGGAGGTGCTGCGGATCATGACGAGGGCGGCGTGGGGCAGCACGGGTCGGCAGCGGGACGGCGCGGGGTGGTCGTCGGGACGGCGCGGGGCGGTGCGGGGCGCCGTTCGGACGGGGTCGTTCCGGTCGGTCCGTTCCGGTCGGTCCGGTCCGCGGGACGATTGCCGACATGGGGACGCCGTATGCGACCCTGTCGGGCATGAACGCGCAGCCCACTCCCGCCGAGGCGCCCGCCGACCAGTACGTCCTCACCCTCTCCTGCCCCGACAAGCAGGGCATCGTGCACGCCGTGTCGAGTTACCTCTTCATGACCGGCTGCAACATCGAGGACAGCCAGCAGTTCGGCGACCACGACACGGGTCTGTTCTTCATGCGCGTCCACTTCTCGGCGGAGGCCCCGGTGAGCCTGGACAAGCTCCGGGCGAGCTTCGCGGCGATCGGCGACTCCTTCCACATGGACTGGCAGATCAACCGCGCCGAGGACAAGATGCGCGTCGTCCTCATGGTCAGCAAGTTCGGGCACTGCCTGAACGACCTGCTGTTCCGGGCGCGGATCGGGGCGCTGCCGGTCGAGATCGCGGCGGTCGTCTCCAACCACACGGACTTCGCCGAGCTGGTGGCCTCCTACGACATCCCCTTCCACCACATCCCGGTCACGAAGGACACCAAGGCCGAGGCCGAGGCGCGGCTGCTGGAGCTCGTCCGGCAGGAGAAGGTCGAGCTGGTGGTGCTCGCCCGGTACATGCAGGTGCTGTCGGACGACCTCTGCAAGCAGCTCAGCGGGCGGATCATCAACATCCACCACTCGTTCCTGCCGAGCTTCAAGGGCGCGAAGCCGTACCACCAGGCGCACGCGCGGGGCGTGAAGCTGATCGGGGCGACGGCGCACTACGTCACCGCCGACCTCGACGAAGGGCCGATCATCGAGCAGGAGGTCGAGCGGGTCGGCCACGGGGTGACCCCCGAGGAGCTCGTCGCGATCGGCCGGGACGTGGAGTGCCAGGCCCTGGCCCGCGCGGTCAAGTGGCACGCCGAGCGCCGCATCCTGATGAACGGCCGCCGGACGGTCGTGTTCGCGTAGCCGCGAGGGCACGACGGAGCCGCGGGGCGGCCGCGGCGCATGCGTGATCGCTCGCGCAGTTCCCAGCCGCCTGCGCCCCGCACCCCGCACTGTGCCCTGGACCCCGCACTGTGCCCTGGACCCCGCACTGTGCCC
>NZ_LIQX01000753.1 GCF_001418475.1 Streptomyces ossamyceticus | reverse complement strand
CGGCTCGACGCCCCTGCCGCCAGCACCGCCGCACCAGGGTGAGGACCACGATGACGGCCAGGCCCGCCATCACGGTGGGCTTGGCGCTTAATTCCATCGGCGGCAGGGGCGTCGAGCCGTAGGCCGATCCCGACAGGGGGTAGATCCATGCTTGTTCGCCGCCCTGTTCACCGAGACCGAACAGGGCGTTCTCAGCTCGTTGCCCCCACGGGGTGCAGACGGCGAGCAGGTAGACCGTCAGGAACCCCAGGGTGTACAGCAGAGCCGGCATCCACGGCCGCGTCGTACGCGACGGGCTGGTGTCGTCGGGTGCCTCGGGGGCCTGCCTTGAGGCCCCCGGACGGTGCGCGGGCAGGGACGGAGAATCGTGCTGAGTCATCTCTCTGTTTCTTCCGTTGGGGGGAGTTCGCTCGCCCGCGTCTTGCGGCACGACGTGGGTCGGCGGGCTCGGTCGGCCCACCGGGGCCCGCTCCTATTCGGTGAGTGCCGGCCCCTGCCGGCGCTGGGCGGTGAACGCCAGGGCGGGCAGGGGCGCGGTCAGCAGGATGAGGACGACCAGGTCCGGAAAGGACTGCATAAACGCGTCCGGCCGGACGACGATCGCCTGTGTGCGGACGATCGCGACCGCCGCGACGGGGATCAGCCACCGGTGGTCGCCGGTGGCGTCCGTCGCCACCCACGCGGCGATCAGCGCGGCGGCTTCGAGGGCGAACAAACCACGCTGGAAAGCCGGACTGACGGAGATGACGTGCAGGCTCCCGGCCACGGACATGGCGAGCACGACGGGGGCCAGCCAGCGGTACGAGCGGCGCCGCAGACGGCTGGGACGGCAGAACGCCAGCACGGCGCACGCGGCGCACAGCGCCCCCGAGAGCGCCAGGTCACGGGCCGTTATCGGGGCGCCGAGACCGTAGTAGCCCAGGCCCGCCTTGCCCTCGTCGCCGAAGAGGGTGCGGCCGGGGGACGTGGCGCCGGCCCAGATCATGGCTGCCGCGGCCGGTAGCGCGATCCACGCTCTGCCCCGCAGCAGGGCGATCAGGCAGCCCAGTGGGAGCAGCCCGTAGGGCAGCAGCCGTACCTGGGTGGGACCTTCGGCCCACGGGTACCAGCCGGAGAAGCGGAAGGCGATGGCGTGCTGTCCGGGATCGATGCGCAGTGCCCAGTGCCACACATCCTGCAGGTACGGAACGAGCGCCAGCGCGGCGAGGGCCAGGGCGGCCAGGTGGATGCCGTCCAGCCACCACGGCCGAGTGGTGTCATCAACGGTGGCACGGGCACGGGCCTGCACCCCGGCGCGCACCAGGGCGGCAACTTCCCGCGGCGGGGGCCAGGAGCGGCCGGGATACGCCTCGGCCAGGCAGGCCAGCACCTCCTCTCCCTGCCGCGAACGGTAGGGCTTGGGATAGGCCACAAGCAGCAGACGATTCATGCCGGTGCCGCTCCGGCATCCCGCGAGTGTCCGATGACGACGGCCGCCGCCTGCTGCATCCGCAGCGCCTCCCGGCGGAGTGCCTCGGTGCCGTCCTCAGTGAGCCGGTAGTAGCGCCGCGCCCGCCCGTCCACGATCTCCTCATGGCCGGCGGCCACCAGCCCGGCCCGCTCCATCCGCTCCAGCGCGCCGTAGAGGGTGCCGACAGCGATCCGCAGCCGCCCGTCGGTGGCCTGCTCGGCAGCCTTGATGATGCCGTACCCGTGCAGCGGACCATCCATGAGCGCGGCCAGGATGAAGTACTGCGGTTCCGTCAAGGGCGGATTCTGTCTGGTCATGTACCGAGCATATATCGAGCTACGAAATATATCTGCCAGCCTAGGATGACGCGACAGCGCCTCCACGCCGCAAGCACGTGACTTGGCCTTCTGTCTCGCCCGCCCGTGTGCAGAGCTCAGGCGCCGTGGCACAGAGCGAGCGTTCGCCAGTTCTCGCCCGCTGCGGTCGGGCCGCCTTCCATGTTCCGTGCATGCTGGATGGGCGGGCGAACTCGCCGTCGCCGAACGTGTCCTTGAGCGGGTGAGCGAACAGCTTGGCGGCGACGAGCGCGCCTTGGCCGCCCCGGCGCCTTGGCCGGCACCGCACCGCCCGATGCTCCCCGGCCACACGCACGGGTCTCCCCATGGGGGTCCAGCGCCGTTGGCGGCTTTCGGGCGTGGGGGGTCACGGGGTCCAGGTGTTCGGGCCTCCGCCTCGCCATTCGATCAGGGCGGACTGGGCCACGTATGTCTCGTCGGCGTCCTC
>NZ_LIQX01000752.1 GCF_001418475.1 Streptomyces ossamyceticus | reverse complement strand
CGCCCCGAGGGGCCGGCCCCGCGACGGGCCCGCCCCGCGCCGGGCTTTCCCCCTCAGGGCGGGGCGAGTTGCTCCTACGCTGGACGGCGTGACGGATCCGGGCGGCGCGAACAACAGCATGGGGGTGCCCTGTCCGTTGGTCCTGCCCGACGCACCGACCGAGTTCGACCATGCCCTGCTCGACAAGGACCTCGTCCTCTGGCAGACGCTGCGAGCGAACGACAGCGATGTCCCCCTGCCCCTCCTCCTGATCACCGCGTACGAACTGAGCAGATCCGTCCCCGAGCGGCGCACGTCTGGAGTCGTACGGGCTGCGTGTGCCGGACTTCTCCACGTACCGAACGCGCGATCGGGCGGACCTCTGGGATGACATCGCGCTGCTCAGCAGGGACCTGAGCGGTCCGGGGCTCGGGCCCGCGGGTGCCTTCCGCCCGAGTCCCCTTCAGTGGCTGACGCCCGGCACCCAGGTCCCCCTCCGCCACCTCTGCGCCGCCTCGACCAAGCTCGGCATCCCCCTCGCCGAGGTCGCCGTCCGCCTCCGCGGTCTCGGGATCGACGTGCCCGACATCGCCGACACCGTCCGCGCCGCCATGGTCAAGCTCCCGCGACTGCCGCAGGAGCAGAACCCGGCCTGAAGGAAGCCCTGGAAGGCCCTAGAGGTCCTTCTCGTACCAGGCCACGTCCCAGTAGCGGCCGAACTTCCGCCCGACCTCCCGGTACGTCCCCACATGGCGGAAGCCGAAGCGTTCGTGGAGGCGGGTGGAGGGCTCGTTCGGCTGGGCGATGCCGGCGTAGGCGCGGTGGACGTCCTCGCCCGCGAGCGCCTCGAACAGCGCCTTGTACAGCAGTGTGCCGACGCCCCGGCCGCCCGCGTCGGGGGCGAGGTACACGGAGACCTCCACGGACGTGTCGTACGCCGCCTTCGCGCGGAACGCGCTGCTCGTGGCGTACCCGAGGATTCGCTGTGAATCCTCCGTGGTGGCAACTATCAGGCGGTGCCGACCGTCTACAAGGTGGGAGAGCAGCCACGGACGGCGCTCCTCCGGAGTGAAGACGGCAGTGTCGAATGTGATGGGCGTCTCACGGACGTAGTGGTTGTAGATGTCGGTGAGGGTGGCGAGGTCGGCCTCGACTCCTGGTCTGACCTGCACCTCTGCGGACCCCGCGGACATCACGCCTCCTCCTGTGGCGGCACAGGGTACTGCAAGATCAGAAAAATAGTGGGCCTGCATGGGAATTCTGTCCTGATTCCAGTCGTTGTTTCCTTCGGAAGCCGGGCACTCGGGAGAGTGTCCGAGCGGCCTTGTCAAGACACGTAGGACCAGACACGACCCTGCCAGCCCACCATCGCAAGGGAGCACGCATGGCAACCCGTGCCGTCGCCGCTCGTCGTTCGTCCGCCGCCGGCGGGAGCGACGCGGCAAGCAGCGTTCGCGCCTCTGGCGGCGAGATCGCCGACCGCGACCTGGTCGGCATGTACCTCGACGAGATCGCGCGTACACCGCTTCTCGACGCCGCCAAGGAAGTCGAGCTGTCCCAGATCATCGAGGCGGGTGTGTTCGCACAGCAGATCCTCGACGGCGAGGAGGAGGCGAGGGCGGACGCGACCCATGAGGAGTTGGAGGCCCTCGTCGCGGACAGCGATCGGGCCAAGGACATCTTCATACGGTCGAACCTCCGCCTCGTCGTGGCCGTCGCCCGGCGGTATCCGCGCAGCGGTCTGCCCCTGCTCGACCTCATCCAGGAGGGCAACGCGGGCCTGGTCCGCGCGGTGGAGAAGTTCGACTACCGCAAGGGCTTCAAGTTCTCGACGTACGCCACCTGGTGGATCCGTCAGGCGATCACCCG
>NZ_LIQX01000751.1 GCF_001418475.1 Streptomyces ossamyceticus | reverse complement strand
TGGGCGCCCCCGCGTACGCGGCGATCGGCACCGGGCGGTCCACCGGGCCGAAGCTGTTCTGCGTGTCGGGCGCCGTGGACCGGCCCGGCGTCCACGAGCTGCCGTTCGGCGCGACGCTCGGCGAGCTGCTGGAACAGGCCGGTGTGCGACAGGGGCTGCGGGCGGTCCTCCTCGGCGGTGCGGCGGGCGGCTTCGTACGGCCCGACGAACGGGACATCCCGCTCACCTTCGAGGGCACGCGGGAGGCGGGCACCACGCTCGGCTCGGGCGTGGTCATGGCCTTCGACGACACCGTCCCGCTGCCCCGGCTGCTGCTGCGGATCGCGGAGTTCTTCCGGGACGAGTCCTGCGGGCAGTGCGTGCCCTGCCGGGTCGGGACCGTACGGCAGGAGGAGGCGCTGCACCGGATCGCCGAGCGGACCGGGGCCGCCGCGGCCGACGACATCGCGCTGCTCAGGGACGTCGGCCGCGCGATGCGGGACGCCTCGATCTGCGGTCTCGGACAGACCGCGTGGAACGCCGTGGAATCCGCCATCGACCGTCTGGGGGCGTACGAATGACCGTGATACCGCTGGGTGTGCCGCGGCGGCTGCTGGAGTTCACCCTCGACGGGGAGGAGGCGCGCGTCCCCGAGGGCTCGACGATCCTCGACGCCTGCCGGGCCGCCGGCAAGGACATCCCGACCCTCTGCCAGGGAGACACCCTCACCCCGAAGAACGCCTGCCGGGTCTGCGTGGTGGAGGTCGAGGGCGCGCGCACCCTCGTCCCCGCCTGCTCCCGCCGCGCCGAGCCCGGTATGGAGGTGCGGACCGACACCGAGCGGGCCCGGCACAGCCGCCGGATCGTCCTCGAACTCCTCGCGTCCTCGGTCGACCTGTCGACGACCCCCGAGGTCGCGGGGTGGATCAAGGAGTACGAGGCGAAACCGGACCGCTTCGGCCCGGACGCGGCCCGCCTGAACGAGGAGCCGAGGATCGACAACGACCTCTACGTCCGCGACTACGACAAGTGCATCCTCTGCTACAAGTGCGTGGACGCCTGCGGCGACCAGTGGCAGAACACCTTCGCGATCTCCGTCACGGGGCGCGGGTTCGACGCGCGGATCGCCGTGGAGCACGACGGGCCGCTGACCGACTCGGCGTGCGTGTACTGCGGGAACTGCATCGAGGTGTGCCCGACGGGCGCGCTGTCCTTCAGGTCGGAGTTCGACATGCGGGCGGCCGGCACCTGGGACGAGTCGGCGCAGACCGGGACGACCACGGTGTGCGCCTACTGCGGAGTGGGCTGCAACCTCACGCTCCACGTGCAGGACAATGAGATCGTGAAGGTCACCTCGCCGCACGACAACCCGGTGACCCACGGCAATCTGTGCATCAAGGGCCGCTTCGGCTACCAGCACGTACAGAACCGGGACTGATCGGCACCGGTCGGGACAGGGGCAGGACATGGGACGAGTCACAGAACGACGCAAGGTGATCCGCATCCGGGACGGGGCGATCTCCACGCGCCCGGACACGCTCGTCGCCGAGGAGCCACTGGAGATCCGTCTCAACGGCAAGCCCCTCGCGATCACCATGCGCACTCCCGGCGACGACTTCGCGCTCGCCGCCGGGTTCCTGGTCAGCGAGGGCGTCCTCGCCGAGCGGTCCGACCTGCAGAACATCGTCTACTGCGCGGGCGCCACCGCCGACAGCTCCAACACGTACAACGTGGTGGACGTGCGGACGACCGCCGGGGTGGTGATCCCGGACATCACCCTCGAACGCAACGTCTACACCACGTCGTCTTGCGGGCTGTGCGGCAAGGCGTCCCTGGACGCGGTCCGTACGACGGCCCGCTGGCCCATAGACGACACCCGCGGCGGTGACGCTTCCCCGGTCCGCCTCGACCCCGACCTGCTCGCGGGCCTTCCCGACCGGCTCCGCGCGGCCCAGCGGGTCTTCGACCGGACCGGGGGCCTGCACGCGGCGGCCCTGTTCACCGAGGACGGCGAGCTGCTCGACGTACGGGAGGACGTGGGCCGGCACAACGCGGTGGACAAGCTGATCGGGCGGGCACTCCAGAACGGGTCGCTGCCCCTGTCACGGACCGTCCTGCTGGTGTCGGGGCGGGCCTCCTTCGAGCTGGCGCAGAAGGCGGTGATGGCCGGGATCCCGGTCCTGGCGGCGGTGTCGGCGCCGTCGTCACTGGCGGTGGACCTGGCCGCCGAGACGGGGCTGACCCTCGTCGGCTTCCTCCGGGGAGCCTCCATGAACGTGTACGCGGGTGAACACCGGATCGCCCTGCGGGCCACGGCCACCCAGGGCGGCTGACCGGCTTCCCCGCGACACGTCGGCGGAGCCCCACACGGCGGGGAGCGCCCCCTGCGCCGGGGGCTCCGCCGGTTCAGCCGCCGGGTACGCGCCGTTGGGCCACTGGTGCGTTGCCGGGTGCGGGTGGGTGGGGGCTGATCGCG
>NZ_LIQX01000750.1 GCF_001418475.1 Streptomyces ossamyceticus | reverse complement strand
CGCGGCCGCAACGGCTCCGGCGCCGCCACCCCCCCCACCGCGCAGCGCCCGCGCCCGCGCCCGCTCCACCGCCCCGCGCCCCCGGCACCCGGCGAGGCCCGCCGCCAGCACCGGCACCCCGAGGAACGTGACCAGCAGACCCACCCCGACCGACAGCATCGTCACCGCGTACGTGAACATCAGCACGCCGATCGGGAAGCCGAGCATCACATAGCCGAACTCCCGCCAGCTGCGCCCCTCGAACGGCGCCCGCAGCCCCGCCGGCAGCCGGTGCCGCCGCTCGGCCACGGCAGCGTCGTCCCAGCCGCCGTACCCCTGCCCATACGCGGATTCCATAGCCGCCACTCCTCCTCACCCACACTCCGACCGGAGCGCGCCACGACCTGGCGTACTCCCACACTCCTCGCCCCCGGCCTCCCGGACCATCCAGCCCGTCGGCGTCCGGTTCCGGGGGTTAACCCCACCCCTGCGAGCCCACCGGTGGAGCCCACCCACGGGGCCTCCCGCCTACCGGTCCCGCCAGGGCAGTTCCGCCGTGATCGTCGTGGGCCCGCCCACGGGGGAGTCGACCATGAAGAGACCGTCGACCGCGCCCAGCCGCTCCGCGAGACCGGCGATGCCCGAGCCGCCGTCGACGCTCGCGCCGCCGCGCCCGTCGTCCCACACCTGGATCAGCAGCCGGTCGTCGGACCGCCAGACGTCCACGGTCGCGGACCGCGCCCCGCTGTGCTTGCTGACGTTCTGGAGCAGCTCCGAGACGGTGAAGTAGGCGATTCCCTCGATCGCCGCCGCGGGCCGCGCCGGGAGATCGACCGTCACCTTCACCGGGGCGGTGCACCGCGAGGCCACCGAGGACAGCGCCGCGTCCAGTCCCCGGTCGGTCAGTACCGCCGGATGAATGCCCCGCGCCAGATCCCGCAGCTCCTGGAGTGCCAGCTTCACCTCGCCGTGCGCCTCCGCCACCATCGAGGCCACGGCGTCGTCGGCCTGGCCCTCCAGCAGCTTCTCCTTCGCCAGCCCGAGCCCCATCGCCAGGTTCACCAGCCGTGCCTGCGCCCCGTCGTGCAGATCCCGCTCGATGCGCCGCAGATCCGCCGCCGCCGTGTCCACCACGACGCCCCGGTCCGACTCCAGCTCCGCGATCCGCCGCTCCAGCTCGTCCGACGGCGACAGCAGCGCCCGCACCATCGCCCGGTCCGCGTTGGCCAGCCCCCGCACGATGAACGGCAGCACCGGCCACGCCACGAACAACCCCGTGAGAGTGATCGTGAACGTCGCGATCCCCCACGGCAGCCGGATCAGCTCGTACAGCATCGAACGCCAGCCGACCGGATCCTTCACACTCATCCACACCTGCGCGACGAACCCGTCCGCGCCGCCCCGCATCGGCAGCGGACTCGGCTCGTCCACCGTCACGTCGAGCAGCGCCCGCGCCCGTATCCGCTCCAGCTTGCCCAGCTGACGCGCCCCCAGCAGCGCGGCCGCGAGCAGCGGGAAACCGATCACCGTCAGCGTCAGGAAGGCACTCGTGAACAGCACCGTCGTCACGAAGGTGAACCCGATCAGCGACAGCGGCAGGTTCGCCAGCAGATGCGCGATCTCCTTCCACGTGTGCGCCTCGAACGCGAGCCGCGCGGGCGGCAGCGGTTCGGAGGGCGTGCGACTGGAGGGCAACGGGTGCCCGGACGGCCGTCCACGGACGGCCGAGGCAGAAGGAGAAAGGGGCTCGGTCATGGCCACAGCCTGCCCGCCCGCGCGGCTCGCGTTCGAGGCGCACACGTGGAAGGAGATCGCG
>NZ_LIQX01000075.1 GCF_001418475.1 Streptomyces ossamyceticus | reverse complement strand
CGCCACACGTCCAGCAGGCCCGCGAGGGTCTTGTGGATGGTGTAGTACGGCACGTTGCCGTTGCTCAGGGTCCGCTGCTCCAGAGCGGTGAAGTCGGACTCGGGATAACCGGACAGGTACCCGGCGTTGAAACCGGCGGCACTGTTGTTGGCCTGGCACTTGGCCAACTCCGCCACCATGTAGGTGGCCTTGTCCCGGCACGTGGTGTCCCCGGTCACGGCGTACAGCTGAGCCCACGCCGTGAGGAAATGGCCCTGGGCATGGGTGCGGAAGGGGAAGTTCGGGGCGTCCCAGCCGCCGGTGGCGGCCGCGCCGTTGGTGGACAGCTTGTGGTTGGCGCGGAAGTTGTACAGCAGCCGGTCCACATCGACGAACCGCAGATAGTTCCGCGTACGGTCCTGGTTGTCCAGCCACCGGCTCGCGGTCAGCCGGACCTGACCGAGCTCGAACGGGTGCGCCGAGACCCCGATGTCGGCCCTCGCGGGAGGGACGACCGCATGGGCGGAGGATGCGCCGACGAGGGACCCGGTGGCAGAGGCGACGACCGTGGCCCCGGCTGCTTGCAGGAGGCGCCGTCTACTGGGCGAGAAAGACATCTTTCACCGTTTCCGTGACCAGAGCGACTCTGGTGGTGGGGTGGATTGGGTTCATATGTCCGGCGGTCCTGGGCGGCACGTCACGAGCTTGCGCGCTGCCGATGAGGCGCCGAACGTCCATGCGGTTGCGATCGCTTCGGCCCTCCCCGCTGACACATGGGATGGATTAAGGGATACGAACGTTGCCCCTGTCTAGCCTTGCGGCACATGTTTCTTCATCACGGCCGAATCGGCTCCTACCAGGCCCCACTTGGCCGCGTCGGACATTGGATGTGTCGGGAGGCCGGGCGAGGAGGTCCGATGTAAACGGAACCGAACCCGTCGGAAACATTGACGCACCGGTGGCGGAAATCTATCTTCTGCACGAGCTGTCGCACACTGTTCGTAATTACGAACAAATCGGCATTCCCGTCACGGCGGTGATCGCTCAGGCGGCGCAGGCACAGCCCGGAGGAAAAGTTGAGAAGAAGCAAGAGAACGCTGCTCGCCCTGCTGGGCCCGCTGCTGCTGGTCCTGTTGGGCTTCCCCGCCCTCCAGGGCACCGCCGCCGCGGCCGCCCCGCCGGCCGGGCAGGCCACGCGGTACACGATGACCGCGTTCACCAACTCCAGCGAGTCGAACATGTACGTCTACGACTCGCCGGACGCCACCGGCTTCACCCTCCGCAAGGGCCCGGCGTACACCCCGCCGTCCGGGCTGATCCGTGACCCCAGCATCTTCAAGCACACCGACGGCTTCTACTACATCACCTACACCACCAACTGGACCGGGAACACGATCGGTTTCGCCCGCAGCTCCGACCGGCTGAACTGGACGTTCCTGTACAATTACACGATCCCGATCAGCGGGCTCACCCGCACCTGGGCACCCGAGTGGTTCGTCGACAGCGACGGCAGCGTGAACGTGATCATGTCGCTGACGTCGGCGAGCACCGCCACCCACTTCACCGCCTACAAGATCACGGCGACGAACTCCGCGTTGACCACCTGGTCGGCGCCCACCCAGCTGTCCGGCATCGGCCCGAACTACATCGACACCTTCATCGTCAAGGTCGGTTCCACGTACCACGCGTTCACGAAGAACGAGACGACGAAGTACATCGAGTACGCCACCGCCTCCAGCCTGACCGGCCCCTACACGTTCCGGAAGACCGGCAACTGGGCGGGCTTCGGTGACTGGGTCGAGGGCCCGGCCCTGGTCCCGCTCGACAACGGCGGCTGGCGCATCTTCTACGACGGCTACAGCGCCGGCAAGTACTGGTACAGCGACAGCTACGACAACTTCGCCACCTGGTCGGCCCCGACCGAGCTGCCCGGCCTCACCGGCTTCGCCCGTCACCTCACCGTGCTGAAGGAGACCGTCTCCGGCGGTGTGACCCTGCCGACCAACACCACCCGGTCACTGCAGTCCGTCAACTACCCGAGCCGCTATGCCGTGGTCCGCTCCGACAGCCTCGGCTACATCGACCCGGTGAGCAGCTCCAGCACCACCGCCGTCAAGCAGAGCGCCACCCTGACCGTCGTGCCCGGTCTCGCCGATGCCAACTGCTACTCCTTCCGCGACTCCGCCGGCCGCTACATGCGCCACTGGGACTTCCGCATCCGCTTCGACGCCAGCAACAACACGGCCGTGTTCAACAAGGACGCCACCTATTGCGCCCGCCCGGGCAGCGTCGCCGGCTCCGTCCGACTGGAGTCGTACAACTACCCCGGCCGCTACATCCGCCACTACAACTACGAACTTCGCGTGGAGACCTACCAGGACAGCGACACGTTCCGAGCCGACAGCTCCTTCACCGCAGTGACCCCCTGGGCCTGACCTGCCCATTCCCTGTCGTGCCGCCGCGGACCCCCCTCCGCGGCGGCACGGCCTTTCTGCGGCCCGCGGATCGCTCCTCATCCTCAGCCGGGTCGAACCGCCCCGAGCTGGGCCCGGTGCAGCCCGGGAGCGGTGAACCGCTGCGCCACCGTGCGCAGGACGCGGGCCATCGCCTGGGCGGGCGGGGTGGCGGGGCGAGCCGCGGCGCGGGCGAGCAGGATGCGGCGGGTGGGCGCGGGCACGTCCGACGCGAAGGGCAGCAGGCGTACGTCGCTGCGGCGGCTGGTGAGGGCCAGACGCGGCGCCAGCGCGATCCCGAGCCCGGCCGCGACCATGGCCTGCGCCTCCTGGTAGTCGTGCGAGGCGTAGGCGATGCGCGGCTCGAACCCCGCCTGGCGACAGCTGCGACGCAGGACATCGGCGACCGGGTGGTTGTCGGCACGGATGATCCACTCCTGGTCCGCGAGATCCCCGAGCCGTACGGACGGATGCGTACGCAGGGGCGAGTCGGCGGGGACCACCAGCACCGTGGGGTCGTCCAGCAGGTGGGTGAGGGAGAGCGCCGGATCGTCGACCCGGTTCCACTCGTAGTCCCAGAGGAGCCCCTGCTCCACCTCCCCCGTGTGCAGCATCTCCCGCAGCTCCTCAAGCACGCCCGCGCGCACCTCGATACGGATTCCGGTGTGGCGGCGGCGGAAGCGGGTGAGCGCGAGCGGCAGCAGGGACGCGCTCGCCGTGGGGAAGGACCCGAGCCGCAACGTGCCCTGGTCGAGGGCGGTGAAGGAGTCCAGGTCGGCCTGAGCGGCACGCAGTTCACGACGGATCGCCTGTCCTCGCTCGACCAGCGCGGCACCCGCCGGGGTGGGGCGGATCCCCCGCGGCAGCCGCTCGACGAGGGGCTGCCCGGCCTCCTGCTCCAGCAGGGACATCTGCTGCGAGGCGGCGGACGTGGTCATGCCCAGCGCCTCCGCAGCCGCGGTGAGCGAACCACGCTCGGCGGCCTCGGTGAGCAGCAGCAGACGACGTACGTTCAACATGCCTGTGACTTTAGCTGAGCTAAACCCATGTGAAGCGAACTGCGATTGTTCCGAAGTCACGCCTCTGCGAAGGTCGCCGCAGTCGCCGAGCGGTTCACCGGCCCGCAATGCGCCGGTCACCACCGTTTCGGCCCTCACCTCCCCTCGTTGAGCGAGAAAGAGCCTCAGACGTGCACACTCCCGCGACCCTCGTGCGTGGCGGCACCAGCAAGTGCTGGCTGTTCAACCAGGTCGACGTCCCCGCCGACCGTGGCCGACTGGAGAAGCTGCTGGTCTCCGCGTACGGCGCCACCGACCCCGTGGAACTGGACGGCGTGGGCGGGGCGACCCCCACCACTTCCAAGGCGGCGGTGGTCAGCGCCTCCTCCGCACCCGGCGTGGACGTGGACTACCTCTTCGCCCAGGTGGGCATCGGCACCGGCTCGGTCGAATGGACGAGCAACTGCGGCAACTGCGCCACAGGCGTCGCCCTCTACGCGGTCACGAAGGGCATGGTGGCGATCACCGGCGACCGGACCCGCGTGGTGATGCGCAACACCAACACGGGCGCGGTCCTCGAAGGGCTCGTCGACACCACCGGCGGCGTCGTCCACCACTTCGGCCGCCAGACGGTACCCGGCACCCGGGCCGGCGGCGTCGCCGTCGGCCTCACCTTCCTCGAACCGGCCGGCGGCACCACCGGTTTACTGCTCCCCACCGGACAGGCCGCGCAGAGCCTGCGGATCGCCGACGCCGAGCCGGTACGGGTGACCATGGTGGACGCCGGCGCCCCCGTCGTCCTCGTCGACGCCCTCGACGCCGGCCGCACCGGCGCCGAGTCCCCGGACCGGACGGACACCGACGTGCCCTGGCTGCGCTCCGTACGTCATGCCGCCGCACCGCTGATGGGGCTGCTCGCACCGGGCAGCGAACCGGGCGACGCGGTGCCCAAGGTGGGCCTGGTCGGCCCGCCCGTTCCGTACACCACCACCCTCGGCGAACCGGTCGCGGCCGAGGACTACGACGTCTCGGTGCGCATGCTCAGCATGAACGCCCCGCACCCCGCGATCGGCCTGACCTCCGCCGTCGCCGTCGCGGCGGCCGGGCTCGTCACCGGCTCCGTGGTCCGCCGCACCACGGGCGGCCCGACCGACGAATGGCTGCGCCTGGGCACCCCCGCCGGCGTCGTCGCGGTCCGCTGCACCGACGTACAGGACGGCCTGCCCCGGCGGGTCACCGTGCAACGCGCGGCACGGCTGCTCGCCGACGCCCGCATCTACGTCCCGGACACAGGCACCACGCAAGCCGCCTGAAACAGGACGAACATCACCTCGGTCGGCCGGTCCCCAGCCGTCCGCACCGGGACGACCTCGCGCCCTCGGGGCGCGCCCCTCCCCACCGCACCAAGGACAAAGATGTCTGCTGAAGTGATCTCCATAGGCGCGCTGCTGGTGATGTTCGTGGTCGGCACGGTGCTGCCGATCAATCTGGGCATCCTCGCCTTCGTCGCCACCTTCGCGGTCGGCACCGCCTCGCTCGGCCTCACCGAGGACGAGATCTTCGAGGGGTTCCCGGCGAAGCTCTTCGTCACCATCGTCGGCGTCACCTACCTCTTCTCCGTCGCCCGCCGCAACGGCACCATCGACTGGCTCGTCGCGGCCGGCGTACGGCTGGTGCGCGGCAAGGTCGCGCTCATCCCCTGGGTGCTGTTCCTGGTGGCGGCCCTGCTGACGGCGTTCGGCACGTTCACGCCGGCTGCGGTCGCGATCCTCGCGCCGATCGGCATGAACTTCGCCTACCGCTACAAGCTCAACCCGCTCGTCGTCGGCATGATGGTGATCAGCGGAGGCCACGCGGGCGCGTTCTCCCCGCTCGCGGTCTCGGGCGCCCTCGTCCTCGGGCTGGTCGACAAGACCGACCTGCAGGTCTCCGCGGTGACGCTGTTCAGCGCCAGCTTCCTCATCAACCTCGTTCTCTCGGCGCTTACTTACGCCCTGCTCGCCAAGCGCCCCGCGCCGCTGGCCGAGGGAGCCGACGACGCGGCCGCCGACGAGGACCTCGCCGTGTCCGGCAGGCCCGACTGGCGCCAGTGGCTCACCCTCGCCTGCCTGGTCGCCCTCGTCGTCGGCGCGCTCGGCTTCCACCTGGAGATCGGGTTCCTGGCCCTGGCGGCCGGCGCCCTGCTGGCCCTGGTCGACATGAAGCGGCAGGAGAAGGCCGTGGACGGCGTCAGCTGGTCCACGCTGCTGCTGGTCGCGGGCATGATGACCTACATCGCCATGCTGGAGAAGGCCGGCGTCATCGAGAGCATCTCCGAGCACGCGGCGGGACTGGGCGCACCGCTCGTCGTCGCGCTCCTGCTGTGCTTCACCGTCGCCATCACGTCCGCCTTCGCCTCCTCCACCGCGATCCTGACCGCGATCATCCCCATCGCCGTCCCGCTGCTGCTCTCCAGCCACCTCAGCGCCGCCGGGCTGATCGCCGCCCTCGCCATCTCCACGACGATCGTCGACACGTCCCCCTTCTCCACCAACGGCGCCCTCGTGCTCAGCAACGCCCGCGGCGTCGACCCCCGCCGTTTCTACCGCCAGGTCATCGGCTACACCGGCGGAATCGTCGCCCTCGGTCCCGTCGTCGCCTGGGGCGCGCTGGTCCTGCCCTGGTCGTAGGCGGGCGCCGGGACAGCGCGGGACCGACACGAGGGAGCGGCCCCGTCCGGAACCCGTCGCCGACCATCTGCGGTGACCCGCCGCGTCGGCGCCACAGGGCGAGGACGCCCGGCAGGTGCGGAATCCGCAGGTGGGAGGTGTTCGGCGGACGGAGGGCGTCGCGGCCCTGATCAAGGAACTGCGGGTCGCCGGGGTCGACGGTCATGGTCTGGTCGGGCGCCGGCCGCGTTCTGCGGGACCCGGTCGGGCCGGTCCGAATATATTTCAGTCTGGAACTGAAACAATATCTGGTAGCCTCCTCCTGAAGCAGCCACGACGAGCTGCGCGCACGCCATGAAGAGAGGGGACCCGCTGATGACGTCGACACCCAGTCGGGCGCTGGCCAACTACCCCAACCGGTTCGATCCCGCAGCGCTCGGTGATCTGCCCGAGCGCCTGCGGTCCACCGTCCGACGACGGAACGACGTGCTGGGCCCGGGCTACGCGCTGAACTACCGGGAGCCGGTCGAGTTCGTCTCCGGCCGAGGCGCCCACCTCTTCGACCGGGACGGCAACGACTACCTCGACGCCTACAACAACGTGCCGTGCGTCGGTCACGCCCACCCGCACATCGTCGAGGCCGTGTCCCGGCAGTTGGCGGCGGTCAACACCAACACGCGCTACGTGCAGGAATCACTCGTCGACTACGCCGAGCGCCTCCTCGCGACGATGCCCGAAGAGCTCTCCAGGGTCAGCTTCGCGTGCAGCGGGTCGGAGGCGAACGACCTGGCCGTACGCGTGGCGCGATTCCACACGGGCGGCGAGGGCATCGTCGTGACGCGCTGGGCCTACCACGGTCTCACCCGCGAGGTCGCGAGCTTCTCGCCGACGCTCGGCGCGGGTTCACCGCTCGGGCCGAACGTGCGCGTCATCGATGCTCCGGATCCGCGACTCGTCCCGCCCGGCTCCACGCTCGGCGACCACATGCGGAGCCAGGTGCGCGGCGCCGTGCACGACCTCGAACGCCACGGCTACAGGCTCGCGGCGCTGATCACGGACTGCGCGTACTCCAGTGACGGCCTCTTCACCGACCCGGTCGGCTACCTGCGTGACATGGTCGAGGAAGCGCACGCCGCGGGCGGCGTGTACATCGCCGACGAGGTCCAGTCGGGATTCGCCCGGCTCGGTGACGCGATGTGGGGGTTCAGCCGCCACGAGGTGGTCCCGGACATCGTCACCATGGGCAAGCCCATGGGTAACGGCATGCCGATCTCCGGCGTGGTGTTCAGGCCTGAGGTGTGCGACGAGTTCGGACGGAACGTCCGGTACTTCAACACCTTCGCGGGCAGTTCGATCGCGGTCGCCGCCGGCGCGGCGGTCCTGGACGTCTTCGAAGCGGAGAACGTACGGCAGCGCGTCCTCGACAACGGCAGGGCACTGCGCGCCGGTCTAGAGGAGATCACCCGTGAGTCGCCGTACGTCGCGGAGGTCCGCGGGAGCGGCCTGTACGTGGGAGTCGAGCTCGTGAAGGACCGGGAGTCGCTGAAGCCCGATCGTGCCCTCGCCGACCATGTCATCAACGACATGCGTGAGCGTCGTGTCCTCATCAGCGGCACCGGCGAGGCAGTCAACGTGCTCAAGATCCGACCGCCGTTGGCCTTCGACTCGGACGACGTGACGCGATTCCTCGAGACCTTCGCGGAGATCGCCGAGAAGCGCCTGTAGCAGGCCGAAAGCCCGACTGCCCGAAGGGACCGAACGGTGAACACCTCGCCCCCCGCACGTATCGCCCAGCAGTTGTTCGAGGAGAGCGGTCTGGCGTCGTCCCACGAGCCCATCGCGACGCGGGAGGTGAACACCCTCCTGGCCCGGCACTACCGACTGAACGGACGTCTCGAACGGCTGGCGACCGAGAAGGACGACACGTTCCGGCTGCGCACCGACACGGCCGACCACCTGGTCAAGGTGTCCCCGCCCGACGAGGCGGTGGCTGTCGTGGCTCTGCAGACGGCGGTGATGCGTCACCTCGAAACCACAGCCCCTCACCTCCCCACCCAGCGGGTCGAGGAGACCGTCGAAGGCGGCGACCACGTACCGATCGCGACGAAGGACGGCGCGGTCCGGGTCCTGCGTGTCCTCGACTTCGTCGAAGGCACCGTTCTGGCACGGACGGACCCCGATCCCCGCCAACTGGCCCTGGCCGGGCAGATGCTCGGGCGCGTGGATCTGGCTCTGCGGTCGTTCAGCCATCCCGCGGACGAGCGGCGCCTCGTGTGGGACCTCCGGTACTTCGACCAGCTGCGGGAACTCCTCGACCACACGCCCGATCCCGCGCACCGTCGGCTGGCCCGGGAGGTCTTCCGCCTCTTCCACGAGGCGGTTGTTCCACGGCTGGGTGAGCTGGAGACCCAGGTGATCCACGGTGACTACAGCCCCTACAACGTCCTGGTGGACCCACGGACCGACCGTTTCGTCACCGGAGTGATCGACTTCGGCGACAGCATGCGCAGCGCTTTGATCTTCGATCCCGCCGTCTCGCTCGCCAACCTGCTCGGCCGGACGCCCGAGGATCCCTGGGACGAGGCATGCAGCTTCGTCGCGGGGTACGAGCGAGCTCGTCCGATCAAGGACACCGAACTCCCGCTCCTGCCCGTTGCCGCTCTTGCCCGCCTCACGCTGCGCGCGCTGGTCACCCATTGGCGCGCGGAACGAGTGCCAGAGCGTCGCGACTACCTCCTCGAGCACGCCAGGGACGACTGGGTCAACGTCGAGCGGGCCCTGGCCGTCGCCCCGGAGGAGATCGTGGCCCGCCTGCTGAGCACCCGTCGCCAGAGCGACCCCGGCTAGGACCCTTGGTTCGGACCACACACGGTCTCGGTAAGGTCATGAGGTGAGCAGCATCAACCCCACACCACGCGACCACAACAAGGCACGTGTCCTTGATGTGGTTCTCTCCTGTGCGCCGTTGACCAGGAACAAGCTCATCGATGTCACAGGGTTGAGCAAGGCGACGGTGTCGCGGGCCGTCGAGGAACTGCGCGCCGACGGGTTCGTGGTGGACGGGGGAGTGGACGCCGTCGTCGGGCGTGGCCGCCCGTCGACGTACCTCGATGTGCCCGAGACGGCCGGCCACGTCGTGGGGGTCGGCTTCGGCGCCGTGACCACCGGCGTGCTGGTGACCGACCTACGCGGCCGAGAGCTCGGCCGGATGATCGTTCCGACGGTCGAGCACGACGACGTTCCCGCGGCCGGCCGGTGGCTGGTCGATCTGATCGCGCGGACGGCGGCGTCCGCACGAGGGCCACTGCGCCAGGTCGTCGCGGCACTGCCCGCCCACGTCCGCGACGGCGCCGAGGTCTTCCGGCCCGCCGATCGGATGAAGATCTTCTCCGGCCGAGAACTCCAGCGAACCGTCGAGGAACTCCTGGATGCCCCGGTGACCTTCGACAGCGACGCGAACGCGTCCCTGCTCCAGGTGCTCACGGACGACACGAGCGTCCGCGACGCCGCCCTGTTCAGCGTCAGCAGCACCCTGAACTTCGCCACCTGCAAGGAGCACGAGCTGGCTCGGGGTCGTACCCCCGCGTTCGGCGACATCGGTGCCCTCTCCTCGGGCGTCGACGGCCACACCCTCAACGAACTGCTGAGCACCGCGGGGTTGGTGAGGTTCGCTCGCGAGCATGGATGGGACGTCGAACGCGTCGAGGACCTGTCGCCGACGCCGCGCGACCCTTCAGCCCGCGCTCAGACGCTCGACGCGTTCACGACGGCGGTCACCACCGCCGTGAGCATCGTCGCCGTGACCCTCGATCCGGAATCCGTCTACTTCGTCGGCAGGCTGAGCCCGCTGGTGGACGAGGTACTCCCCGAGGTACGCGAGCGGCTCGAGCGCGCCCTGCCGTCCGTTCCCCGCGTCACCACCGTCTCCCAGGTTCTGGGACTCTCGGTGGCGAGCGGCGCCGTCCACGCCTGCCTCGCCATGGCCCACGAGCGCCTACGGGACACGCTGCTCAAGGCACGCAGCCAGGGACCCCACCAGGGACACCCCGAGCCGGCCTTCTGATCGGGCTCCGGTACAGGCCGGTCGTGCAGGGCCGTCAGCCGATCTGCTCCGCCAGCGCGAGGATGATGCCGGAAGGGCCGCGGAGATAGCAGAGCCGGTAGATGTCCTCGTAGCGCGCCACCTCGCCGATGAGTTCGGCGCCATGGGGGCGCAGACGAGCGATGGTGTCGTCGATGTCGTCGACCGCGAACATGACCCGATGCAGGCCCAGCGTGTTGGGCGGAGGGTTGTGCGAGGCGTCGCCGATCGCCGCGGGGGCGTGATACCGGGCGAGTTCCAGTTTGCCGTGGCCGTCAGGGGTCCGCATCATCGCGATGTCGCTGCGGACGCCGTCGAGTCCGACGGCCTGATCCGCGAAGAGGCCCTCGATCCGTGCCGTGCCTTCGACCTCCATGCCCAGTTCGGTGAAGAAGGCGACGGCGGCGTCCAGGTCGTCGACGACGATGCCGACGTTGTCCATCCGCTGAAGCGTCATGACGGTTCTCCCTCTGCGCGGTGTGGTCCCCCGAGTCCACCGGTATACCGAGGACGGAGCCGGCGCCCCGCTCTCGACACCCGTGAACGCCCGAGTTCCGCACCGCGCACCGACCGGGCCGGCTGTCGGCTCAGCAGGCGATGACGTACCAGACCGGCGTCCAGAACACGTCGTTCCTGGCGGGAGCGTCGATGGAGAACATCCAGGCGCCGTTCACGTCGTAGAAGTGGGCCCTGGTCCCCGGCGTCTGGTTGTTGTGGAGGGAGCCCCAGCCCACGAGATCGGGCAACGTGTACGTCGTGTTGCACGTGGTGTAGTCGAACCTGTTGCCGTTCGCGCCCTTCCCGCACACGTAGTAGTACGCGCAGTTCAGCGAGGCGGCGGCCGAGGCGCCGGACCCGGCCGCTTCGAGTTCCACGGCGTTCCTCATCTGAGCCGCCGTCAGCGACGGCTGCCGGGCGTCCTCGAAGGTGAGGACGCCGGCGCCGCCGCTGGATCCGTCAGTGTGGGCGGCGGCCGTACCGTCGAACCCGACCGTTGATACCGCGATCGCCGCTGCCGCGAACAGTGTCGCGCCCAACTTGCGCAGAGTCATGCGAACCCCCTCCTCGTGCCTGTCAACGCGGTCCACGCGGGGAGGTCGGCGCTCCTTCGCCCTCGAACATCAGGACCGACCGGCTGACCCCCTCGCGGTGCGGGCATCACGAACGTCGGCCGTGGCACGCCCGCCTGCCCCATCGTCCCGTCACCGGTCGACCCTGACCACGGTTTTCGGGCGTGGCCGAATTCCGCAGGTCGGACGACCGTTTCCCAGAAGGTCGGTGCCCAGGCCGGTGACGGTGTGCAGCACGGCGCCGCCGATCCGCCGACTCGTGAGCAGGCCCGACTCCCGCAGCACCGACACATGGTGACTGACGGTCGCCGGACTGATCCCCAGGCGCAGCGACATCTCGCTCGTGGTCCGGCCCTCGACCACCTCCTCCAGGACGGCGGCCCGCGACCTCCCGAGCAGCGCGGCCAGCGCCTGGTGGGTGCCGGCGCCGGCCGCCCGCGGGGGCGCCAGCCAGCGGGGGTCATGGGTCACAGGGTGCACGAGCACCGGCGGCAGGGAGCCGTCCTTGAGCACGATCGGGCCGGGCCAGCAGAAGAAGGAGGGAATGATCCGCAGACCTCGGCCCTGTAAGTGGAGGTCTCCCCGTAGATGGGCGCCCGCGATGTACAGCACCGGCGCCGACCAGCGCACGCTCGGATGCAGCCCCGCCGCCAGACCGGCGAAACCCGACCGCAGCATGGCCCGCGCCGCGACCGACCGGGCCTCGTCGAAACGGGTGCGGACCTGGGTCCAGAAGGGGGCGACGAACCGCTCGTGATGCCGTCGGACCAGGCCGCCGAGCCCGCGCAGCGCCTGGATGTCGCCGTCGGCGAGCGGGCGCGCCCAACCGGGCATGGGGCGGGCGAGGGACAGTTCCGTCAGGTCGGTCCGCAGGCGGGCGCGGGGGGTGGAGAGCAGGGCGTCCACTCCCGCCTCGAACCCGGCGGAGGCGCTTCCCGGGGTCAGGAAGTCCGCCGAGTAGCCGCGCGGCGGGGCGAGGTGACGCAGCCGGGACAGCGCCGGATCGAACGAGCCTCGCGTGGCCCGCCGCCAGTGGCCGAACACCAGCGGGCCGTCGCGGTTCTGCAGCAGATGCAGACTGAGCAGCCCCTCCCACAGTGGATCGGGCTCCTCCGCCAGCACCACCCGGGCCAGGTCCTCGTACGTGAAATGAATGCGCAGTCCCACCGGCTCGCTCTCCCAGACTCGCCTTGGTCAGCCTCGCACGAACGTGTGCGGACGGACGGCTCCGGCAACCCGGAGCCGTCCGCTCATGGACCAGCCCGCAGCGCGAGCCGGTCAGCTCACGTCGCCGATGCGCTCCACGCGCTCGTCGACGCCGTGGCGCAGCTCGTTCAGCGTCGTCCCGGGAGGGGCGACCTTCGGGGTGGAGGACGGCGGCTGCACCTCGTCCGCGCAGGTGGTCCCGGCGGACGGGACCTCCAGGTCGACGAGGTAGTTGACGACCGCGTCCGTCGCGCAGGCGCTGCGGCCGAACGCCGTGTGCCCCTCGGCGTCGAACGTCAGCAGCGAGGCGTTGTCCAACTGACGCGACAGTGCGACCGCGTCCTGGTACGGCGTGTCCGGGTCACCGGTGGTGCCGAGCACCAGGATCGGCGCCGAACCCCGGGCCCGGAAGGAGCCGTCGTAGCGGCTGGGCGTCTGCGCGGGCCACTGGACGCACGCGGTGGCGTGCTGATGGTCGTAGGTCGGCGGACCGTAGGCCATGGCCGGGCCGAGCAGCGGCGCGTCCTCGGCGTTGGCCGTCACGTTCCGGTGCAGCTTCCGCAGGCTCTCGGGGTAGTCCTTGTCGACGCACTCGACGGCCACGTTCGGGCCGAGGAAGTCGAAGCTCGCCGGGGACGGCGGACGCAGCAGGAAGGACGTGTTGTCCCGCAGCTGTGCCTTCCTGAGGGCCTCACCGAGGGAGGGCCAGATGACCTTGCCCTCGTTGATGTTGAACATCAGCCGGTAGACCAGCGTGTAGCCGTTCGCCCTGCCGCCGTTGGCCGTGGTGACCGGGTTCGCGTCGAGGTCCTTCTTCAACTGCTCGAACGCCCCGCGCGGGTCGCCGTCGCCGAACCCGCAGGTGGCGCGGTCGGCGGCGCACCAGTCGAGGAAGCGCCCCATCGAACCGTCCAACGCCAGGTACTGGGCCCGGTCGTACGCGTAGGGACGGTGGGCGTACTTGTACGGGTCGTACGCCCCGTCGAGGGTCAGAGCCCGCACCCGCTTGGGGAACATCGATGCGTAGACGGTGCCGATGTACGAGCCGAACGACCGGCCGTAGTACGTCAGTTGCTCCTCGCCGAGCGCCTGGCGCAGCAGGTCGATGTCACGGGCGACGTACTCGGTGCCCACGTATGGCAGCAGCGAGCCCGAGTTGTCGAGACATGCCTGGTCGAACTCGGCGGCCTCGCGCAGCGCCGGTCCGAATGCGCCCCGCCCCGGCACGCCCTTGGCGTCGGTGACGGCCTTCGCGTACCGGGTGTCGTCGAAGCAGGTGAGCGCCGAACTGCGGCCGACACCGCGGACGTCGTAGCCGAACACGTCGAACGAGTCGCGGAGCGCGGCCGGGAGGTCGTCGTAGTTGTTGCGGACGAAGTCCACCCCGGAGTTGCCCGGCCCGCCGGGCTGCATGAACAGCGTGCCCTTGCGCTTGGCCGGGTCGGCGGCCTTCTTGCGCACCACCGCGAGGGTGATCTTCTGACCGGTCGGGTCCCGGTAGTCGAGCGGCACATCCGCGTTCGCGCACTCGTACCCGCCCTGGCAGTCGGCCCAGGTGAGCGTGGGCACGGGCGGCGGTGTCGTCCTCGCCGCATGCGGCTTCCGCGGCTTCTGCGGTGTGTTCGGCGCGGCCATGGCCTGCGTCGCCGATCCCGTCGCCGCGAGAAGCAGCGCGGTCACGGCGGCACCGGCGAGTCGCAGACGCGAGAGGCGTCTCGGTGTGGTCGGTGTGCGGTGGTACGTGGACATGGATGTGTTCCCCCTGAACGGTCAGAATCCGCCGGCCCCCACTGGTCGAGGTGGGGTCGGAGACTGTCTGACTGATGAGAGGGCAAAATGGCCCCAGCGGTGCCACTGTGTCGCCGTTTTCGCGCAATTCCTCCACGACTTACGGCAGTTGCCGACCGCCGCCCGCGCGCCGGGCGCACGACCACGCCCTTCGGTCCCGCGGGGGCCGAGGGGCGTTCGTGACAGTACGGTCAGGGATCAGCCCCAGCGGACGTCGATGATGCCGACGTAGTCGTTCAGGATCGAACCCAGGTTGAGGGCCGGCAGCCTGAACGTGCGGGAGTAGGAGAGTGGACGGCTGAAGAAGGTCGCCACCGTGCACCGTCCGTGTCCCGTGGCCGAGCTGATGTTCGTCGCCCAGTAGAGGTCGGGGCTCAGCCGGTAGCCGACGGAGTCGCAGGTGCCGGCGCTGCCGTAGACGACGGTGGAGTTGCCCCACAACTGGTCGTTGCTATACCACGTCATCAGCTCCGTCGCCTGTACTGCCTTGCCGTTGGTCTGGGCCTTCGCCTGAGGAGATGTCAGAAGGGCGCGGGCCTTCGCCGCGGTGTCCGCACAGTTCCGGTACAGCTCGGGGGAAACGCCGCCGTCGCTGGGCGCCTTGCCCACGAGGACGACACAGTGCTTCCCCTGGGCTGTGGACGCCTGGGTGGAGCCCGCCGCCGCACCGGCCGGCGCGGCGGCGGTCAGAACGCCGACCACGGCTGCCGCCGCACTGATCAGACCGACGGTCCCCTTCTTGTTGAACATGTGCCGTCCCTTCTGTCACGTCTTTCCCATGAATTGGCGTACATGACAGACAGTGCCAGCACATAACGGTGGACAGTAAGCTCTTTCGAGGAGGGTCGAAGGCCGAAGGTCGGGCGGGGTGCGACCCCCGCCTTGCTCGATGACGGCGCTACTTGTCCCAGATCTTGCGGTAGGCCCGGCGGTAGCCCTCGGAGTCCCAGGACAGTGAGCCGCCGCTGTTGTCCGCGGTGGTGATGTGGACGGGAGCGACGTACCCGCTGGCCGGTTCGCCCGCGAAGGCGCGGTTGAACTCGTCGACGATCTGCCAGCCCTGTTCGTTGAGGGGCTCGGGCACGGTGGCGGACTGGTACCGCTTGCCGTTGATGCGCTGGAAGGCCGACGGGTCGCCGTCACCGGCGCCGATGTTGAACGGTGCGCCGTCGCCCTTCAGTCCGGCAGCGCGCAGCGCGGGCGCCGCATGGTCGAAGTACAGGTCGTTGATGGCGGCGGAATAGGTCCACGTGTCGCCGAGGCGGGAGTGGAGGGAGGAGACCTTCTCGACGGTGCGGGTGTTGGCCTCGGGTATGGGGATGTCCTCGTAGCTCAGCAGATCGACGTCGGGGCAGGTGGCCAGTTCCTTCTTGATCAGCTCGGACTTCCGCTTCGCGAAGGGGATCGAGGCGTCGGTGAACAGCACCACGCCGGCCCGGCCGTTGGACCGGGCGATGATCCAGTCGGCGCTGATCTTCGCGACGTCCTCGACCTTGGTGGTGATGTTGCTGAAGAGTTTGGGCTTCGTGCTGGGGCCGGGGGCGGCCGTGGCGTGCCAGCCGATGAGCGGGATCCCCGCGGCGTCGGCCTGTTCGACCTGCTTGCTCACGGAGCCGGGGTCGAAGCCGCCGATGACGATGCCGGACGGTTCGAGGGCGATGGCCTCGGACAACGCGGCCCGGATGCCCGCGGGTGTGCCCTGCCCGTCGATGGTGCGCACGTCCCAGCCGATGACCTTCGCGGCTTCCTGAACACCCTTCGCGACGCCCGACGCACCGGGGTTGGTCATGGTCTGGGCGACATAGACGATGGTCCGGCCGGAGGCGGCCTCGGGCCCGGTGGTGGGGCCGCTCCAGGGGGCGTTGACGTCCTCGGCCGCTCTGACGGCCTGCTTCGCCTTGGTGAGGACCGTGGGGCAACCGGGCTCCCGGGAAGCGGTGGGTGCCGCGGTGGCGGTCGCACCACTCTCGCAGCCGGTGGTGGCGGCGGTCGCGGCCAGGAACGCGACGACGGCTGCCGTCGCCTTGCGGGTGGAGGGCACAGGGGTCTCCTCGAGGGCAGGAGGGGGTACGGGGATCACGTGGGGGGAGGAGACCGATCCAGCGGGTGGCTGGAAGCACAACGGTCATGACGGTGCCTCCGGCTGTGGCCGGGAGGCCGTCGGGGTGGGAATGTAGCAGGGCTCCGACCTGCCCCTCCACGGCGAGGTCATCGCTCGGTAGGCGGCCGTGAACAATTTGTAATCACGTATTGATTACGTACAGCCTCAAAGCGATCACAAAGACGGTAGTCTCCCGCCGACGAGATCCGGACACGTGACGCGAATCAGTACCTCGCGTCGCGGGTCTGGTCGTTCACGCCCGGCGGACCGCCGCGTCAGCGCACAGGTCCGTTCCCCGGACGTCGACGGCCCGGCGGTCACCGCACCTTGACCGCCGATCAGCACACACCCAAGGAGACCAGCGTGCCCGCGAACACAGTGGAGCCGCCGCCCGGCCATGTGGACCGGACCTCTCCGCTCCGCCGGAAAGCAGGCTCCGTTCTCGCCCGGTGGCCGTTCCGGCGGAAGCTCAATGTCCTGGTCGTCGCGCCCATCGCGGTCGTCGGAATCCTGCTCGGCGTCGGTGTCACCGGACAGATGGAGCAGGCCGGGGACGCCGACCGGGTCGCCGAACTCGTCCGCGACAGCGAGCAGGTCGCGAAGCTCATCAACGACGTACAGGCCGAACACCGGTTGGCGCTGTTGCTGTCCGTGCAGTACGAGGCAACCCGCCCCGGAGCGGCCCGGCCGTCCACCAGCGCCTACCGCGAGGCCCAGCGGGCCACCGACGCGCAGGTCAGGACCGTACGCTCCGCGTTCGGGTCGAGCCTCCCGGCCGAGGAGGAACAGGCCCTCGCCTACATCACCGGTCTGGACGTCCTGCGGGAGAAGCTCGACCGGGACTACGTCCCCGCCGCCAACATCGACCCCGCCTACGCGGCCGCGGTCGGCTACCTGATCGACGGCATCGGCCTCGACCGCTTCTCCGCGACCTCGGCGTCCTCGGTGACCAATCTGCTGGACGCGATCCTGCGCGCCGACGCCGCCCACGCGGCGTTCGAGAGCGCCGTGTTCTCGGCCCAGACCCGGGACGCCAACGCCCTCACCGAGTACACGCGCGCGGCCGGCGCCCACGAGCTCTACGCCTACCAGGCCGACCGTTTCGGCCGCATCGCCACACCCGCCCAAGGGCTCGCCATGGGCGGCATCGAGCGCGCCGCCGAACAGAACGACCTCACGTCCCAGTTCGCGGAGCTGCAGATCGACCCCGGCGCCCTCCAGTCGCAGAGCGCCCAGGAACTGCGCAAGAAGATCAGCGCCGGCGAGCGACAGGCCGAGACCCGCCTCGGTATCACCCGGGCCCTGATCGACCAGACCGCCGCACAGGCCGACTCCGCCTCCGCCGGTGCCCTGCGCAAGGCATGGATCATGCTCGGTGCGGCCCTGCTCGGCTTCGCCGCCTGGCTCGCCTTCTGCGTCCTGGTCCGGCGCTCGGTCATCCGTCCCCTGACAGCCCTGACCGGCTCCGCACGGCAGGTGGTCGAAGCCGCCGACGAGGAACTCGCCCGGGTCGCGGACGACGAACTCGTCGACAGCACCCCGTTCAGCCCGCGGGCGATCCCCGTCCCGGTGCGCGACGAGATCGGCGAACTGGCCGAGGCATTCAACCGGGTGCAGGTCACCGCCGCCGCACTGCTGGAACGGCAGGTGCTCAGCCGCCGCAACGTCGCCGAGATGTTCGGCAACGTCGGGCGCCGGGTCAGCAACCTGACCACGCGGCAACTGCTGCTGATCGACGCCGTGGAGCGGCAGGAGACCGACCCCGACCTCCTGGAACGGCTCTACCGCATCGACCACCTCGCCGTACGGCTCCAGCGCAACGCCGACAGCCTCATGCTGCTCGCCGGCATCCGGGAGACCGACGTCGAGGCCCGGCCGATCACCCTCGCCGACGTCATCCGCTCCGGCCTCGGCCGCATCGAGGGATTCCGACGGGTGTCCCTGCGCTCCGAGACCGACATCACCGTGGGCCCCGACATCGCCGGCGACCTGACGCTGATGCTGGCCGAACTGATGGAGAACGCCGTCGCGTTCTCCCCGTCCGACACCGCCGTCGAGGTGGTCGTCCGGCCCGGCACCGACGTCACCAAGGACGGCGGCGCACTGATCGAGATCATCGACCACGGCCTCGGCATGAGCGCGGAACGCCTCGCAGAGGAGAACGCCCGCCTCGTCCGCCGCGAACGCCTCGACCTCGTCCCGACCAAGGTGCTCGGTCTCTTCGTGGTCGGCAACATCGCCCGCCACCTGGGCCTGCGCATCACCCTGAGCCGCACACCGGGCGGTGGTGTCACCAGCACCGTGTGGATCCCCTCGACGCTCGCGCGGGTGCTGAGCCCGGGCGAGGCCGCGCCGCCTCCCGCCGCCCCGGCCGGAACCGTGTCGGTCCTCCCACCGAAGACCGCCGCGCCCGCGACGGCCACCCCCACCACCCCCGAACGGCG
>NZ_LIQX01000749.1 GCF_001418475.1 Streptomyces ossamyceticus | reverse complement strand
CGCCCCCGCCCAGCCTGCGGGCGGGGGCGTCCCTCTCGGCTCGTACCTGTAGCCCCTGGTGGGTCAGCCGCAGCGGCCGGCCACGTAGCCGTCGGCGCCGGTGTAGACGTAGGCGTCGGAGATGTAGTCGCCGTCGCCGATGTTGTCCCAGATGTTGGTGGTGCCGTAGGGGCCGGAGATGGTCTGGCCCGGGGTCTGGCAGAAGATCGGGACCCTGGCGCCCTCGGAGAGGACGCGGACGATGCTGTAGCTGGTGCTCGGGCCGCTGCGGACGTTGAGGCGGACGCCCGGGGCGACCGAGTAGTAGCGGACGGCTGCCGTCACCGCCGCGGCGGTCTCGGCCGTCGGCTCCCCCTCGCTGTCGCCCGTGATCTCTTCGACGCGGTCGATGGACATGCGAAATCTCCCCCCGTTTCACCCCATGACAGCCATGGGGACCCTTTGATACCCCTGAATCAAGCCACGCACACCTGTGCCTTATTCGCACGCGGAGGCTAGCAAGCCGCCTCTGTCTCGTACGCGTCATCCACTAGGCTCCGTGCGTCGCGCGAGCGGCCGGAACAGCACGGGGGTGTGCCCATGGCGCCACAGCGGGACACCGGTTCGGGAGCGGAAGCGGAACTTCCCGAGTACGCCGGTCAGTACCGCCTGGAGTCATGTCTCGGCTCCGGTGGCATGGGGATCGTGCACCTGGCCACCTCGACGTCCGGGCTGCGGCTCGCGGTGAAGGTGGTACACGCCGAGTTCGCCAAGGACCCCGAGTTCAGGGGGCGGTTCCGGCAGGAGGTCGCCGCCGCGCGTCAGGTGAGCGGCGCGTTCACGGCGCCGGTCGTCGATGCCGACACCGACAGCGCCCGGCCCTGGATGGCCACCCTCTTCATTCCCGGTCCCACCCTCGCCGAGCACGTCAAGCGGAACGGGCCCATGCCGCCGGGACAGTTGCGCCGGCTGATGGCGGGGCTCGCCGAGGCGCTGCGGGACATCCACCGGGCGGGCGTGGTGCACCGGGACCTCAAGCCCAGCAACGTGCTCCTCGCCGAGGACGGGCCCAAAGTCATCGACTTCGGGATCTCCCGACCCAAGGACAGCGAACTGCGCACCGAGACGGGCAAGTTGATAGGCACGCCGCCCTTCATGGCCCCGGAGCAGTTCCGGCGGCCGAGAGAGGTCGGGCCCGCCGCCGACATCTTCGCCCTCGGCTCGGTGACCGTCCACGCGGCGACCGGGCGCGGACCCTTCGACTCCGACAGCCCGTACGTCGTCGCCTACCAGGTGGTCCACGACGAGCCGGACCTCACCGGCGTACCGGAGAACCTCGCCCCGCTCGTGCGGGACTGCCTCGCCAAGGAGCCCGAGGACCGGCCCACGGCGGACGAGCTGATGCACCGGCTGCGGTCCGTGGCGGCCTCGTACGACACCCAGGCGTTCATACCGGCCCAGCGGGAGCAGGGGTCGGGGGCGGTCGGGGAGCGCGCGCGGGACTCCCTGGCGGAAAAGGGGTCAACGGGCCCGGACGGTACGGCTGCGGGCGTGGGGGACGGCGGGCAGCGCGACGGCGGTCCGGCGGACGCCACCGAAGCGCGGCGCGAGCGGGGTCGGCCGCGTCGGCGGGTCCTCGTCGTCGCCACCGCGCTGGTGCTGGTCGTGGGCGCCGTCCTCGGCTCGGTGCGGCTGTTCGGCGATGGCGGGGACGCGGCCGGCGGCGGTGCGGCCACGCCTCGCGCGACCGTGGCCGCCGCTCCCGCGCTCGAACCCTGGGCGACGAAACCGGCGCCGAAGAAGGCCGGGGCGCCGCAGTGCTCGTACGGGGCGGGGAAGCTGGTGTGCGCGCAGCCGGGGCTGGTGTCGGCGTTGGATCCGGCCGACGGCCGGGTGCTGTGGCGGCACCCCGTCAGCGGGGACACCAGTGAGCCGCCCGTCGTGTCGGGCGGTCTGGTGCACGTCTCGACGGACTCCGGCGGGCGCTCGCAGGCCCTCGACCCGGCGACCGGCGAGGTCCGCTGGGAACGGGACCTCACCGCGTACGGCAGTCGGCGGTTCGTGGGCGGTGTGCTCCTGCTGACCTCGGCCGACGGCACCGTCACCGGCCTGGACGGCGCGACCGGCGACACGCTGTGGAGCCGTGCCGTCCCCGGGCAGCGGGAGGCGTACTTCACCTCGTTCGGCGGGGACGGGCCGGCCTACGTGGCGAGCGTCACCGGCGAGGGGGCGGGGGCGCGGACGCGGGTCACCGCGGTGGATCCCGAGACCGGGGACGTCGCATGGGACGCGCGGCTGGACGGTGCGCTGAAGCCGGTGGGGGCCAGTGGTGACGCCCTCTTCCTGGTGGCCAGCGGCGGGGTGTACGGCGACACGGTGGGCGTCGTCCGCCATGACGCCGAAGCCGGGACGACGGACCGGTTCACGTTGCCCGTGCGGCTGGAGCAGGCGCTCGCCGTCGTCCGCGGTGACCGCGTGTATCTGCTGGGCATCGGCGGTTCGCTCGTGGCAGTCGACATGAAGGCGGGCAGGCAGCTGTGGCGGGCCGAGACGGGGGTGGCGCAGGGCTCGGCGCCCGTGGCCGACGAGCGGTACGTGTACTTCACCACCGCCGACGGGCGGCTGCTCGCGCTCGACGCCCGCAAGGGCCGGCTCACCGGACAGACTCCCCCGCGGCTCGGCGACACCGACCGGGTCGTGGCCGCGCTGACCACGCCGGTCGTCGTCGGGGGACGTGTCTTCGCGGGCGCACCCGACGGCACGGTGTTCGGGGTGGACGCGGGGGCTCCGGCGGGCTGGTGACCGCCCGGCGGACGTGACCGGCGGGCCGGGCGCGTGCCGTGGTCACTGGGGCGCCGAACGCGCGGGAGGGCCGCCGCCGGGAGGAGATCCCCGGCGGCGGCCCTCCGTACACGGGTCAGCCCAGCTTGGAGACGTCGCGCACGGCGCCCTTGTCGGCGCTGGTGGCCATCGCGGCGTACGCCTTCAGCGCGGCGGAGACCTTCCGCTCACGGTTCCTGGGGGCGTAGACGCCGTTCAGGGCCTGCTCGCGGCGGGCCAGTTCGGCGTCGTCGACGAGGAGCTCGATCGTGCGGTTCGGGATGTCGATGCGGATGCGGTCGCCGTCCTCGACGAGGGCGATCGTGCCGCCGCCGGCCGCCTCGGGCGAGGCGTGGCCGATCGACAGGCCCGAGGTACCGCCGGAGAAGCGGCCGTCGGTGATCAGCGCGCAGGACTTCCCGAGGCCGCGGCCCTTCAGGTACGAGGTCGGGTAGAGCATCTCCTGCATGCCGGGGCCGCCCTTGGGGCCCTCGTAGCGGATGACGACGACGTCGCCCTCCTTGATCTCCTTCAGCAGGATCTTCTGGACGGCCTCCTCCTGCGACTCGCAGACGACCGCCGGGCCCTCGAACGTCCAGATCGACTCGTCCACGCCGGCCGTCTTCACCACACAGCCGTCGACCGCGAGGTTGCCCTTCAGCACGGCGAGGCCGCCGTCCTTGGAGTAGGCGTGCTCGGCGGAGCGGATGCAGCCGCCCTCGGCGTCCTCGTCGAGGGAGTCCCAGCGCTCCGACTGGGAGAACGCCTCGGCGGAGCGGACACAGCCGGGGGCCGCGTGCCACAGCTCGACCGCCTCGGGCGACGGGGAGCCGCCGCGCACGTCCCAAGTCTTCAGCCAGTCGGAGAGGGAGGCGCTGTGGACGGAGTTGACGTCCTCGTTGAGCAGGCCCGCGCGGTGCAGCTCGCCCAGCAGGGCGGGGATGCCGCCGGCGCGGTGCACGTCCTCCATGTAGTACGTGCGGTTCTTCGCGACGTTGGGCGCGACCTTGGCCAGGCAGGGCACACGGCGCGAGACGGCGTCGATCTCGTTCAGCCCGAAGGGGACGCCCGCCTCCTGGGCGGCGGCCAGCAGGTGCAGGATCGTGTTGGTGGAGCCGCCCATGGCGATGTCGAGGGCCATGGCGTTCTCGAAGGCCGCGAACGAGGCGATCGAGCGCGGGAGGACCGTCTCGTCGTCCTGCTCGTAGTAGCGGCGGGTGATGTCCATGACCGTGTGGGCCGCGTCGACGTAGAGCTGCTTGCGGGCCGTGTGCGTGGCCAGGACCGAGCCGTTGCCGGGGAGGGACAGGCCGATGGCCTCGGTCAGACAGTTCATCGAGTTGGCGGTGAACATGCCGGAACAGGAGCCGCAGGTCGGACAGGCGTTCTCCTCGATACGGAGGATGTCCTCGTCCGAGATCTTGTCGTTCACGGCGTCGGAGATCGCGTCGACCAGGTCGAGCGTGCGGACCGTGCCGTCGACGAGGGTGGCCCGGCCGGACTCCATGGGGCCGCCGGAGACGAAGACCGTCGGGATGTTGAGCCGCAGGGCGGCGTTCAGCATGCCCGGGGTGATCTTGTCGCAGTTGGAGATGCAGATCAGGGCGTCGGCGCAATGGGCCTCGACCATGTACTCCACGCTGTCCGCGATCAGGTCGCGGGAGGGCAGGGAGTACAGCATGCCGCCGTGGCCCATGGCGATGCCGTCGTCGACGGCGATCGTGTTGAACTCGCGGGCGATGCCGCCGGCCTCGCGGATCGCCTCGCTGACGATCCGGCCCACCGGCTGGAGGTGGGTGTGGCCGGGCACGAACTCGGTGAAGGAGTTGGCGACCGCGATGATCGGCTTGCGGCCGATGTCCGCGCCCGGTACACCGGAGGCGCGCATAAGGGCGCGGGCGCCCGCCATATTGCGGCCGTGGGTGACTGTGCGGGACCTCAGCTCGGGCATCGTCGCTCGCCTCGCTCCTTCGGAGAGTTATGACTGAAGTCGAGCGTACGCCGCTTATCCAGTGGGCGGACACCTCGTCCGGATGACGGGACGAGCGTCTCGGTTTTCGGTGCCCTCAGTGGGGTGCCGTCAGATGGGCCTGCACCACGGGGGCCACTCGTCTGATGATCTGCTCGGGATCCGCCGACGCCAGGGGCTCGACCTTGATCACGTACCGGATCATCGCTATCCCCACCAGCTGCGCCGCCGCCAGTTCGGCCCGCAGTTCCGCGTCCGCGACGTCCAGCCGGCCGGCGATACGGCGGAGGACCTGGGTGGCGACGATCCGCCGGAACACGGCGGCGGCGGTGTCGTTGTTCACGGCCGACCGCACGATCGCGAGCAGGGGCGTACGGGTCGCGGGGTTCTCCCAGACGCCGAAGAAGAAGCGGGTGAGCCGCTCGCCGACGGTGTCGAGGGGGCCGTCCTCGACGGCTCTGGGCGCCTCGACCGCCGGGGCGAAGGAGAGCGTGATGGCAGCCTCGAACACCTGCTCCTTCGTCCCGAAGTAGTGGTGCACCAGCGCCGAGTCCACCCCGGCGGCCTTCGCGATCCCCCGGACCGACGTCTTGTCGTAGCCCCGCTCGGAGAACTCCTCACGGGCCGCGGCCAGGATGCGGTCACGGGCGGCGGGGGCGTCGGCCGCTTCCGCACGAGGGGGCCGTCCCCGGCGGCGGGGGGTGGCCGACGTCACGGCCGCGGGACCTTCGCGGAGGAGGCGAGGTGCAGCCGGGTGAAGGCGAGGGCCTCGGCGAGGTCGGCCTCGCGTTCGGCGCTGGACATGGCCCGGCGGGTGTTGACCTCGATCACGACGTGGCCGTCGAAACCGGAGCGGGCGAGGCCCTCCAGCAGCTCTGCGCAGGGCTGGGTGCCGCGACCCGGCACGAGGTGCTCGTCCTTGGCCGAGCCCCGCCCGTCGGCCATATGGACGTGACCGAGGCGGTCGCCCATGCGGTCGACCATCTCCAGCGCGTCGACACGGGAGGTCGCCGCGTGGCTGAGGTCGATCGTGAAGTGCCGGTAGTCGTCCTTGGTCACGTCCCAGTCGGGGGCGTAGGCGAGCATCTCGCGGTCGCGGTAACGCCAGGGGTACATGTTCTCGACGGCGAACCGTACGTCCGTCTCGCCCGCCATGCGCCAGATCCCGGTGACGAAGTCGCGCGCGTACTGGCGCTGCCAGCGGAACGGGGGGTGGACGACGACCGTGCTCGCGCCGAGCTTCTCGGCGGCCGCCCGGGCGCGCTGGAGCTTGACCCACGGGTCGGTGGACCACACCCGCTGGGTGATCAGCAGACAGGGGGCGTGAACGGCGAGGATGGGGATCTGGTGGTAGTCGGAGAGGCGGCGCAGCGCCTCCATGTCCTGGCTGACCGGGTCGGTCCAGACCATGACCTCGACGCCGTCGTAGCCGAGGCGCGCGGCGATCTCGAAGGCCGTCGCCGTGGACTCCGGATACACGGAGGCCGTGGACAGGGCGACCTTCGCGTCCGGGATCCGCACCACTTCTGCCACGCAGCACAGCCTAAAGGGTGGGCTTCGTCGTGTGGGGCAGGGGCGGGCGGTTGGCCGGGAGCGGGTGGCGCTCACCACATCGCCGCGGGAGGCGGCCGGCGCGGGCGGACGCGGGTCCCGCACGGTCGCCCGCGACGCTGCCCGCGCCCTCCGAGCCCCGCCGTCCCCCGTGTGTGAGGAGGGCTCCTAGGCGGTGCCCATGTGGTCCAGGCGACGCAGGATGACGCCCTCGCGCAGGGCCCAGGGGCAGACCTCCAGGGTCTCCACCTCGAACAGGTCCATGGCGCCCTCGGCCACCAGCGCCCCGGCGAGGAGCTGGTTCGCGCGGCCCTCGGAGACGCCCGGGAGGGCGGCCCGCTGGGCGGTGGTCATCCCGGCGAGCTTGGGAACCCAGGACTCCAGGGCCTGACGCTCGAGGTCGCGCTGGACGTAGAGGCCCTCGGTGGAGCGGGCGGCGCCGCCGATGCGGGCGAGCTGCTTGAACGTCTTGGAGGTCGCGACCACGTGGTCGGGCGCGCCGAAGCGGCTGAACTCGCCCACCGTGCGGGCGATCTGGGCGCGGACATGGCGGCGCAGCGCGCGGACGTCGTCCGGGGCGGGCGGGTCGCCGGGG
>NZ_LIQX01000748.1 GCF_001418475.1 Streptomyces ossamyceticus | reverse complement strand
TCAGTCTTTAGGAACGGTCGGCATGCGGATCGGACTGCGGAGACGGCGGACGGGGCCCGAGGACGAGGCCGGGGCCCTGGACCTGTACGCCGTCGCCTATCTGGCGGGCGGGGCGCACCGGGTCGCCGACAGCGCCGTGATCACGCTGGCCGAGCGCGGCCTGCTCACGGTACGAGGCACACGCGTCCGCGCCGCCGCCCGATCTCCTCGACCTCCGGCGAGCGTTGCAGGGCGCTGTGCACGGCGACCACGCGGCGGCTGCGCGGGCAGGAGGCGAGCAGCGCGTCTTCGACGGGGTGCGCGGATCGCTGCTCACCGTCGGCGGCGCGGACGCGTGTGCCTCGTACCGTGAGCAGGCCGCGCTCGGCCAGCGTGATCACGGCGCTGTCGGCGACCCGGTGCGCCCCGCCCGCCAGATAGGCGACGTCGTACAGGTCCAGGGCCCCGGCCTCGTCCTCGGGCCCCGTCCGCCGTCTCCGCAGTCCGATCCGCATGCCGACCGTTCCTAAAGACTGAGCGGGAGTGAGTCCTGTTGCCAGGACTCATGCTCAGCCGGACGCCCCGAACGGTGTTGGGTGTCCTGGTCGCCCGCTTTCGCTCCGCGTCCGGCGCGCACGGATCGTGTCCGTGGTCCGGGGATGCGGGGGCGGGGTCCCTCACGCCCCAGGATGCCCGGTGGGGCCTGGACGGTCCGATGCCCCGCACGATCACTCCGGTCGTGTGGGGGCGGTGCCGTCCGTCGCCGGACCGGGTGTCCCAGGGCGCGCCTTCCGATCGCCACGGCTGCCGCGTCGTGACGGGTGGTCTTCCTTGTCTTGCTGGTGAGGGGTTTCTGCCAGTGCTGCGCACCCCACTTGCTGGTGTAGGCGGGGTCGACGGCCACGACGGGAATGCCGAGTTCGGCCGCCATCGACACCAGCCGGGCCCGAAGCCTGGAAACAGGCATGCCAGAGATGAGCTTGCGGAACCGCTTGCGGCGGCCGTGCTTCTCACGGGTCGTCTCGCCGGTGAAGTCGAGGTCCTCGACGGCGAGGGCGAGGTGATGGCGGCGCGCCCAGTGCAGCAGACGGATCAGCGCGTGCCGGACCTGCGCGTCGCGGTGAGCGGCGCTGCCCGAGAGGTCGTAGCCGAACCGTCTGGGCGCGCCGACCGGATTGCCGTGGGCGTCCAGGCGCCAGGCGGCCAGGTGATCGGCGTTGGTATCCACCCCCACCACCCCACCCGCCCGCACCGCAGCCAGCGGCACCGTCTGCACCACGGGGTTGGTCCAGGAGGCGGTGAGGTACCAGCGGCCGCGTGCGGGGCCCTCGTGGATGCGGTAGGCAACAGCCCGGTTGGCATGGATGCGGTC
>NZ_LIQX01000747.1 GCF_001418475.1 Streptomyces ossamyceticus | reverse complement strand
CCACCCCCCGGCAGGGTGGCCGCATGAGGAGAAACCGCCCCGTCCGCCGGGCCCTCCTGGTCGTCCACGTCGCCGTCTCCGCCTGCTGGCTCGGGCTCACGCTCGGGCTGCTCGCGCTCGGGATCACCGCGAGCACCACAGGGTCGGCGGTGACCGTGGAGGCGTCCGTGCGCGCGATGAAGCTGTTCGCGGACTGGCTGCTCATCCCCGTCGCGCTCCTGACGTTCCTCAGCGGGTTGGCGCTGTCGCTGGGCACCGCGTGGGGCCTGGCCAGGCACCGCTGGGTGTACACGAAGTTCTGGCTGACCCTGGCCACCCTCACCGCCACCGTCCTCGCCCTGCGCCCCGGCGTGAACGGGGCGGTCACCGCCGTCGGCGCGGGCGGGCCGCTGCCCGACGCCGGTGACGTGCTGTTCGGGCCGGTCGTGTCGTTCGCCGCGTACGTCTTCATGACGGTGATCTCGGTCCTCAAGCCCTGGGGGCTCACCCGGCGCGGCCGCCGCCTGCGGTCGGCCGCACGGGGCGGGGGCAAGCGTCCCGTCACGCCCGGCACGGCCGCCGACTACCCTGGAGGGTCGATCGTCCCCGTGGCAGGAGAGTAATGGCCGTCAACCTGGTCAATGTCGAGAACGTCAGCAAGGTGTACGGCACCCGCGCCCTGCTCGACGGGGTCTCGCTCGGCGTCTCCGAAGGGGACCGGATCGGAGTCGTGGGACGGAACGGGGACGGCAAGACCACCCTCATCCGGATGCTCGCCAAGCTGGAGGAGGCCGACACCGGGCGGATCACCCACTCGGGCGGCCTCCACCTCGGCGTGCTCACCCAGCACGACTCCCTCGACCCGGCCGCCACCGTCCGGCACGAGGTCATCCGGGACATGGCGGACCACGAGTGGGCCGGCAACGCCAAGATCAGGGACGTCCTCACCGGACTGTTCGGCGGGCTCGACCTGCCCGGCTTCCCGCAGGGCCTCGACACCGTCATCGGCCCGCTCTCCGGCGGCGAGCGCCGCCGTATCGCGCTCGCCAAGCTGCTCATCGAGGAGCAGGACCTGATCGTCCTGGACGAGCCGACGAACCACCTGGACGTCGAGGGCATCTCCTGGCTCGCCGACCATCTGCGGGAGCGGCGCTCCGCGCTCGTCTGCGTCACCCACGACCGCTGGTTCCTCGACCAGGTGTGCACCCGCATGTGGGACGTGCAGAAGGGCTCGGTCTACGAGTACGAGGGCGGCTACTCCGACTACGTCTTCGCGCGGGCCGAGCGGGAGCGGATCGCCGCGACCGAGGAGGTCAAGCGGCAGAACCTCGTCCGCAAGGAGCTGGCCTGGCTGCGGCGCGGCGCCCCCGCCCGTACGTCGAAGCCCCGCTTCCGCGTCGAGGCGGCCAACGAGCTGATCGCGGACGTACCGCCGCCGCGCGACACCAGCGAGCTGATGAAGTTCGCGTCGACCCGGTTGGGCAAGACCGTCTTCGACCTGGAGAACGTCACGGTCCAGGCCGGGCCGAAGGTGCTGCTGAAGCATCTGACCTGGCAGCTCGGCCCCGGTGACCGCATCGGCCTCGTCGGCGTCAACGGCGCCGGCAAGACCTCCCTGCTGCGGGCCATGGCCGACGCCGCCCGCAGCGAGGGCGAGAAGCAGCCGGTCGCCGGACGCGTCGTCACCGGCAGGACCGTCAAGCTCGCCTACCTGTCCCAGGAGGTCGCCGAACTCGACCCCGAGTGGCGGGTGCTCCAGGCCGTGCAGCAGATCCGCGACCGTGTCGACCTCGGCAAGGGGCGCGAGATGACGGCGGGGCAGCTCTGCGAGACCTTCGGGTTCAACAAGGAGAAGCAGTGGACGCCGGTCGGCGACCTCAGCGGCGGTGAGCGGCGGCGGCTCCAGCTGCTGCGGCTGCTGATGGACGAGCCGAACGTCCTGTTCCTCGACGAGCCCACCAACGACCTCGACATCGAGACCCTCACCCAGCTGGAGGACCTCCTCGACGGCTGGCCCGGCTCGATGATCGTCATTTCCCACGACCGGTTCTTCATCGAGCGGACGACGGACCGGGTGTTCGCTCTGCTGGGTGACGGCACGCTGCGGATGCTGCCGCGCGGGATCGACGAGTACCTGGAGCGGCGTCACGCCATGGAGGAGGCCGCCGCGGCGGCCTCGCCGGTCGCCGCCAAGGCCGCCGCCTCGGCCTCGGAGAAGACCGTGTCCTCGGCCGACGCCCGCGCCGCGAAGAAGGAACTCCAGAAGATCGAACGGCAGTTGGACAAGCTCTCCGAGCGGGAGACGAAGCTGCACGCGCAGATCGCCGACAACGCCACGGACTTCGCCAAGGTGGCTGAACTCGACGCGGAACTGCGGGCGTTGGCGGGAGAGAAGGACGAGCTGGAGATGCGCTGGCTTGAACTTGCCGAGGACGCGTAGCGGGGCGACCGAGGGCCCTCGCCGCGGGGCTGCCGTTCGATGCCGGGCGTCGCTCGTCGGTGGCTCGTCGCGCAGTTCCCCGCGCCCCTTCAAGGGCGCTGCCCGCGCCCGGCGTTCTTCCGTGCCCCGAGTGCCTCCGAAGCCTTGCGGGGCAAGGCACGCGCGTCCCGTGAAGGGGGCGTGAAGGAGCGTAACGGAGGCATTACGGGGCGGTTCTCCCTTGGGAACAGGGGAGCGACCGGCCCCGTGCGCGGTCGTGTCGCAGTGATAGAAAGAGCCGACTGACACAGTCTGAGAAGCGACACCACGCGTGACGACGGGTGGCTCGAAAGCAGCGAACAGGGGGAAACGCGCTGATGACTCAGCCACCCAACCAGCCGCCTCAGGGCGGCTTCGGAGCTCCGCAGAACCCCGGACCGCAGCAGCCGTACGGCTATCCGCAGACCCCTCCGCCGCAGGGTCCGCCCACGCCGACCCCCGGCTACGGCTACCCGCAGCAACCGCCCGCGCAGACGGGCCCGTACGCCCAGCAGCCCGGCCCGTACGCGCAGCAGCCGGGGCCCTACACCCCGCCGCCGCAGCCCGGTTACGGCTATCCGCAGGGGCAGTACCCGGGCGCGCCCACCCCTCCGTCGGGCGGCGGCTCCAAGAACCCCTTCAAGGGCAAGCCGGCCCTCGCGGTCGGCGCGGCGGTGGCCGCGCTCCTCGTGATCGGCGGCACCGTGTTCGCGGTGACGAGCCTCGGTGACGACGACGGCAAGAAGAAGCCGGTCGCCAAGGAGAGCGCGAGCAAGGGCGCCGACGACCCCAAGACCTCCTCCTCCCCGTCCGCGCCCGTCAACCCGGGCGACGGCAGCGGGGGCGGCGGCGAGGACCTCGACATCTCCGACCTCAACGAGGGCCGCAAGGCGGGCGAGGCGAAGGTGCTCTGGTACAAGAGCGCCCCCGACGCCCCCGGTTCGGGTGCGGAGGCCCCCGGCCTGTGGGTCACCGACAAGGTCGCCGTGAAGGCCGCGTACAAGCAGCTGTTCGCGTTCGACGTCCAGAGCGGCGACCCGGCCTGGGACCCCATCGAGTTCAAGGGCAAGATCTGCACGGTCACCCCGGAGCCGACCGCCGACGGCCACATCGTGGTCGCCTCCAAGCGCGGCACCAGCAACGACTCCGAGTGCGACCAGCTCCAGCAGATCGACCTCGACACCGGGAAGACGGGCTGGACCGCCGAGCTGGAGAAGGGCGCCCTGTTCGACAGCAACATCAGTGTCGGCCTGTCCGTCACCGGTGACACGCTCATGGTGGGCCGCTCGCAGTCCGGCACCGCGTACGACGTCGACACCGGCAAGAAGCTCTGGGACAAGAAGGAGTACGGCCAGTCCTGCTACCCGGGCGGCTTCGCGGGCGGAGCGCGGCTGGTCGCCGTCTCCTCCTGCGCGGTCGGCTCCGAGGACAAGCAGCACGACGAGGTCCAGGAACTCGACCCGAAGACCGGCAAGGCCAAGTGGACCCGGAAGATCCCCAAGGGCTGGCGGATCGACCACGTGTACGCGCTGAACCCGCTCGTCCTCTACCTCAGCAACGAGGCCGAGAAGAAGTGGAACATCTCCGCCTTCGAGGCCGACGGTTCCACCCGCTCGCAGCTCGACGTCAAGGGCTCCTTCAAGCCCGACTGCGACACCGGGATCATCTCCCGCAACCTCCAGGGCTGCTCCGGCATCGCGGCCGACGCCGACACGCTCTATCTGCCGACCGAGGCGAAGGACGGCGCGAACGAGATCGTCGCGGTCAACCTGTCCACCGGCAAGGAGAAGTGGCGGGTCAAGTCCCCCGCCGACGCGGCCATGTCGGCCGTGAGGATCGAGAACTCCAAGCTGATCGCGTACGTGGAGTCGACGTACGGCGGCGAGGGCGGCCAGATCGTGTCGTTCCCCACCACGGGCGCCAAGCCCAAGGTGACGAAGCTCCTGCAGATGCCGGACAGCGCCGCGAAGATCGAGAGTTCCTTCTACTCGAAGGCCATCGACTACGTGGACGGGCGCTTCTACATCTCCACCACCCTGCTGACGGGCGTGGACGAGTCGAAGGAGAAGTTGATGCTGGCCTACGGCAAATGAGCCGGGGACCGGTGTCCCGGTCGACCTCCCCCGCCGTCCCTCACCCGCCTTCCGATTTCCGCTGCGAGGTATTCACGTCATGACGCAG
>NZ_LIQX01000746.1 GCF_001418475.1 Streptomyces ossamyceticus | reverse complement strand
CGATGGTGGGGCCCGAACGTGGGGGCCCCGATGGTGGGGCCCGAACGTGGGGGCGCAGACCGTGCGGCCCCGACCCGAGCATGGTGCACAGGTCGTGGGGAGCCCAGGCCGTGGGGGCCCCGATGGTGGGGCCCCGGCCGTGGTGGTCCGGGTCAGCCGATCTCGATGGTGATCGTCGAGCCCTTGGGGGCCGTCTCGCCGCCGTCCACCGACTGTCCCTTGACCTCGTCGCCGAAGAGGCCGAGCAGACCCCGGTCCTCGTCGACCTCGAAGCCCGCGTCCTCCAGCTTCCGCCTGGCGTCGTCGACGCTGTCGCCCACGACGTCCGGGACCTCGATCATCTCGGGGCCCTTGGACAGCGTCAGCGTGACCGTGTCGCCCGTCCCGGCCTGCTTGCCCGCGCCGGGGGACATCTCGGCGACCATGCCCTTGTCGAACTCGGAGTTGACCCGCTCCGAGGCGATCTCCACCTTCAGGCCCTCGTCCTCCAGCGTGGCGGTGGCGTCCTCGACCGAGGAGCCGGCCACGTCGGGGATCTCCACCGGGGCACCCCGGCTGACCACGAGCGCGACCGCCGAACCCGAGGACGCCTTGGTCCCGGCGCCCGGCTCGGTGCGGATCACCTGACCCCTGACGACCTCGTCGCTGAACTCCCGCGTCACCAGGCCCGGTTCCAGCCCGTCGCTCTTGAGGCGGGCCTTCGCCTTGTCCAGCCGGTAGCCCTTCAGGTCGGGCAGCGCCACGGTCTCCGGACCCTTGGAGATCGTCAGCGTGACCGTCTCGTTGTCCCGGATGCGGTCGCCCGGCTCCGGGTCGGTGCGGATCACCTCGCCCCGCTTGACGGTGTCGCTGAACGCGCGCTCGACCTTGACGTCGAGCCCGGCACCCTGGATCCGCTTCGTCGCGACGGCCTCCGACTGGGCCAGCACCGCCGGGACCTTGGTGAACTGGCCCGAGTTGATGTACCAGATGCCCCCGCCCACACCGAGGACGAGCAGCACGGCGGCGACGATCGCGAGCAGGCCCCGCCGGGGCGGGGTGCCGCCACCGGTGCGCCGGGGCGGCGGCGTGGACGCCTCGAACCGGCTCGTGCGGTTCATCCCGTCGAGCCCCGCCGAACGGGACACGGTCAGCGACCGCGGGATGACGCTCGTGCGGTCCTCCGCGTTGTCGTGCCCCGCCGTTCTCGCCTGCGGCGGCACCGCGTCCAGCTGCTCGACGCTCAGCGCGGACCGCGCCTCCAGAGTCTGCGCGAGGAGAGCGACCGCGTCGTACGGCCGCAGCTCCGGATGGCGGGCGGTCGCCGAGGCGACCAACTCGTCCAGCTCGTACGGCATACCGGGCACGGCGGCCGACGGCGGCGGCACGTCGTCGTTCAGCGCGTGGTAGAGCACCTGCGCGGGGGTGTCCCCGCCATGGGGTTTGCCGCCGGTGAGCATCTCGTAGAGCATCACCCCGCACGCGTACACGTCGACACGGGTGTCGGTCGTGCCGTGCTCCAGCTGCTCCGGAGCCAGATAGGCCACGGTGCCGAGCACGGTGCCCGTGGTGCTGGTGACGGTGTCCACGGAGCGGACCAGTCCGAAGTCGGCGACCTTGACCCGGCCGTCGTCCCCGATCAGCACGTTCTCCGGCTTCATGTCGCGGTGCACGAAACCGGCGCGGTGGGCCGCGCCCAGGGCGGCGAGGATCGGCTCCAGGATGTCCAGCGCGGCCCGCGGCTGCAGGGCGCCGCGCTCACGCAGCACGTCACGCAGGGTGCACCCGGCGACGTACTCCATGGCCAGATAGACGTACGACCCGTCGGTGCCCTGGTCGTAGACCCCCACCACATTCGGGTGGGAGAGCCGTGCCACCGACTTGGCCTCGCGGATGAACCGCTCCACGAACGAACCGTCCGCGGCCAGGGTCGGATGCATCACCTTGAGCGCGAGCACCCGGTCCAGGCGGGTGTCCACGGCCCGGTAGACCGTGGCCATCCCGCCGACCGCGATCCGCGCCTCGACTCGATACCGGCCGTCGAGCACCTGGCCGACAAGCGGGTCCTGAAGGGTCGTGTCCACGCAGGTGAGTCTACGAGCCGCCACGGACACCCCCACACGTTCCGGGGCGACGGGGACGGACTGCAGCAGACCTGTGACCGTCCCGCGCCCGGACGGGGGACCGGCGCTCGCGGAGGCGGGACCGACCCTCCCGGACGGGGGAACCGCCGCTCAGAACGCCGGCCGCTCCGGGTCCAGGTGGGCCAGCCCCTCGCCGGGGGACGACGCCTGCGCGAAGTGGCGCCGGGGGATGCGGCCCGCCCGGCGCGCGAGGCGGCCCGCCTCCACCGCGTTGCGCATGGCGGCCGCCATCAGCACCGGCTCCTGCGCCCGGGTCACCGCGGAGGCGAGCATGACACCCGCGCACCCCAGCTCCATCGCGAGCGCCGCGTCCGACGCCGTACCGGCCCCCGCGTCCAGGATCACCGGTACGCGCGCGTGCTCCACGATCAGCTGGAAGTTGTGCGGGTTGCGGATGCCGAGCCCGGACCCGATCGGCGACCCGAGTGGCATGATCGCGGCGCAGCCGACGTCCTCCAGCTTCCGGGCCAGCACCGGGTCGTCGTTGGTGTACGGCAGCACGGTGAAACCGTCGTCGACCAGCGTCTCCGCCGCGTCCAGCAGCTCGATCGGGTCCGGCAGCAGGGTCCGCTCGTCGGCGATGACCTCCAGCTTCACCAGATCCGTGCCGAGGGCCTCCCGCGCGAGGCGCGCGGTGAGCACGGCCTCGCCGGCCGTGAAACAGCCGGCCGTGTTGGGCAGCACCCGGATGCCCAGCCGGTCGAGCACCGAGAGCACCGAGCCGTGCACGGCGGCGTTCACCCGGCGCATCGCGACCGTCGTCAGCTCCGTGCCGGAGGCCACCAGCGCCCGCTCCAGCACGTCCAGGCTGGGGGCGCCGCCGGTGCCCATGATCAGGCGGGACGAGTAGGTCGTACCGCCGAGGACGAAGGGGTCGTCTGCCATGGGTCAGCCTCCTTGGACGGCGGTCAGGACCTCGACGCGGTCGCCCTCGGAGAGGAGCGTCGACGGCCATTGCGCGCGCGGGACGACGGTTTCGTTGAGCGCGGCGGCGACTCCGGACGGCGACGCGGCGAGTGTCCCTACGAGCGTGTCGAGGGCGGTGCCGGGGGCGACACGCCGACGCTCCCCGTTGACGAGGACGGTCAGGGCGTCGGCGCGGTCCACGGCGCTCATACGGGCTGCTCCGAGAGTTCCCTGGGCGCGCCGGCCCGGAAGCGCAGCGGTGTGAAGTCCCGCGCGACCTCGGGCAGTTCGCCGCTGATCAGGACATGGGCCAGGACGTCGCCGGTGATCGGGGTGAGGAGGACCCCGTTGCGGTAGTGGCCCGTCGCGAGGAGCAGGCCGTCGAGTTCGGTGGGGCCGAGGAGCGGGGCGTTGTCGGGGGAGCCGGGGCGCAGTCCCGCGCGGGTCTCGGTGAGGGGGAGCTCGGTGATGCCGGGGACGAGTTCATGGGCGTCCCGCAGCAGTTCGTACACCCCGCCCGCGGTGACCGTGGTGTCCCAGCCGAGTTCCTCGCTGGTCGCGCCGACGACGAGTTCGCCGTTCTCGCGCGGCACCAGGTAGACGTGGCTGCCGCGGACCACGGCGCGCACGGTCCGGGTCAGGAAGGGCGCGTACCGCTTCGGCACGGTCAGCCGCAGCACCTGCCCCTTCACGGGCCGCACCGGCGGCAGCACGTCGTCGGGGACGCCGGCGAGCCGCCCGCTGTGGCTGCCCCCGGCCAGGACGACACGCCCCGCGCTCAGCCCGGTGCCGTCGTCGGCCCTGACCCCGGCGGCCCGTCCCCGCACCACGGAGAGCTCCTCGGCGCGGGCCCGGTGGAACACGACCCCGGCGCGCTCGCAGGCCGTGACGAGGGCCCTGGAGAGCCGCCTCGGGTCGATCTGGTGGTCCCCGTCGACCCGCAGCCCGCCGCGCACGCCCGGCGCCAGCATCGGCTCCAGACGGCGGCACTCGCGCCCGTTCAGCCACTCCGACTCCAGGCCCGAACGGCGTTGCAGGGCGTGCAGTTCGCGCAGATGGGCCCGGTCGTCGGCGTCGAGGGCGACGGCGAGGGTCCCGGAGCGGCGGTAGCCGAGGTCGAGGCCGGTCGCCTCGGTCAGCTCGGCGGCGAAGTCGGGGTAGCGGCGCGCGGACTCCAGGTTGAGCCCCAGCAGCGTCTGCTCGCCGTAGTGCAGTTCCGTGACCGCGGCGAGCATCCCGGCCGCGACCTGGGCCGCCCCGCCGCCGGGCCCGGGATCCACGACGGTGGTGGTGAACCCGCGCTGGGCGGCCCGCCAGGCCGTGACCAGCCCGATGATCCCGCCCCCCACGACGAGGACGTCTGAGGTGTGCGTACGCGACATGGGCGTCCAGCCCCTCCCTTCGCCGGCATGACCCGGATCAGGTTCGTACGGTCGGAGGCCGCCAGCCTCCCTCTCAGCCCGGTGCGTCCGGGCTCCCGCGAGTGCTCTACGGTGGCCCACCCTAGCCCGTGCCGTATCGCTCAGTAAGGGAGCCTCCCGCCATGGCCCGCTCGCTCGACGGACTGGTCCTCGCCCCCGTTGCCGACCAGGCCCCAGGTCAGGTCGGCACCCGCACCCGGTTCGCGTACCACGAGAAGGACGGCGAGATCTGGGCCGACTACGCGGGCGGCGAGGTCGTACGCGGCCACCTCCTGGGTACCCGTGAGGGTGACCGGCTGGACTTCCGTTACGTCCAGCTGCGGACCGACGGGACGACCGCGTCGGGGCACTGCGTGTCCCTGGTGGTCGAGCTGCCCGACGGGCGAGTGCGGCTGGAGGAGACCTGGGAGTGGGAGTCGAGGCCGGGCAGCGGAACGAGCACGGTGGAGCAGATCGGGACGGTGGACGGCGCTGTGGAGCAGGTCACGGCACACGACCGCTGACTGACGGATCGTCAGTTGTCTATGGTGATCAGATGAACGAGCAGACACGGGCAGCGGGAGGGACGACGGCGCGCCGGGTCGTCGTCGTGGGCGCGGGCATGGCCGGGGTGCAGACCGCGGTCGCCCTGCGCGAACAGGGCTTCCCCGGCGAGGTGACCCTGATCGGCGCCGAGCCCCACCAGCCCTACGACCGGCCGCCTTTGTCCAAGGCCGTCCTGCTCGGCAAGGCCGAGGACTCCGCGTTCGACGTCGACTTCGAGGCGCTCGGCATCGAACTCCGACTGGGCCGCGAGGTCCTGGGCGTCCGCCCCGGCGAGCACGCACTGGACACCGCCGCCGGACCCGTCCCGTACGACCTCCTGGTCCTCGCCACCGGCGCCGAACCGATCCGGCTGCCCGGCGTGGAGGGCATGCCCGGCGTGCACCTGCTGCGCACCCTGGACGACGCCGAGCGGCTGCGCCCCGTCCTGGCCGAGCAGCACGACATCGTCGTCGTGGGCGCCGGCTGGATCGGCGCCGAGTTCGCCACCGCCGCGCGGGAGGCGGGCTGCGCGGTCACCGTCGTGGAGGCCGCCGACCGGCCGCTGGCCGGGGCGCTGCCCGCCGAGGTGGCCGCGCCGATGACCGCCTGGTACGCCGACAGCGGCACCACGCTGCGGACCCACGCGCGCGTGGAGCGCGTAGAGCCGGGCACGGTCGTCCTGGACGACGGCTCCCGGATCTCCGCCGGTGCCGTGGTCGTCGGCATCGGGGCACGCCCCGCGACGGCCTGGCTGAGGGACTCCGGCATCGAACTGGGCCCGCGCGGGGAGGTGATCGCCGACGACCACCTGCGCACCTCCGCGCCGGACGTCTACGCGGTCGGCGACTGCGCCTCCTTCCCCTCGGGCCGCTACGGCGAGCGCCTCCTGGTCCACCACTGGGACAACGCACTCCAGGGCCCCCGCACGGTGGCCGCGAACATCCTCGGCGAGACGCCCGAGCCCTACGACCCCGTCCCGTACTTCTGGTCGGAGCAGTTCGGCCGGTTCGTCCAGTACGCGGGGCACCACCCCGCCGCCGACACCATGGTCCGGCGCGGGGACCCCGCGGGCGCCGCCTGGACGGTGTGCTGGCTGCGCGAGGACCGCCTGGTCGCCCTGCTCGCCGTGGGCCGGCCGAGAGACCTGGCCCAGGGCCGCCGCCTCATCGAGTCGGGCACCCCGATGAACCCCGCCCTGCTCGCGGACCCGTCGAGGCCCCTGAAGGCGGCGACGGCCTAGGCGGCCCCCTCCGATGGATCTCCGTGGCGGGGGCCACCCCCCGGAGGGCCCCGCTCGGCTACCCACTGTCAGTCCCAGATGGCAGTCTTGGTGACGTGACCGAGATTGACGCAAAGATCGATGCTCTCGTCCCCGCGTGGCTGACCCTCCCCGACATCGCCGAGATGCTCGGCGTCGAGGTGACCCGTGTGCGGCAGCTGGTCAAGGAGGGCCAGCTCATCGCCGTACGCCGTGGTGAGAACCGCGCGCTGCACGTCCCCGCCGCCTTCATCGACGGAGACCGGGTCGTCAAGGGCCTGGTCGGCACCCTGACGCTGCTCAAGGACGACGGCTTCACCGACGAAGAGATGCTGGAGTGGCTCTTCACTCCCGACCCCAGCCTGCCCGGCACGCCGGCCCAGGCCCTCAGCGAGAATCGCGGCACGGAGGTGAAGCGCCGCGCGCAGGCGCTCGCCGTGTGATCACCGGAGGCTGAGAAGCCGCACCACCGGCAGGATCCGTACCACCGCACCACCTGAACAGCACCGTGCGGCGTACGGCAGCCGCGGGGCCGCCTGGGCCCCCGGCTGCCGTACGCCGCACCGACATGGCACCGCCCACGGGGGACTCATCCAATGACCGACGCCGCTGCCCGGCTCGCCGGCGCCCGTCTCTACCTCTGCATGGACGCCCGCGAGCGCCAGGGCGACCTCCCGGAGTTCCTGGACGCGGTCCTCGGCGCCGGCGTGGACATCGTCCAGCTGCGCGACAAGGGCATGGAGGCGGCACGGGAGCTGGAGCTCCTGGAGCTGTTCGCCGAGAAGTGCCGCCTGCACGGCAAGCTGCTCGCCGTGAACGACCGGGCCGACGTGGCGCACGCCTCGCGGTCCGCCCACCCGGGCGGCGGCGCCGACGTCCTGCACCTCGGCCAGGGCGACCTCCCGGTGCCCGCCGCCCGCGCGATCCTCGGCGACGACGTCCTCGTCGGCCGCTCCACACACTCCGAGGAGGAGGCCGCGGCGGCCGCCGCCCAGGAGGGCGTGGACTACTTCTGCACGGGCCCCTGCTGGCCCACCCCCACCAAGCCCGGCCGGCACGCGCCCGGCCTCGACCTCGTGCGGTACACGGCCGCCCTCGGCACCGACCGGCCCTGGTTCGCGATCGGCGGCATCGACCTCGGCAACCTCGACGAGGTCGTCGCCGCGGGCGCCCGACGGGTCGTCGTCGTCCGCGCGATCACCGAGGCCGACGACCCCGCGGCCGCGGCGGCGGCGTTCGCCGAGCGCCTGCGTGCCCGGTGACACCGCACGCCGCCCTGTGTGTCCCAAGGCGTGGACACCCGGCCCGATAAAGCGGACAAAAGGGGGTGCTCTGGTTGGGGGACGGGCCCGACCTGACTAACCTGCGGTTATGGCCCTAGGAACCGCCTCCACCAGGACTGATCGCGCACGGACCGTGCGGGACATGCTCGCCACGGGCAGGACCACGTACTCGTTCGAGTTCTGGGCCCCCAAGACCGAGAAGGGCGAGCGGAACCTGTGGAACGCCCTCCGCAGGGTCGAGGCGGTGGCCCCCAGCTTCGTCTCCGTGACCTACGGAGCGGGCGGTTCCACACGCGCCGGCACCGTCCGGGCGACCGAGCAGATCGCCGCCGACACCACGCTCACCCCGGTCGCCCATCTGACCGCCGTCAACCACTCCATCGCCGAACTGCGCAACATCATCGGCCAGTACGCGGACGCCGGTATCCGCAATATGCTCGCGGTCCGCGGCGACCCGCCCGGCGACCCCATGGCCGACTGGGTGCCGCACCCGCAGGGCCTGACGTACGCCGCCGAACTCGTCCACCTCATCAAGGAGTCGGGTGACTTCTGCGTGGGCGTCGCGGCCTTCCCGGAGATGCACCCCCGGTCCGCCGGCTGGGACGCCGATGTGGCCCACTTCGTGGACAAGTGCCGGGCCGGCGCCGACTACGCGATCACCCAGATGTTCTTCCACCCGGACTCGTACCTGCGTCTGAGGGACGCCGTGGAGAAGGCCGGCTGCGAGACTCCGGTCATCCCGGAGGTCATGCCCGTCACCAGCGTGAAGATGTTGGAAAGGCTGCCCCAACTCAGCAACGCGGCCATCCCGGACGCCCTGAAAGAGCGGATCGTCACAGCCAAAGACGATCCGGCCGCTGTACGCTCCATTGGCATCGAGTTCGCCACGGAGTTCTGCGCGAGGCTGCTGGACGAGGGAGTCCCCGGACTTCACTTCATCACCCTGAACAACTCCACCGCGACTCTGGAAATCTACGAGAACCTGGGCCTGCACCACCCACCGAGGGCCTAGACCGGTCGCACTCGCGTACGACACACTGCGTAGCGGCCACAGGGAGAGGGGCGTACATGGGCTGGACGGTCCTCTACATCGCGTTCGGCGTCGTCGCGTTGTGGCTGCTGGGTGAGGTGTTGCTGCAGTACAAGGCGCGGTTGCGGTGGAGGCTGCTCGCCTTCGCCGGGTTCCTCTGTGTCGTCCTCGGCGTCCTGATGCCCAATGTGATCGTGATCGGCCTCGGCGCGATCGCCTTCGCGGTCGGCCAGACGTATGTGACCCTGTCGTTCCGCCGTGGCTTCGAGGCGGGTTGGGCCGTCCGCCCGCGCGCCGGTGAGGATGCGGAGGCCCCCGCGGCCAAGCCCGGCAAGACCGGCAAGAAGCGCCGCCGGGGCGGCGAACCGGAGCGTCAGGACCCCGCCCTGGAGGTCTCCGACCTGCAGCCCTCGACTGCCGGAACGTACCAGCAGGACGACGACCCGCTGGACCGGGACGACGACGTCTTCGTACGCCCGAAGTCCACCCCCTCCGGGGCGGCCACCGTGTACTCGCCGGAGCCCATGCCCGACGACACCAGCACCTACGGCGTCTACCGCGAGGACAACGCGTACGCGGCGGCACCGGGCCAGTCCTACGCCAACGCCGACCAGGCCCAGGACGAGGCCTTCGCCTACTACGGCTACGACCAGCAGGGCTACGGCTACGACCAGTCCGAGCAGCAGTACGCCGCCTACTCCGACCCGTACATCGGCACCCAGACCTACGACGCCACCGGCTCCTACGACCCGTCCTACGGTCAGCAGGGGCACGGGCAGCAGGGCTACGGGCAGGACCAGTACGGCAACGGCGGGTACGGCGGCGAGACCCCGCCGGGTGGTGTCTGGGTCCCGCAACAGCGCAACACCGACGACCCGTTCGGGTCGGATCTCCCGACGGACGAGTCGTACCCGTACCAGGGGAACGGCAACGGGTACGACGACCAGCAGTACCGTTTCTGACGGTCGGTTCTCGGCTGTGTCCTACCGGCGTTCATCGGCCGTTCCCGACGGTCGGTTCTCACTGGGAGCCGCGGAAGCTCGGTCCCTCCACGATCAGGCCCGCCACCAGGGAGCCCGACATGCCGGCGTGCGGGAGGCCGCCGCCGGGGTGTGACCAGCCGCCGACCGTGAACAGGCCCGGTAGTGCCGTGGTGTTGGACGGTTGCAGGAGGCGGCCGTCGCCCGCCGCCAGCGCCGGGGCCGGGATCGCGCCGCCTGTCGCACCCGTCGTCCGCTCGATGTCCGCGGGGGTCTGCACCTCGTGCCAGAGGAGCCGGTCGCGCAGGCCGGGCACGGCCCGCTCCGCGGCGGTGATCACCGCCTGGGCATGCCGCTCGAAGACCTCCGCCTCCGACCATCCCCGGTCGGGTTGGGCAGGCACCACCGAGCTGAGCGTGATCGCCTCGTGCCCGGCGTCCGGCACCCACGCCGGATCGTCCGGGCGCACCACCGTCACCGTGGGGTGGGCGACCATCCCCGACGAAGCGCCGAACAGCAGCTCCAACTCGCCGCCGCGGTCCTCCGCGTGCACCACCGTGCGGTGCGCCGTGCCCCCCGGTCGGCCACCGCGCAGCGCGAGCAGCACGGTCAGCCGACTCGTCCGCACCCGCTGGGCCTGCACCTCGCCGGCACTCCGGACGACGGACTGCCGCACCGCCCCGTCCAGGACCTCGGGCGCGACCCCGGCGACCACGAAGTCCGCCTCGGCCACCGTCCCGTCCGCGGTCTCGACCCCGGCCGCCCGGCCGTCCTTCTCCACGATCCCGGTGATCTCGGCGCCGAAGACGAACTCGACCTTCCGGGCCAGGCACCGCTCGTACACGGCCCGCGCCAGCTCCCGGAGGCCGCCCCGGACGTACCAGACGCCGAAGGCGTGCTCCATGTAGGGCAGGACCGCCGCGCTCGCCGGGGTGGTGCGCGGGTCCAGCCCGTACGCGAGGGCGTGGCTCTCCAGCAGGGCCGTCAGCCGGGGGTCGCGCAGCTCCAGGGCGCCGACCTCGGCGAGCGTGCCGGCGCGGCGGGTGCGCAGCAGCCGCTTGTGGGGCACCGCCGGATAGGGCTCGCGCTCGGCGAGGACCTGCCAGTCGGGCCACAGCGGCTCCTCCAGGAGGGGCCGCCGGGTGCGGTCCCAGGCCTCGCGGGCCCGGACCAGGAAGTCGCCCCAGCGGTCGCCCGCCCCCGAGCCGAGCGCCGTGTTCAGGGCGGCGACCACGCCCGCGCGTGAGGCGTTCGGCAGCAGCAGGTTCGTGCCGTCGGCGAAGACGTGCCGTGCGGCCGGGTCCACCTGGACCAGGTCGACGCACTTCTCCAGCGGCTCCTTGCCGGTCTTCAGGAACAGGTCGCGGTAGACGGCGGGCAGGGGCAGCAGCGCCGGGCCCGTGTCGAACGCGAAGCCGTCGCGCTCGTACCGGCCCACCGCACCGCCGTAGGCCGTCGTGCGCTCGTACACCACCACCCGGTGGCCCGCGACGGCCAGCCGGGCGGCCGCCGC
>NZ_LIQX01000745.1 GCF_001418475.1 Streptomyces ossamyceticus | reverse complement strand
GGTCGAGGTGCCGGACGGGGTCCGGACCTCGCGGACGGCAATCCGCACCCCGTCCGGCACCTCGACCCGGATGTACTCACGCCCGGTGGTGGCGGGCCTCGGCCGCACACGACTCCCCCGCCGCCCGGCGGTCTCGATGACCCCACGCTCGCGCAGTGTGCGATAGGCGGCCGCGACCGTGTTGGGGTTCACCGCCAACCGTGCCGCCAACTCCCGCATGGGAGGCAGCAGCTGACCCGGCTCCAACTCCCCGGCCCCCACCGCGCGCTCCACGCTGGCCGCGATCTCGGCTGCACCCCGACCAGCGATTGTGTATTCTCCTAGCACAAAGCCGATTATGCACTAGTGCAATGGAGAGCGCAATGACGGGGACCCCGCAGTCGACGACACCGACACCGGCCGCCTACGCCGCCACCGACCGCACGGTCCCCACCCGGTCCTCGGACCGGGCCTCGTACGACAAGGAGACGGTGCACGCGATACTCGACGAGGGGTACGTCTGCCACCTGGGCTTCGTCCGGGACGGCGCGCCGGTGGTGCTGCCCACGCTGTACGGCCGGGTCGGCGAGACGCTGTACGTGCACGGTTCGACCGGGTCGCGTCCGCTGCGGATGACGGGTAAGGCCGACCCCGGCCTCCCGGTGTGCCTGACGGTCACCCACGTCGACGCCCTGGTCCTGGCCCGCTCCGGCTTCCACCACTCGATCAACTACCGCTCCGTGGTCGTGCACGGCCTCGCCCACCCGGTCACCGACCCGGAGGAACGTCGGATCGCCCTGGACGCGCTCGTGGACCACGCCGTCCCCGGCCGCTCGCGGGACTCCCGGCCCGCCAACGCCAAGGAGTCCGCCGCGACCGCCGTGATCAAGCTCGACCTGAACGAGGTCTCCGCCAAGGCCCGTACCGGCGGCGTCAACGACGAACCCGAGGACCTCACGCTCCCCCACTGGGCCGGTGTCGTCCCCCTGCGGAAGGGGTACGAGGCTCCGATCCCGTCGCCCGACCTGGCGCCCGGCGTCGAACTCCCCGAGTACCTCAAGAGCCTGTGATGCTGATCCACCCCTGGGACGCCCCGCGCGACGACAGCGAATGGAGGCGCTGGCTCGGCGCCCACGACTTCGGCCAGCTCGCCGTCAACGGCCTGCCCGGCGACCCGCCCCACGTCCAGCCGATGCACTTCTCCTACGACCCCGACGAGGGTGAACACGGTGTCGCGCTCGCCCATCTGGCCCGCCCGAATCCGCTGTGGCCGGCACTGGAGGCCGCGCCCGACGTCCTGCTGAGCGTCGTGGACGATTACGTCTACATCCCCGGCCCCTGGCAGGCGCCGCCGGACGCCCCGCCGGACCACGGCACTCCGACCAGCTTCTACGCGGCGGTCCAGCTCCGCTGTACGGCGCACGTCATCGACGACCCGGTGGAGAAGGCCGCTCTCCTCAACCGCCAACTGGCCCACTTCCAGCCGGAGGGCGGCTCCGCCACGGCGACCGCCGACGAGGCGCCCTACGGCCGCCTGCTCCCCGGCATCCGGGGCCTGCGTCTCGAAGTGACCTCTGTGCGCGCCAAGTTCAAGTACGCCGCCCACCGCCCCGAGGAGGTCCAGGACCGCATCGTGGCCGGCCTCACGACTCGGGGCAGCCCGGGCGACGCGGCAGCCCGCACCCACCAGCTGAACCGCCGGGGCATCTGGCCACCGGCGAGTTGACCCCACCCGAACAGCGAACCAAGCACGAACAGCGAACCAAGCACGAAGGACGAACCAAGCACGAAGAACGAGCCAGGACCGAAGGACGAGCCAGGACCGAGGGACGCACCGGGGCCACGCGCACCACCACAACCACCCCTCGGCCCGCTCCCCCGCCCACCGTCAACGGCGGCCGGCGGCCACTTCGCCCCGCTCGACAGCCTCCCCGCCGGACGCCACGACCTCAGCCGCTCCGGCCGCCCCCTTCCCCGGCACGGACCGCTGCGCCACGAACGCCCCCACCAGGACGACCGCCCCGCCGATGACCTGCGGCGCCGACAGATGCTCACCGAGCAGCACCCAGGCGAGCACGGTCGCGATGACCGCCTCCAGACACGCGACAACACCCGCCACCTGCGGGGACAACCGCCGTACGCTCACCACCCCGGTGACGTAGGCGAGCACCGTGGCGATCAGCACGACCCACCCGAGCAGCAGCCAGGCCGGCACCGGTCGGCCGTCCATGTGGGCGCTCCCCCCGAGCACCGACCAGTCCATGCCCCAGGGCCGGGCCACCACGGTGAGCACCGCCGTGCCGACGAGCAGTCCGTAGGCGATGACGCCGAGGGGATCCGGCGCCTCGTCCCCCGCGTCGCTCCCCTGGTCGGAGAGGACGAAGTACCCGACCTGACAGCAGGCGGCGCCGAGCGCGAGCAGCAGGCCCAGCACGTCGAAGCTCAGCCCCGCCCACACCTCGACGACGCAGGCGAGTCCCCCGACCGCGAGGACGACCCCCACGGCGGCGGTCCGGGTCACCGGCCGCCGCTGCACGAACCGCACCCACCCGAGCACCATCGCGGGAGCGAGGTACTCGACGAGGAGGGCGACCCCGACGGGGATCCGGGAAATGGACGCGAAGTAGAAGGCCTGCACACCGGCCACGGCGAGCAGCCCGAACCCGGCGAGCAGCGCGGGCCGCCGCCGCACCAGATCCCGATGCCGCACGGCCAGCGGCAGCATGACCAGCGCGGCGCCCGCGACCCGCAGCCACACCACGTGCAGCGGGTCGAGGCCCGCCTCTATGAGTGGCTTGGCCGCGGGGCCGGACCCGCCGAAGGCGAACGCGGACACGAGCGCGAGCCCCAGCCCCATGCGCCCGCTCTGCCCCTTGCTGCTCTGAGACGTATGCACCGGCACATGATGACAGGCGAGAACAGGAGCGTCACCCCCCATTGCTCCTGTCTCACCGCTCGGACACCCGACGAACCCTCAACCCTCGAATCCACCCCCGGACCCCGCACCCCGCAGACCC
>NZ_LIQX01000744.1 GCF_001418475.1 Streptomyces ossamyceticus | reverse complement strand
CACGGCCCGCCCCTCCGCGTCGAAGGCGGTGCGGATCAGGTGGATGACGGGTACACCGGAGGCCAGTCGGAGCGTCTTCACCTCGGCGGGCGAAGGCATCCGGGCGCGGATCTCCTCCTCGAAGTGGTCGAGGCGGTGGCCCAGCTCCTCCAGCCGGGCGTAGATCCCGCCGGGTCCGGGGTTCGGCTCGGCGATCGGCGTACCGCGAGCGATGTCGAGCGGGAGATACGAGGTGGCGAACTCGACCGGCCGCCCGTCGAGGAGATACCGGCGCCTACGAGCCAGCACCCGCCGCACGGACCCCAGCCGGGCCGAGACGTCCTGACTGGCCTTCTCTTCCTTGACCTCAAGACTGTCGACCTGGGGGTGACTGCCGGCGGCGTTCGCTTCGACGATGAAGGCCGCCTTGCCCTGTTCCCGGTGGCGCCGGGAGAAGCGGTCGGAGGCGAGTCGCCGCACGGGTGGCCGGGGCCGGACGAAGACGCCCTTGCCGTGCTCGGCGTGCACGAGACCCTCGCCTTGGAGGACGGAGAAGGAGTTTCGGACTGTCATCCGGGATACCCCGTAGTGATCGACGAGTTCCGCTTCCGAGGGCAGCTTCTCGCCCTCCTTGAACCGCCCACGGTCGATGGCCTCGCGCAGCTGGTCGGCGATCTGCCGAAAGACCGCACGATCGCTCGTGGGGTCGAGATCGCCGAGGAGGCCGGAAGGAAGAGAGGGCACGTGTACTCCTTTAGATATCTAGACGAGTGGGCGATTGTTGTTGCTACGGTGGAGAGCCTAGCCAGCCGAGAGGGCCGAGGAACGTGAGCACTGACCGTCCGCACTCCGTGAGCGTCGCCGGAGTCATCGTCGACGACCAGGGCCGGGCCCTTTTGATCAAACGCCGTGACAACGGCAAGTGGGAACCCCCGGGCGGAGTCCTCGAACGCGAGGAAACCCTCCCCGAAGCCCTCCAGCGCGAAGTCCACGAAGAGACCGGCATCAAGATCGCACTTCCCGTGACCCTGACCGGCGTCTACAAGAACATGACGGGCCTGATCGTCTCGCTCGTCTTCCGCTGCGAAGCGGCCGACGGCACGCCGACCACCGGCGACGAGACCCGCGCACTGCGCTGGGCCACCCGTGAAGAAGTCACCGAGCTTGCCGACGAGGCATACGCGATCCGCGTCCTGGACGCACTCGACGCCGCATCCCCGCCGGCCATCCGCGCCCACGACGGCGTGAAACTCATCTAGCCCGAACCCGCTGCACATGGCGGCCTACCAGCATGAAGGAACTTGTATGCACGAGTATACGAGCAGTGCGCGGGTCTGGGGACTCACTTGCCCAGGATTTCCGGAAGAGGTGAGCCGGGCCCGCCGCTGGACCCGCGACATCCTGCGCGGATCACCCCTGGCCGAGGACGCCGAGCTGATCGTGAGCGAGCTGAGCGCGAACGCGATCCTCCACACGGCCAGCGGAATGGAATCCGGCAGCTTCCACCTGGCCCTCGCGGTGACCCGGCAGGTGATCGCACTGTCGGTGACGGACGGCGGAGGAACCGGCACGGCCCCCAAGGCCGAGCACCAGGACGACGAAGCCGAACACGGCCGGGGCCTG
>NZ_LIQX01000743.1 GCF_001418475.1 Streptomyces ossamyceticus | reverse complement strand
ACCCACTCGGGCCGAGGCCCCCACCCGCGTCCTGAACCGGCCCGACCGGAACCTCCGGCACTGACGGGCATACGGCGGCGCGCTAACGGCGTCTCTTCGGCGGCCTCGCCACCGCCAGCCGCCGCATCAGCGCCAGCCACCCCGGCACGTCGATCTCCACCAGCACGGTCTTGCCGGGCGGCGTCCGCTCCCGTACCTCCCAGCGGTCGGCCAGCGCCTCGACGAGCGCCATCCCCCGCCCCGACTCGTCCAGCGGACCCGCGGCGCGCACGGCACCGGGGCCCGGGGGCCGGCCGTCACCCCGCGTGTCGGTGACCTCGATACGGAGCGAGCCGGTGGGCAGGGACAGCCTCAGTTCGAAGTCCCGTCCCGGCACGCGGCCGTGCGTCACGGCGTTCGCCGCGAGTTCCGCGACGACGACGGCCGCGCGCTCGGAGACGTCGGAGCCGTACGGGATGCCCCAGGCGTTCAGGGCGCTCAGCGTGGTGCGCCTCGCGAGCCGGGCGCCGAGCGGGGTCGAGCTGAAGCGGCGCGTGAACGAGGGCGCCGTGGCGGTGGGTTGAGCAGAGGGTGGTGCGGTCATGCCCAACAATCTGGCCGCGGCGGGGGCCGTTTGGCCACCGGAACACCGCGTACGCTCACGCAGCGTACGTCGTGACTCACTGGACAGTAGTGGTGACGTGACGTGACGATGCGCGTTGAGCGGTGTGGTCTGGTGGGCGGGCGCGCGGGAGGTGGCCGATGGGGGCCGACAACAGCGACATGGCGGTACTGGGCGGGAGCGGCGAGCCGGAGGTCTCCGACAGTCTGCGGACGTTCGGGGCGATGGTCCAGGCCCTGCGCGAGCACGCGGGCCTGGGCCGGGAGCAGTTGGCCGAGTCCATCGGCTACTCCAAGCACATGGTGGCGTCAGTGGAGCAGGGCCGCCGCCTACCGGACACGGCGTTCGTGGAGGGGGTGGACCGGGCGCTGGGAGGAACGCGGGCGCTGCTCGCGGCGGCACAGCACCTGGGGCGACAGCCGGGATTGGCAGCGTGGTTCCGGAAGTGGGCGGGGCTGGAGGCGACTGCGATCACCCTCTACACGTACGAGTGCCGCATGATTCCGGGCTTGTTGCAGACGAAGGCGTACGCGAGGGCTCTGTTCGAGGATCGGCTGCCGCTCCTGACCGACGACGAGATCGAGGCGCAGTGGACGGCTCGGGCGGAACGACAGCGGCTGTTGCGGGAGCGGCCCAACACGGCGTTCAGCTTCATCCTGGAGGAGCAGCTGTTTCTGCGGCAGACGGGAGGAGGCGACGTCACACGTGAACTCCTCGACCACGTGCTGAAGATCGCCGAACAGCGGAACGTAGAGATCCAGGTCATGCCACTCCTCCGCGAGTCACATGCCGGGCTGGCTGGCCCCATCCGGTTGCTTGAGACCCCCGAGAACCGCTGGTTCGCCTACTGCGAAGGCCAGCGTGGCGGGATGCTGGTCGTCGACGCGAAGGAGATCAGCATCCTGCAAAGCCGTTATGCCAGGATGCGTTCACAGGCACTCACCATCCCGGACTCGGTGAGCCTGTTGCAGCGGATGCGAGGGGACTTATGAGCACCAGCGAACTGTCCTGGTTCAAAAGCAGCTACAGCAGCGCGGACGGCGACGACTGCGTAGAGGTCGCCCTCACCTGGCACAAGTCGAGCTACAGCAGCAGCGGCGATGGCGACTGCGTAGAGATAGCCACCACCCCCCACACCATCCACATCCGCGACTCCAAGAACCC
>NZ_LIQX01000742.1 GCF_001418475.1 Streptomyces ossamyceticus | reverse complement strand
CTCACTCTCCGCCGCGGCGGACGGAGTTGCCCTGGAAGCTCGACTCCTCGTCGGGCTTGGGCTCGTCGAGGTCCAGTCGGCCGCTCTGTCCGTAGAAGCCGACGGGGTTGCGCCAGAGGACCTTGTCCACGGTGTCGTCGTCGAAGCCTGCGGCGAGCATCGCGTCGGCGGTCCTGCGGGTCTTGAGCGGGTCCGAACGCCCCCAGTCGGCGGCCGAGTTGACGAGGACGCGGTCGGTGCCGTGTTCCTGGAGAACGGCGACCATGCGGTCCTCGCTCATCTTGGTCCGCGGGTAGATCGAGAACCCGGCCCAGCAGCCGCTGTCGAGGACCATGCCGACGGTCAGCTCGTTGAGGTGGTCGAGGACGACGAGTTCGGGGGCGATGCCCGACTCCCGTACGACGTCCAGGGTGCGGCGGGTGCCGGTGGCCTTGTCGCGGTGCGGGGTGTGCACGAGCGCGGGCAGGCCGTGTTCCACGGCGAGTTGCAGCTGGAGGGCGAGCGCCTCGTCCTCCTCCGGTGTCATGGAGTCGTAGCCGATCTCGCCGACCGCGACGACGCGGTCCTTGGCCAGGTAGCGGGGCAGTTCGTCCAGGACGGGCCGGCAGCGCGGGTCGTTGGCCTCCTTCGGGTTGAGCGCGATGGTGCAGAAGTGCTGGATGCCGAACTGGGCGGCCCGGTAAGGCTCCCAGCCCAGCAGCGCGTCGAAGTAGTCGTAGAAGCTCTCGGGCGAGGTGCGGGGCTGGCCGAGCCAGAAGGCCGGCTCGACGACCGCGCGGACCCCGGCCGCGTGCATCGCCTCGTAGTCGTCGGTGGTGCGGGAGGTCATGTGGATGTGGGGGTCGAAGATACGCACTGGCTTCCTCGGGTTCTTCGGGGAGCGGGGCGAGTTGGGTGGTGTCCCGCGCGGGGCTACTGGAGTTCCTTCAGCGCGCGTACGGCGGCCTCGCGGCGTTCCTGCACGGCGGCCCGTGTCTCGTCGGTGAGCCGTTCGACGAGGGCGGCGCGGGCGGGGTGGGCCCGGACCACGGGCCAGATGTCGTGCGGGACGTCCCGGCCGGCGGCGACCCGTTCATGCACGAAGTCGGCCAGCATGCGCGCGAGTTCGGCGTCGGTTCGGGTGTCGAGCCCGGCGATCCGGTCCAGCGGGATCTCCTGGAAGACGCACTTGAGCACGGCCTGCCGGTACTCGGCGTCGGGGAGCCGGGCCGCGCCGTACGGTCCGAGGGCGGCCTCGATGACATGGCTGTCGTTGCCGCGCAGCGCCTCACGGACGAGGGGGAGGGCGAGGTCGGCGAGGGGCTCGCCGTCGGCCTCGGTGGAGGCGTCGAGGAGGGGCAGGGCCCGCAGGACGGCCCGTTGCTCGGCCGGGTCGCCGTGGCGGAAGAGGCCCGCGAGTTCGGCGGCGAGGGACGCGCCGGTGAGGGGCAGGGCGGTGAGCAGGACGGCACGGGCTGCCTCGTCGGCGGTCCAGTGGGCGTCCAGTCGGGCGCGTCCGCAGTGTCTGCGGGCGGCGGGGAACAGGGCTCGCACGGCGGCGGGCCGGGCGGCGATCCGTGCCTCCGCGTCGGCGAGCCAGGAGCGGGCGGCCGGTTCGAGTGGATGGCGGGAGAGGGCGGTCCGGGGA
>NZ_LIQX01000741.1 GCF_001418475.1 Streptomyces ossamyceticus | reverse complement strand
GTGCGGCGGGCGGCGGGCGGTGGGCGGCGGGCGGCGGAGCGCAACCGGGCCGTCAGCGCGTCCATGGCGAACGGTTGGGTGATGTAGTCGTCGGCGCCCGCGTCGAACGCCGCGGCCTTGTCCTCGGAGGCCGTCCGCGCGCACAGCACGAGGATGGGGACGGGGGTCCTGCCGCGCAGGGCCCTGATGACGTCGACGCCGTCCATGTCGGGCAGCCCGAGTCGAGCATGACCACGTCGGGCCGGTGTGCGGCCGCCGGTCGGAGTGCGGTGGTCCCGTCGGGGGCCGCGTCGACCTCGTAGTGGCGGGCCCGCCGGTTGATGACGAGCGCGCGTACGAGCTGGGGGTCGTCCTCCACGACCAGCACCCGGGTCATCGGTGAGCGCCTTCCTGTTGTCGGCTGTTGCTGTCAGCTCTTGGCCAGGAGTTCCTTGAGCGCGATGTTGAGTTCGAGGACGTTCACCCGGGGCTCGCCGATGAAGCCGAGGGTGCGGCCCTCGGTGTGCTCGTCGACCAGCTTCCGCACCTGGGCGACGGTCAGGCCGTTCCTCTCGGCGACCCGGTGGATCTGGAGGTCGGCGTAGGCCGGGGAGATGTCGGGGTCGAGGCCGGAGCCGGAGGAGGTGACCGCGTCTGCCGGGACCTGGGACGGCTCGACGGTGTGGCCGGGCACGGAGTTGTCCTTGACGACCTTCGCCTTCGCCTCCTCGACCGACGCGATGAGCTTCTTGTTGTCGGCGGAGAGGTTGGTCGCGCCCGAGAGGATCAGCGTGTACCGGGTGTTGACCGAGTTCTCACCGAGACCGCGCGCCGGACGGGGCTGGAAGTAGTCGAGGCTGTAGCCCTGTTGGCCGATCAGCGAGGAACCGACGACCTTCCCGTCGTACGAGATCTCCGAGCCGTTCGCCTTGTGGTGGAACAGCGCCTGGGCGACGCCGGTGACGGCGAGCGGGTAGATGACGCCCGTGACCAGGGTCAGCACCAGCAGGGCCCTGAGCCCCGCCCCCAGCAACCGGCCCGTGTTCGACAAGGAGTTGTTCATGGCGGACAGCACGCCTTTCAGGGATCACAGCCCGGGGATCAGGGAGATGAGCAGGTCGATGAGCTTGATGCCGACAAAGGGGGCGATCAGTCCGCCGATGCCGTAGACGGTGAGGTTGCGGCGGAGCATCCGGTCGGCGCTCATCGGCCGGTACCGCACACCCCGCAGGGACAGCGGCACCAGCGCGAGGATGATCAGCGCGTTGAAGACGACGGCGGAGAGGATCGCGGAGTCCGGTGAGGACAGGGCCATGATGTTGAGCTTGTCGAGGCCCGGATAGACGGCCGCGAACAGCGCGGGGATGATCGCGAAGTACTTCGCGACGTCGTTGGCGATGGAGAACGTCGTCAACGCGCCCCGGGTGATGAGCAGTTGCTTGCCGATCTCGACGATCTCGATCAGCTTGGTCGGGTCGGAGTCGAGGTCGACCATGTTGCCGGCCTCCTTGGCGGCCGACGTCCCGGTGTTCATGGCGACACCCACGTCCGCCTGGGCCAGCGCGGGCGCGTCGTTGGTGCCGTCGCCGGTCATCGCGACGAGCTTGCCGCCGGCCTGCTCCCGTCTGATGAGGGCCATCTTGTCCTCGGGGGTCGCCTCCGCGAGGAAGTCGTCGACGCCTGCCTCCTCGGCGATCGCCTTCGCGGTCAGCGGGTTGTCGCCCGTGATCATGACCGTCTTGATCCCCATGCGGCGCAGTTCCGCGAACCGATCCCGCATACCGTCCTTGACGACGTCCTTCAGGTGGATGACGCCCAGCGCGCGGGCGCCGTCGGTGTCCTCCACGGCGACCAGCAGCGGGGTGCCGCCGGCCGCGGCGATGCGGTCGGCCGCGCTCTGCGCGTCCTCGGCGACCGTCCCGCCCCGCTCCCGGACCCAGTCGGTGACCGCGCCCGCCGCGCCCTTGCGGACCTTCCGGCCGTCCACGTCGACGCCCGACATGCGGGTCTGGGCGGTGAAGGCGATCCACTCGGCGTGCACCAGTTCGCCGCGGTGCCGCTCGCGCAGCCCGTACCGCTCCTTCGCCAGGACGACGACGGACCGCCCCTCGGGTGTCTCGTCGGCCAGCGAGGAGAGCTGGGCGGCGTCGGCGACCTCGGCCTCGGTCGCGCCGCCCACCGGCACGAACTCGGCGGCCCGACGGTTGCCGAGCGTGATGGTGCCGGTCTTGTCGAGCAGCAGCGTGGAGACGTCCCCGGCGGCCTCGACGGCGCGCCCGGACATGGCGAGCACATTGCGCTGGACCAGCCGGTCCATGCCGGCGATGCCGATCGCGGAGAGCAGCGCGCCGATCGTCGTGGGGATGAGGCAGACCAGCAGCGCCACCAGCACGACCATCGTCAGCTGGGTGCCCGCGTGGTCGGCGAACGGCGGCAGGGTCGCCACCGCCAGCAGGAACACGATGGTGAGGGACGCCAGCAGGATGTTCAGCGCGATCTCGTTGGGTGTCTTCTGCCGGGCCGCGCCCTCGACGAGGTTGATCATCCGGTCGATGAACGTCTCGCCGGGCCTCGTCGTGATCCTGATGACGATCCGGTCGGAGAGGACCTTGGTGCCACCGGTGACGGCGGAGCGGTCGCCGCCGGACTCGCGGATGACCGGGGCCGACTCGCCGGTGATCGCCGACTCGTCGACGGACGCGACGCCCTCGACGACGTCGCCGTCACCGGGGACGACGTCACCGGTCTCGCAGACCACGAGGTCGCCGATCCTCAGGTCCGTGCCGGGGACCCGCTCCTCCGCGCCGCCGTCGAGGAGCCGTCGCGCGACGGTGTCGGTCTTGGCCCTGCGCAGGGTGTCGGCCTGCGCCTTGCCGCGTCCTTCGGCGACGGCCTCCGCCAGGTTGGCGAAGACGACAGTCAGCCACAGCCAGGCGCTGATGGTCCAGCCGAACAGGTCGCCGGGGTCCGTGAAGGAGAACACCGTGGTCAGCACGGAGCCGCTCCACACCACGAATATCACGGGCGACTTGACCATCACCCGTGGGTCGAGTTTGCGCAAGGCGTCCGGCAGCGACCTGACGAGCTGCCCGGGGTCGAAGAGGCCGGCACCGGCCCGGCCCTCGGCGGTCCTGTGCCCGGTGGGTACGTCGCCGTGCGGCGCCCGGGTCGGGGTGGCTGTGGACATGTCTTCGCTTTCGGTACGGCTGGTCATGACGCCAGCCCCTCGGCCAGCGGGCCCAGCGCGAGCGCCGGGAAGTACGTCAGACCGGTGATGATGAGGATGGCGCCGACCAACACGCCGGTGAACAGGGGCTTCTCGGTACGCAGGGTGCCCGCCGTGGCGGGGACCGGCTTCTGTTCGGCGAGGGAACCGGCCAGCGCGAGTACGAACACCATCGGCAGGAAGCGGCCGAGCAGCATCGCGAGTCCGGTCATGGTGTTGTACCAGTCGGTGTTGGCGTTCAGACCGGCGAAGGCCGAGCCGTTGTTGTTGGCGGCGGACGTGAAGGCGTACAGCACCTCGGAGAAGCCGTGCGCGCCGGAGTTGAGCATGGAGTTCGGCGGGGTCGGCAGGGCCATGGAGACGGCGGTGAGAACGAGGACCAGGGCCGGGGTGATGAGGATGTAGCAGGCGGCGAGCTTGATCTCGCGGGTGCCGATCTTCTTGCCCAGGTACTCGGGGGTGCGGCCGACCATCAGCCCGGCGATGAACACCGCGATGGTCGCCATGATCAGCATTCCGTACAGGCCCGAACCGGTGCCGCCGGGCGCGATCTCGCCCAGCTGCATGCCCAGCAGCGTGATGCCGCCGCCGAGACCGGTGAAGGAGGAGTGGAAGGAGTTCACGGCGCCGGTCGAGGTGAGCGTGGTCGACACGGCGAAGATCGACGAGGCGCCGACACCGAAGCGGGCCTCCTTGCCCTCCATCGCGCCGCCGGCGATCTCGAACGCCGGGCCGTGGTGGGCGAACTCGGTCCACATCATCAGGGCGACGAAGCCGACCCAGATGGTCGCCATGGTGGCGAGGATCGCGTACCCCTGCCGCACGCTGCCGACCATCACACCGAAGGTGCGGGTCAGCGAGAACGGGATGACCAGCAGCAGGAAGATCTCGAAGAGGTTGGTGAAGGGCGTCGGGTTCTCGAACGGGTGGGCCGAGTTGGCGTTGAAGTAGCCGCCACCGTTGGTGCCCAGCTCCTTGACGGCCTCCGTCGAGGCGACCGCACCGCCGTTCCACTGCTGGGAGCCGCCCATGAACTGGCCGACCTCGTGGATGCCGGAGAAGTTCTGGAGGGCACCGCACGCCACCAGCACGACCGCCGCGACGAACGCGCCCGGCAGCAGGATGCGGGTCACACCGCGCACCAGGTCCGACCAGAAGTTGCCCAGCTCACCGGTGCGGGAGCGGGCGAACCCGCGGACGAGCGCCACCGCCACCGCGATGCCGACGGCCGCCGAGACGAAGTTCTGCACGGCGAGACCGGCCGTCTGCACGACATGGCCCATGGTCTGCTCGCCGTAGTACGACTGCCAGTTGGTGTTGGTCACGAAGGACACGGCCGTGTTGAACGACTGCGCCGGGCTGACCGAGTCGAAGCCGAGCGAGCCGGGCAGCACGCCCTGCAGCCGCTGGAGGAGATAGAGGAAGAGGACCCCGACCACCGAGAAGGCGAGGATGCCGCGCAGGTACGCGGGCCAGCGCATCTCGGTGTCGGGATGGGCACCGATGCTCCGGTAGATCCACTTCTCGACCCGCCAGTGCTTGTCGGAGGAGTAGACCTTGGCCATGTAGTTGCCGAGCGGTATGTAGGCGAGAGCCAGCGCGCCCATGAGGGCGAGCAGCTGGAGCACACCGGCGAGTACGGGACCCATGGCGCTGGTCAGAACCTCTCCGGGAAGATCAGGGCGAGGACGAGATATCCCAGCAGGGCGACGGCCACGACCAGGCCGACGGCGTTCTCGGCGGTCACAGCTTCGTCACCCCCCTGGCGACGAGAGCCACCAGCGCGAACACCGCGATCGTGGTGACGACGAAGGCCACATCGGCCATCGCGAACTCCTGGATGAGGTGCGGAAGTACGTCGGACACCTAGAGGAGAACGCCGTTCGAGCGGGAAACAGCCGCTCTTGACGGGTCCCTAACGGCCGTACGGGCATCCTTGACGGACCCCTGACGGCGGCCCGTACTCCCCCGACGCGCCGCTGATCTCGGACGAGTTCCGACACGCCGGTGATCCTGCGCGTGGAACCGGTCGGCCAGAAGACCCACGGCCGGGTGGTGGTCCGGGCGCCGCACCGCCGCCGGCGATGAATCCGCCGTTGGCGATGAACCCGCCGTTGCTCACGAACTCCCGGCGCCGGGCGGAGCCGTTCGGCCGTCGCCCGCACAGGCCGCACGATGTGACGCGGAGCACACGCGTCGGCCGATGATTCACCCGGCGCCTCTCGGTCATATCAGCGACGACACCGGCACAAGGCGACCGACCCAGAGCAACGGACAGAGAGGATCATCGACATGACCGCCACCGTGAAGGGCCCTGCCGGCTACTTCCCCTCCATCGAGAAGAAGTACGGCCGACCGATCGCGGAGTGGAAGGACCTCATCCGCTCCTCGCCGCTGACCAAGCACATGGAACTCGTGAACTGGCTGAAGACCGAGCACAGCCTGGGGCACGGTCACGCCAACGCCCTCGTCGCGCACACCCTCGCGGAGGGGACCGGCGACTGAGGCGCTCCGCCTGTTCCGTTCAGCTCCCGGACTCCAGGCACACGACGGGTACCTGTTGGACGAGGTTGTTGGTGAACCCGCCCCGGTTCCAGGGCTGGCCCAGGGGCTGGGTCCGCCCTCGGCGTCGGCGGCCCGTGCCATCAGGACATGGTCGCCGGGCACGGCCGTCCACGCGAAGCGCCACCGGCGCCAGGCCCAGCGATGCGCGCCCGCCGGTTCGACCTTGGCCTCGCCCCAACCGCGTCCCCCGTCCGTGCTGATCTCCACCCGTGACACCGGCGCCCGCCCGGACCAGGCGCGCCCCTCCAGCTCCAGAGCGCCGGGCCGGACGACCCGTGTCCGCGACATGAAGTCGGGGAAGCCGGGCGGGATCAGCAGGGCGCGCGGTGCCATGCGGGTGACCGGCTCGCCCTCCTCCTCGGGGTGCTGCCGGAGCCGGTAGGCCACGGTCTGCTGGAAACCGGTGAACGGACGGTCGGTCACGGTGATGTCGCGCAGCCACTTCACGTGCGCCATCCCGTACCAGCCGGGGACCACGAGGCGCAGCGGGCGGCCGTGCTGGGGAGGCAGCGGGGCACCGTTCATCGTGTGGGCGACCAGCACATCGGTCCGGTCGCCGACGGCCACGTCCACGGGGAGGGCGCGCCGGTAGTCCTGTTCGACGCCGCGCTCCACGCCGTGGTCGGCACCGGTGAAGACGACGTCGACGGCACCGTCCTCAACCCCGGCGTCGGCGAGCAGCAGCCGCAGCGGGACCCCCGTCCACTCGGCGGTGCCGACGGCCTCGACCAGCCAGGGCTGGCTGACCGGCCGGGGCGTCAGCAGGGCCCGCCCGTTGCCGGCGCATTCCAGGGTGACGCGCAGGGTGACGGCGGGGTGCGCGCGCAGATCCGCCGGGGTGAGACGCAGGGGGCGACGGACGCCGCCCCCGACGGTCAGCTCCCAGGACGCCTCGTCGGCGACGTACGGGATGTCGTAGTGGGTGAGGACGTAGTGCAGTCCGGGCGGGGTGAGGTCGTACCGCAGGGCCTCCAGCGGCAGGCCGTGATTGCGGGCGGCCAGCGCCAGTTCGTCCCGGCCGATGCCTTCGTCCGGCCCGGCCAGCCGCGCTGGTGCGCTCACATCGGAGAGCCGACGCCCCATGCTCGTATTGTCCGCTTCCCGGACGGTGCCCGCACGGCGGTCACCCCGCGTCGGTGAGGGCGGCGGCGCCGAAGGAGACGTCGAAGCGGTCGCACCAGATGGTGACGCTGGTGTACCGGGAGGGGTCGACGCCGTCCGGCAGCGGGTAGTTCTGGCTTCCCTTGTTGCCCTTGAGCTTTCCGAGGCTGACGTGGGCGCCGTCGTCGAAGACGTGCCAGCCGGCCCGCCCTTCCTTCACCGGCGCGTCGGTCAGCCACACGCGCAGGTCGGGGCCGTTGCTGGTGTCGAGCCGCTCCAACCGGATCACATGGGAGCCGTCGGCGAGCCGGACGAGCCTCACCGTGCCCGTCGTCGTGTGCTCGTGGCTGATCAGGTCGCCGCTCGACACGGTCACGGGTCCGGTCGGCGCCGAGGGGGAGGGCGACTCCCCCGGCTGCGCCGCGGGGTCCCGGGAGACGTCCACGACCGTACCGGGCAGGGCTTCCGTCACCGTCTCGTCCTGCCACAGCTTCCACGGCTGGAACCAGTACAGTCCGGCGGCCAGGGCCACGACCACCGTCGCCGTCAACCCGGTGATCAGCGGCGTCCTCCGCTTGCGCCCCATGCCGTTCCCTCTTCCTGTTCCGTGATCCGTGCGTGCGTCCGTGCCTGCTTCTGTGCCTGCGTCCGTGCGTCCGTGTCGTCTCCCCATTCAACGCAGTCCGGGGTGCTCTCGGCCCGGCCCCTCCGATGACGAAATCCTTACGTCGCGGCCCCGGCCGTCGTAGTCCCACCGCCGCCGTCCCGCCCGTCGCCGTCTTACGGAAGCGTGACGTGCCGGGCGTGGCCCTGGGGTGCGGTCGGTGGCCGGTTCTAGCGTGGGCCGCATGCGAGTACTGGTCACCGGCGGTGCCGGATTCATCGGGTCCCATGTCGTCGACGCGTTGACGGAGGACGGCCACGAGCCCGTCGTGTTCGACGTGGCTGCGGATGCGGGCGGGGACGTACGGGACCGCGATGCCGTCGCCCGCGCGCTGGACGGTGTGAACGCCGTGTGCCATCAGGCGGCGATGGTCGGTCTGGGCACGGGTTTCGCCGACGCTCCGGAGTACGTCTCACGCAACGACCTGGGGACCGCCGTGCTGCTCACCGCCATGGCGGACGCGGGGGTGCGGCGGCTCGTGCTGGCGGGGTCGATGGTGGTGTACGGCGAGGGGCGGTACGCGTGCGCGCGGCACGGCGTGGTGCGGCCGGGGCCACGGGACACCGTCGATCTCGACGCCGGGCGCTTCGAGCCGCTGTGCCCGAAGTGCGGGGCGGAGCTGTCGCCGGGGCTGGTGGAGGAGGACGCGCCGGTCGACCCGCGCAATGTGTACGCGACGACGAAACTCGCCCAGGAGCATCTGGCGGCGGCCTGGGCACGGGCCACGGGCGGAACCGCCGTCTCGCTGCGCTACCACAACGTGTACGGGCCCCGGATGCCGCGGGACACCCCGTACGCGGGGGTGGCGTCGTTCTTCCGTTCCGCGCTCGCACGCGGTGAGGCGCCCCGGGTGTTCGAGGACGGCCGTCAGCGGCGGGACTTCGTTCACGTCCGGGATGTGGCGGCGGCCAACGCGGCGGCGCTTCAGGCGGACACGGCCACCGGCGCGCTGACCGTGTACAACACCGGGAGCGGCGAGCCGCACACCGTCGGGGAGATGGCGCGGGCGCTGGCCGCGGCCCACGGCGGACCCGAACCGGTCGTCACCGGGGAGTACCGGCTGGGGGACGTCCGGCACATCACCGCCGACTCGCGACGGCTGCGGGCCGAGCTGGGCTGGAAGCCGGAGGTCGGGTTCGCCGAAGGGATGCGGGAGTTCGCTCGGGCGGGGATGCGCGGCGCGTAGAGCCCCTGGACCGGTGGCCGTGGGGGCCCCTCGACCGGTGGTGCTGCCCTCTTCAGGAAGCGGCCGCGGGCAGCACCAATCCGGTGACGACCTCGGCGACCGTGGGGTCGTCGTCCACCACCAGGACGCGCGCGGCCGCCGGTGGGCTCGGTTGCTGTTCCATGCGGTCAGCCTCGCACCTCGCCGGACGCTCGGGCGGCGGGGACCGCGCGGGGCCGTCGACGTCCGTGTTTCGTAAGAAGACGACGCCCGTTGTGCGAAGTTCGTCCTCGTAGGGTGAAAGGCGTGACTACCTCTCCCCCGCCTTCGGGCGTCGACGTCGTGCTGCCCTGCCTGGACGAGGCGGAGGCCCTGCCCTGGGTGCTGGCCAGGATCCCGGCCGGGTGGCGCGCCCTGGTCGTGGACAACGGCTCGACCGACGGTTCGGCGGACCTCGCCCGCGCGTTGGGCGCACGGGTGATCCATGAACCGCGCCGCGGCTTCGGGGCGGCCTGCCATGCCGGGCTGACCGCCGCGACGGCCGACATCGTGTGCTTCTGCGACTGCGACGCCTCCCTCGACCCGTCCCTCCTCGTCCCCTTCGTCACCGAGGTCGCGGACGGGCGGGCCGACCTGGTGCTCGGCAGACGACGTCCGCAGGGCCGGGGCGCGTGGGCCGCGCACGCCCGGGCCGGCAATCTGGCGCTCGCCCGGATGGTGCGCCGCCGCACGGGGCTGCGCCTGCACGACCTGGGCCCGCTGCGCGCCGCCCGCCGCGAACCGCTCCTCGCCCTCGGCCTGACCGACCGGCGCAGCGGCTATCCGCTGCAGATGGTGGTGCGTGCCGCCGACGCGGGCTGGCGCGTCACCGAGCACGACGTGCCGTACCGGCCGCGCACCGGGGCCTCGAAGGTGACGGGGACCTGGCGGGGCACCTGGCAGGCGGT
>NZ_LIQX01000740.1:760-1695 GCF_001418475.1 Streptomyces ossamyceticus | reverse complement strand
GGGCACAGCTGTGCCCTGGGGCCGTAGTCGCGGCGGTGGCGGCTACGCCGGGACCTTTCGTGGAGTCGGGGTCTGGGCCTGCTCCGTGGGGGTCGGCGCGAAGGTGCGCCTTGGGATGGCCAGGGCTGCCGCTCCCGCGAGGGCTACGACCGCGGCGCCGCCCACCTCGCGGAGGGCGTTGTTCGCTCCGGAGGCCATGCCCTGCTCGGTCGGGCGGACGCTGGACATCACCAGGTGGGACGCGGGGGCGAAGAACAGAGCCATACCGATGCCGCTGATGATGAGGCCGGGCAGCTGCGCGGTGTAGGAGACGTCCGTGGTGACCACGTAGCCCAGGTAGCCGAGCCCGGCGGCCTGGAGGAACAGCCCCGTCGCGACGACCGGGCGGCCACCGATCCGGTCGGAGAGGATCCCGGCGATCGGCGCGACGAGCATCGGCATCCCGGTCCAGGGCAGCATCCGCAGCCCCGCCTCGGTCGGCGAGTAGCCGAGGACGCCCTGCATGTACTGGCTGAGCAGGAAGATCGAGCCGAACATCCCCAGGAACATCAGCATGCTCGCCGCGTTGATGCCCGCGAAGGCGCGGGACCGGAACAGCCGCATCGGGAGCATGGGGTTCGCCGCCCGGACGCCGTGGAGCACGAAGCCGGCCAGCAGTGCGGCGCCCGCGACGAGGCCGAACAGCACCGGAGCGACCGTCCATCCGTCGGCGGGGCCGCGGACCAGGCCGTACACGATGCCGAAGAGGCCGCCGCTGGCCAGCACGGTGCCGGTGATGTCGAGCGGGGCGCCCGTGCCGTGGGACTCCCGGAGGCGGAGGCGGGCGAGCGGGAGCAGGACGAGGCCCAGCGGAACGTTCAGCCAGAAGATCCACTGCCAGGAGATGTGCTCGGTGAGGCTGCCGCCGATGAGGGGCCCGGAGGCGACGGCGAGGC
>NZ_LIQX01000740.1:0-737 GCF_001418475.1 Streptomyces ossamyceticus | reverse complement strand
CCGCCGCGGCGGAGGCCCCCGTGAACACCGTGATGCCCACGAGGAAGAGCCGTCGCCGGCCGAACCGGTCCCCCAGGGCCGCGCCGAACATCAGCAGCACGGCGAAGGTGAGCGTGTACGCGCTGACCGTCCATTCGAGGTCGTGCAGCTCTCCCCCGAGGTCCTCCCGGATGGAAGGCAGCGCGGTCGTCACCACCAGGTTGTCCAGGGACGCCATGAATCCGGCGACGCTGGTCACCACGAGCGCCCAGACGGCACCCGCGCGCGTGGGCGAGGCTTCCCTCGATTCCCCGAGTTCCTTCAGTTCCTTTGACATGTCTTCCCCAGCGAGTGATTAGTTATTGATCAATAACTTTCGCGGACGTGAGGGAACGACCCTGCCGTCCCTCTCGCGAGCCGCTACTTCTCCAGTCGGCCGGTGTCCCGCGCCGACGGGTACATCCCTGCCCAGACCCGGTGTTCCGGCGGGAAGCCCATGGCCACCAGACAGTTGATGAGCATGCCGTGAGCCAGGAAGTCGGTGGTCCGGCCGGGGTCCGCACCGAGGGGCAGATGGATCGCGTCCCACAGGCGCATCCAGCCGGCCCGTACAGCGTCGCCGAACTCGTGGTACGCCTGCAGATGCACATGCCGACGTACGTCGCCGTGGGTGCATCTGATCAGTCAGTCGTTCGGGGGTTCGGCGATGACCTTGGTGTACGCGTTGGCCATGGCGTGCAGGGCCTCTTCGCCCTCCA
>NZ_LIQX01000074.1 GCF_001418475.1 Streptomyces ossamyceticus | reverse complement strand
CGGTGCTGATCCTGATCGCCACGCTGCGCGGGATCGACGAACGGCTGGAGGACGCCGCCGCCAGCATGGGCGCGGGCCGGCTCACCATCGCCCGGCGCATCACCTTCCCCCTCGCCGCGCCGGGGATGATCGCGGCGGCGATCTTCTCCTTCATCACCAGCTTCGACGAGTTCTACATCTCCCAGTTCCTGTCCTCCGTCGACACCGTCACCCTCCCGGTGCAGGTCTACAACTCCCTCACCTTCGAGATCGACCCCAGCGTCACCGCCGTCAGCGCCATCCTCATCGCCTTCGCCATCCTCGCCCTCGGCCTCGTCGCCCTCGTGCGCTGGCTCGGCTCCGGACGACAGGAATCCCTCCTCTCCGTCGAGAACACCGTCGGGGTCGCCAACCCCGGAGGTGAGGCCGTATGACCACCGCCACCGCCACTGTCGCCCATGCTCCGTTGGTGCTCCCTCCGGCCGGTACGAAAATCGAAAGGGCCATGCGATGACTGACACGCTCACCGCTCCCTCATGGGAGTCGGAAGCCCTGGGATCCGTCCCCCGTGGATTCCTCGCGCACGACTGGCGACCCGCCACCGGTGGCCGCACCTTCGAGGTGCGCAACCCCGCGACCGACGACGTCATCGCCACCGTTGCCGACTGCGGCCCGCAGGACGCGGTGAGCGCACTGGACGCGGCGGCCGCGGCGGCCGACCAGTGGGCCCGCAGCAGCCCAAGGGACCGGGCGACGGTCCTGCACCGGCTCACCGACTCCCTGACCGAACACCGTGAGCGTCTGGCCCGGATCATCACCCTGGAGATCGGCAAGACGATCACCGAAGCGCGGGGCGAGGTCGACTACGCCGCGGCCTATTTCCGCTGGTACGCGGAGGAGGCGGTCCGTCCGCCGGGGCGCAGCACCCCCTCCCCGGACGGGAGGAGTCATATCGTCACCGTCGCCGAACCGGTCGGACCCTGCCTGCTCATCACCCCGTGGAACGTGCCCCTGGCCATGGCTGCCCGCAAGGCAGCCGCCGCCCTCGCCGCCGGCTGCACCGCCGTGCTCAAACCGGCCGCGCTCACCCCGCTGTCCTCCCTGGTGCTGGGAGAGTTGGCGCGTGAGGCCGGCGCGCCCCCCGGTGTCCTGACCGTGATCACCAGCAGCGACGCGGCAGCGGTCACCACGGCGTTGCTCGCCGACCCCCGGCTGCGCAAGCTGTCGTTCACCGGGTCCACACCGGTCGGCAGGCTGCTGCTCCAACAGAGTGGTGCGCGGGTGCTGCGCACCTCGATGGAGCTGGGCGGCAACGCGCCGTTCCTGGTCTTCGACGACGCCGACCTCGACCTCGCGGTCCGCGAAGCGATGGTTGCGAAGATGCGGCTGGGCGGCCAGTCCTGTGTCGGCGCCAACCGGTTCCTCGTCCAGGACTCAATCGCCGACGCGTTCGCCGCGGCGTTGGGCGAACGGATCGCCGCCCTCCGGGTGGGTGCTCCGGACCGGGAGGACACCGATCTCGGCCCGCTGGCCGACCACCGGGCGGTGGACAAGGTCCGCCATCTTGTCGAGGACGCCGTCGCCCGTGGTGCCGTCGTCGTCGCGCAGGCGGACATCCCCGACGGGCCGGGCCACTACGCGGCGCCGACCGTGCTGGACCACGTCCCCGCCGACGCCGCGATCATGCACGAGGAGGTCTTCGGTCCCGTCGCCGCCATCCACCGCTTCTCCACCGAGGCCGAGGCCATGGCGATGGCCAACGACACCGAGCACGGCCTCGCGTCGTATGTGATGACGTCCCACATCGACCGCGCCCGCCGGGTCGCCGCCCGGCTGCAGGCCGGAATGGTCGCCATCAATCGCGGCCTGGTCTCCGAGGTCGCGGCACCCTTCGGCGGGATCAAGCAGTCCGGCCTGGGCCGTGAAGGCGGGCCCGAGGGCCTCCACGAGTACCAGCAGCTCAAGTACCTGTCGATGCCGGGATTCCATACCTGAGCAAGACCTGAGGAGGCCGGGTTCGAGGCGTTCGAGCAGTCACAGCAGCCCGGCGGGGGGAACCTCGGTCCTTCCCCGCCGGGCCGACCCCTTTGCGGACTAGGTCTCCGTCGTCTCCGTCCGGGCGGAGGTCTGGCCCTCGCCGTCGCCGTCGCCGGGTCGGGGCGTCGGGTCGGGGCGCCAGGTTCTGGGGCCGCCCTTCAGGCGTTCCAGGGTGCGCGTCAGCTGCTGGAAGGGGGACGTCGACTGCGTCGCGGACGGCTGTTGCCCGGCGGGAGCGGCCGCGGCCGCGGCCGACTCGCGATACACGACGAGCGCCTCGTGCGCACGTTCGGCCGCCTCCCGGTACAGGTCCCGGGACTGCGTCATGGCCTCCAGCGCCTCGGCGTACATCGCCACCAGCTTCCGCTCGCGGACGAGTTCCTCCTCCAGAGTGAGCAGATGCCACTCCTCCCGCAGCGCGGTGAGGGCGGCGTCCGCGCCGTCCGGCAGGGGCCGCGGCAGCGCGGCGAACCGTGTCACCGCCGCGATGAGGTCGGTCGGCTCCGAACCGTCCAGGAACACCGCGCGTACGGAGAACTCCCCGGCGTCGAGGTCGGCGGGCGCGGGTCTGCCGGGCAGGACGACGGCGCCGCCGCGCGGGATCTCCAGGTCGAACTCCCGCAGCGCCCAGTTCACCACCCGCAGCTGGTGCGGGGCGGCACGGTGCTCCACCACGCGGTGCTGCAGGCTCGGCGCCAGCCACCGGGCCAGCGGCAGCCGACCGCGCTCGTCGGTGGACATGGCCTCGTGGACGACGACGTGGACGCACCACCCGGCGTTCCCGGCGTCCCTGAGGAGACGGCGGGCGTCCTTGTCGTCCTCGGGCAGGGCGTTGATCCTGCTCAGCGACAGGCCCGTGGCCGCGTCGTGGTCCCAGTCGCCGTACTCCGGCCAGAACCGGGTGACAGGGGAGGGCCACGCCGGGTCCCACGGCTCCTCCGCCTCCGCGAGGATCGTCCACTCCCGCCCGGTGCCGAGGTCCGGCGCGAGGCTCAGCCTGGCGCGCACCGTCACCTCCCCGGCGACCCGCCAGCGGGCCTGGAAGACCCGCTCGGGGGAATCGCCCCCGGGGTCGGGCAGTTCCATGAAGTCGTCGATGGTCCGGCTGTCCTTGAGCCGGCGCAGGGTGTGGCGGAGGACGTCCTCCGCGTCGGGTCCGACGTGGCGGCCGCGCGCAGGCCACACCGTGGGAGGCGTCGTGGGACGGGCTGTGGGGGAGGCAGGCATGAGTCCATCGGGCAGCAGGGGCACGTGCGCCTGCCAGTATCGTCGTCGCGGCCCGGCGGAGATCACCGGGGGTCCCGCCCGCCCCCGCGTCCGCCCCGCGACCGTCTTCGAGGTACCTACCGCTCCTCACCTCCCCGATCGGCCTGCGGCTCACGTCCCGAGACGACATCGGTCACACCGGACTCCTCCGCCGTGTCGTCACCCGGACGAGGTGTGCCGCGACCGCCCGCCTGACCGCCGCCGGTGCTGCCGTAGCCGCCCGGCACGCCGGGGACGCTGTCCGCGTCGGCCTGTTCCCGGCTGATGTGCCGGGTGGCGCGCACCCCCGCGCGCCGCTCGGGATGCGGATAACTGAAGGGACGAGCGGCGGCGCGTGCCTCCTCGGCCGCCTCCGCCTGCTCGGCCCTCTCCTTGGGATCTGGTGTCTTGCCGTTCATGCGGTCCGCGTACCCCTGCGCGGCCGGGCCATGTGACGCGGAGCGGGGCGCGTCAGGACGCCTATCCCCCGACGAGGGCACGCCGCACGTGTTCGGCGATCAGCGGGTACACCTCGCGGGCCCTGCCCTCGTCGTTGGTGTCGTAGCCGTGATCGGCGCCGGCGACGTCATGGTGGCCGACCAGCGCCCCGGCAGTACGGAGCCGGTCGGCGTAGGCGACGCCCTCCGGCTTGAGGAGGTCGTACTCGGCGGTGACCACGAAGGCCGGGGCGATGCCCGTCAGATCGGCGGTGTCCGCGGGGTTGGCGGGTGAGGCGAGGCGGTCGGCGCGCTGCTTCGGGTCGGGGATGTAGGAGTTGTCGAAGACGTCCGCCATCCAGGGGCGCAGCAGCGGCTTCGCGATCGCGGCGCGCTTGTCGCGGGCGGGGGTGGCCAGGTCCAGCGGGGGATAGTGCAGGACCTGGAGGGCGAGGGAGGGGCCGCCCTCCTCCAGAGCCTGGCGGGCCACCGCCGCCGCGAGCCCGCCGCCCGCGCTCTGTCCGCCGACGCCGAGCCGGCCGCCGTCCCAGCCCTGCTCACCGCCGTGCTCGGCGGCCCACCGGACGACCTCGAACGCCTGTCGGGGCGCCGCCGGGAAAGGGTGCTGCGGGGCGACGACATAGTCCACGTTGAGGACGGCGACACCCGCCTCGACGGCCAGACACCGGCACAGCGCGTCGTCCAGCTCAATCTGCGGCATGACATAGCCGCCGCCGTGGAAGTTCACGTGGACCGGCGGGGGAGCGCCCCCGTCGTCCGACGGCAGGTACAGCACCGCGCGGGCCGGGCCGAACGAGGTCGGGATCGTCAACTCCCTTGTGGCGCACGTGTACTCGGGCAGCCGGGCGAGCCAGGACGCCGTGGACCCCGCTCCGGAGGACCGCCTGCTCATGACCACCGACAGGCGTTGCATCGTCCTGGCCGCCAGGGCGGCCACCGCCGGACGAGCGAGGAGGGACATGGGTGGCTCCGTTCGGTCCGCGGGCGCTCGACACCACCGCGGAGCGCACCGTCGCCTGAGAAAACCAATCATCAGGAAACCTGTTAATTGAGGTCGCATCCTACGGGGTGCGCAGGTGGTTGGCCAGGGTCGCCGCGATGAACTTACTTGAGTTAGGCAAGCATATGATAAAGTGGGCTCATGTCCCCCTCATCGCTGCCCCTCGACCCCGCCTCCGCGGAGGTGGTCGAGATCGAGCGTGCTCTCACCCGCATCACCTACCTCAGCACCCGGGCCCGGGCGCACGAGCGTCTGATGAGCCTCGCCGGGGTCCCGCTCGACCGCGCCGCCGTGGCGCTCCTGCGGCAGATCGCGGACTCCGAGCCGATGCGCCCGGGGGAGCTGGCCAACCGTCTCGGTGTCGAGGCGTCGCACGTCACCCGCCAGGTGCAGCAGTTGCAGAGGTCCGGCTACGTCAGCCGCGTCCCCGACCCGGACGACCGCCGAGCGCAGCGCATCGAACTCACCCCGGCCGGGCAGCGGGCCATCGACCGTGTGCGCGAGGCCGGTGTCCGCGGCATGCAGATGGCCCTGGCGGACTGGTCGCCCGAGGAACTCCGGCAGCTCGCCGGCCTCTTCCACCGGATGGTCGACGACTTCCTCACCCACGCCAACGACACGACGGAGCAGGAGCAGGCCGAGCCGGCGCACACCGGCTGAAGCGCGCGGAATGCCACGGCATGCGGAACGCCACGGCATCATGGTCCGATGGATCATCACGTCGTGGGAATCCCGGAGTTGACCGGCATCCCCCGTGTCGCGGTCGTCATCGACGTCATGCGCGCCTTCACCGTGGCCGCCTGGGCCTTCTCGCTCGGCGTCGAGAGGATCGTCCTGGCCTCGACGGAGAGCGAAGCGCTCGCCCTGAAGGAGAGCAGCCCCGGATGGCTCGCTCTCAAGGACGGTCCCCCGGCGGAGGGCTTCGACGCGGTGAACTCGCCCGCACTGCTCCAAGGGCACGACCTCGCCGGTCGCACGCTGGTGCAGAAGACGACGGCCGGAACCGTGGGCGCGCTCGCCGTCGCGGACTCCCCGCTGGTCCTGTGTGCGAGCTTCGTCGTGGCCGGTCCCACCGCGCGGTACCTGCGGACACGGGCCTCCGGCCCGGTGACCTTCATCGTCACCGGCGAGGAGGGCCGCGCCGACGAGGACCTGGCCTGCGCCGAGTACATCGGCGGACGCATGGCCGGGGACGACGTCGAGGCGGCCCCGTACGTCCACCGCGCGAGGTCGTCCCGCGCCGCGGCGGACCTCGCCGCCGGGCTGCGCGCCGGATACCACCCCGACGACATCGACCTCTGCCTGGAGGTCGACAGGTTCCCCTTCGTGATGAGGGCATGCCGGGAGGACTCGCTGACGGTGCTCCGCCCTCTCCCGGTGCCCGACACCCCGTCCGGCACGGGCTGACCGGAGCCCGCGCCGGGACCGGGGCCCGTCGAGCGGGCGGCGGACGGGTCCCTTGTCCGGCGTCCCTGGCGCGCCGTGTCTCAGGCGGAGTACCCGAGTTGCCTGCGCACGTACGGCGTCATCAGGGTCCTCGCCTTCGCGAGGGTGCTGGTGCGGCCGCCGAGCACGGCGGTCTCGCCGCCCGGCACGGGGATCAGGGTGAGCCCGTCGGCCGGTCCGAACGGCACGATCAGCGGGGTCCGCTGGACCGGCCGGTAGAAACGCTGCTCCTTACGATGCTTACCCGAACTCCCCAGGTACGCACGGATGTTGTGCGCGGCGATGTCCGCCTGCGCCATCGCGGCGGGAGAGATCTTCAGCTCGCTGACGTCGTTCACGTCGCCCACCGCGAACACGTCGAGCCGCCCGTCGACCCGCAGCATCCGGTCGACCTTCACCTGCCCGGCGGCGTTCAGCCAGTCGCTGTGCCCGGCCAGCCGCAGCCACAGCGTGTTCGGGGTGGTGCCGGTCGCCCAGAACGACAGATCCGCCTCGATGAGACGGCCGCGGCCGTCCCGGTACGTACCGAAGTCGGCGCCGGGAGAGATGAACGAGTCGAGACGCACCTCCACGTCGTGCGACTCCAGCCACGCCAGGGCCCGCCGCCCGGCCCACCTGCTGCCCGTCGAGCTGAGCAGCGCCGACCCCGCGTGCGCGAGCGTCACCCGGGTGGCCGGCCGGGCGAGCCGGATCTCCGCCGCGAGCTCCACGCCGCCGGGGCCGCCGCCCACGACGAGCACATGCGCGGCCGCGGCGATGCTCTCCTGGTGCGCCGTGAACGTCTTGGCCGCCTCCTCGGTGGTCGTCCCCAGGAAGCGGGCGGGCTCCGGATAGTCGGCGCCGGTGGCGATGACCACCACGTCGTACGGCAGCCGCTCACCGGTGGCCAGCTTCACGTACCGTTCGCCGGTGTCGATGGTGACGGCCTTGCCCACCATCACCCGGCCGTTGGCCAGCAGTCGGTCGTAGGGGATGAAGGGCGTCGTCGTCCATTCCTCCTGCACGCCGGCGCGCAGAGCGGCGATGCGATGGAAGAAGACCTCCTTGCGGTCCACCAGGGTGACCCGCGCGTACTCGTCCAGTTGCCTGGCAAGGCGGATGCCCCCGTATCCGCCGCCGATCACGATCACTTCGCCGTCAAGCACGCCGATTCTCCTGTGCTGTTGTGGGGGGAGAGAGGACGAGCCTAGCGTTTGAAACTTAAAGCTATGGGAGGGGGTTGTGTGCCTTGTGTGAAGCGGCGGCGGACGACACGAGTAACGCTCTGCCTAGGCTGGACCCGTGACCGACGACAGCAGGCCCCTCGCCGTATTCGATCTCGACAACACGCTCGCCGACACCGCGCACCGGCAGCGGTACCTGGAGCGCAAGCCGCGCGACTGGGACGCGTTCTTCGCCGCCGCCCCGCAGGATCCGCCGCTGGCGGAGGGCATCGAGCTGGCGCTGCGGTACGCCGAGGAGTGCGAGGTCGTCTACCTCACCGGGCGCCCCGAGCGGTGCCGGCGCGACACCGTCGACTGGCTCGCCGCGCAAGGGCTCCCCGAGGGGCGGATCTGGATGCGGCGGAACCACGACCGCAGGCCGGCCCGCCGCACGAAGCTGGAGATCCTGCGGCAACTGGCCGGGACCCGAGAGATCCGCGTCCTCGTGGACGACGACGAACTGGTCTGCGAGGACGCGGAGCGAGCGGGCTTTCGCGTCGTACGGGCGCGCTGGGCAGCCGCCTCCGCCGAACTGAAGGTGGCGCAGGAGCGGGAGGGCCGCACCTGACGGGTGCGAGGGCGGTCAGTCGGTGCCCTCGAGTCGGAAACCGACCTTCAGGCCGACCTGGTAGTGCGCGATCTCGCCGTTCTCGATGTGCCCCCTGACCTGCGTCACCTCGAACCAGTCCAGGTTGCGCAGGGTCTGGGCGGCGCGGTCGATGCCGTTGCGGATGGCGTGGTCGACGCTCTCGCCCGAACTGCCGACGATCTCGGTGACCCGGTACACGTGGTCGGACATACGGCTACTCCAATCGGGACCTCTCGCCGTGGCCGGCGGCCACACGTCCCTCCACGGTGCCCCACGTCGCGCTCCCGCGCGAGACGGTTGTCGCCGGGCGGTGAAGGGACGGGGCCTGCGGCCCGCCCCCTTCGCCGACCGCCGCCCACCCGCGGCCGAACCCCGCCCGGTTACCCCGCCACGCTCAAGGACAGCGCGAAGCGGCCCTCCGCGTCCGTCCACCAATGGGTCAGGTTCAGGCCGGCCGTGGCCAGTTCGGCCTTCACCCCCTCTCTGCGGAACTTCGCCGACACCTCCGTGCGCAGTTCCTCGCCGGCCGCGAAGTCGACCGCGAGATCGAGCGCGGGGACCTTCACGGTCTGCGCGGTCCGCGACCGCAACCGCATTTCGATCCACTCCCGCTCGGCGTCCCACACGGCGACGTGGTCGAACGCGCCGGGATCGAAGTCCGCCCCCAGCTCACGGTTCATGACGGACAGGACGTTCTTGTTGAACGCGGCCGTCACCCCGGCCGCGTCGTCGTACGCGGCGACCAGCACGCCCTCGTCCTTGACCAGGTCCGTGCCCAGCAGCAGCGCGTCGCCGGGCGCCAGCAGGGCCCGCACTGAGGTGAGGAACGCGGCCCGTTCCTCGGGGACGAGATTCCCGATCGTGCCGCCGAGGAACGCCACCAGCCGCGGCCCCGGGGTCTCGGGCAACCGGATCCCGGCGGTGAAGTCCGCGATCAGGGCGTGCACCTCCAGCCCCGGCCGCTCGGCGACCAGCGCCTCGCCGGCCTGCCGCAACGCGCTCTCGCTCACATCGACCGGCACGTAGGCGTGCAGTCCTGGCATGGCGTCCAGCAGATGCCGTGTCTTGTCGGACGAGCCGGAACCCAGCTCGACGAGCGTGCGCGCACCGCTCGCCGCGGCGATCTCCGCCGCCCGGCCGAGCAGGATCTCCCGCTCGGCACGGGTCGGGTAGTACTCCGGCAACTCGGTGATCCGGTCGAACAGTGCACTGCCGAGCGCGTCGTAGAACCACTTGGGCGGCAGCGTCTTCGGGGTGCGGGTGAGGCCGTTCAGGACGTCGGCGCGCAGGGCCGCGCCCGTGGCGTCCTCGGGCAGGGTGCGGGTCAGGTGGAACGGGCTCACGCAGGGGACTCCTTCGGGGTGACGGGGACGGGACCGGCGCCCGGGCGCCCGGTTTCCTCCGGTTCCTTGAGCGGGGTGAGCAGGACGTCCGTGCGGTCGGCCACGAGCAGCGTGCGGTCCGGCACCTCGACCCAGTGCGGGTCGTCGTCGTACGGCTCGGACGCCACGACGGTGCCGCGACCGGGCCGGGCGAGGTACCACAGGGTGTCGCCCCACGCCGTCGCGGTGATGCTGTCGCCGCTGGTGAGCAGCAGGTTGAGCCGTGACCCGGGGGCCGCCCGCGCGACCTCCAGGACGGTGTCGGCCAGTGCCTGCCCCTCCTCGTCACCGGCCCGCAGCCGGTTCAGCACCAGGGCCCACACGAACGCCGAGTCGTTGCGGGCCTCCATCGACAGGATCTCCACGGCGGGCAGCCCGCCGGCCAGCGGCGCCAGGGACCCGGGCCACCCGGCGACCGCCCCGTTGTGGCTGAACAGCCAGGGCCCGCCGGCGTACGGCGCCGCCGCGGCCTCCTGGTCCGCGCCCGGCACCGTGGCGTCCCGTACGGCGGCGAGCAGCGCCCCCGTGCGGACCACACGGGCGAGATCCGTGAAGGACAGGTCACCCCAGATGGGCCCGGCCCGCCGGTAACGGCCCGGCACCGGGTCGTCGTCCGCGTACCAACCGACACCGAAACCATCGGCGTTGACCGTCCCGTACCGCTGCCGACGCGGCGCCCACGACTGCCGGAACAGAGCGTGCTCGGGCTCGCTGAGGACCGCGCCCAGCGGCACCGCCGGCCCCACATAGGCCACATGACGGCACATCAGACGGCCTCCGGGGACGCGTCACGGGCCGTGCGGAAACCGCTGAAGATCTGCCGCCGGATCGGATAGTCCCAGTTGCGGAACGTCCCCCGGCACGCCACCTGGTCCACGGCGAACGAACCACCCCGCAGCACCTTGTACTCGGGGCCGAAGAACACCTCCGAGTACTCCTTGTACGGGAACGCCGTGAACCCCGGGTACGGCAGGAAGTCGCTCGACGTCCACTCCCACACGTCACCGATCAACTGCCGTACGCCCAGCGGGGACGCACCCTCCGGGTAGCTGCCGGCCGGGGCCGGACGCAGGTGGCGCTGGCCCAGGTTGGCGTGGTCGGGCGTCGGGTCGGCGTCGCCCCACGGATAGCGCGTCGAGCGGCCGGTGACCGGGTCGTGGCGGGCGGCCTTCTCCCACTCGGCCTCCGTGGGCAGCCGCCGCCCCGCCCAGCGGGCGTACGCGTCGGCCTCGTACCAGCACACGTGCAGCACCGGCTCGTCGGCCGGCACGACCTCGGTGACGCCGAAGCGCCGCCGCAGCCACTGCCGGCCGTCACGCCGCCAGAACAGCGGCGCGGTGATGCCGTGCGCGCGGATGTGGTCCCAGCCGCGGGCCGTCCACCAGCGTTCGTCCTCGTAGCCCCCGTCGTCGATGAACGCCTGGTACGCGCCGTTCGTCACCGGGGTGGTGTCGATGTGGAACGGCGGGACCACGCGCCGGTGCGCGGGCCGCTCGTTGTCCAGCGCCCACGGCTCGGTCGAGGTGCCCATCATGAACTCCCCGCCCGGCACGAGGACTTCGTCCGGCCCCGTGAACAGCGGCGCCGGCCCGGGGTCGGGCGCCGACAGCACGGCCGGGCCCCTGCGGAGCTGATGGGTGATCAGCATCGTCTCGTCGTGCTGCTGTTCGTGCTGGGCGATCATGCCGAAGGCGAAGCCGGCCTCGGTGAGCCGGGTGCCGTGGAAGTCGCTGCCCTCCAGCACGTCGAGGGCCCGGCCGCGCACCTCGGCGAGGTAGCGGCGGGCCTCCTCCGGTGGCAGCAGCGGCAGCGAGGGCCGCTCGGAGCGCGGATGCTCGAAGGCGTCGTACAGCCCGTCGATCTCGGGCCGCATCGCCTCCCGCCCCGCGACGTTGCGCAGCAGCCACAGCTCCTCCTGGTTGCCGATGTGGGCGAGATCCCACACCAGCGGGGACATCAGCGGCGAGTGCTGCGCGGTGAGGTCGGGTTCGTCGACGGCGGAGGTGAGGAGCGCGGTGCGGGCGCGGGCCGTGGTCAGCGCCGCCAGCGCGCGCTCCCGCAGTATCTCGGGGGCGGCGTCGTGCGTCGGGGCCGGCGTCTCGGGCGCGGTCATGCGGGGAGGTCCTTCCCGTGCAGCTGGTCGAGCAGATCGTCGGCGGGACAGCGGCCCCGGGCCACATGGCGGTCGATGAACTCCGCCACGGCGTCCAGCACCCGCGTGCTCGCGCCGAGCCGTGGCAGCGCCTCGGCCGCAGCGGCGAAGCACACGGCCGCCGCCTCCCGCAGCTCGGGGTCGGCCAGGCCCGAACGGGCGGCCGCGTCCCACAGCGGATTGCGCGGCGCCCGCAGGGAACCGGCCCGCTCGGCCAGGGGCTTGACCGCCCGGCAGGCGACCTCGGTGGCCTCCGGGTCCTCGAACAGCGCCGTCGTCACCGCGAGCGGCACCAGCCAGCCGTCCTCGCCCGGCTGCGCGTCGATCATGCGGAGCTCCAGATGGCCGCGCGGCCGTACCGGCGGGAACAGCGTCGTCATGTGGTACTCGAGATCGGCGCGGGTCGGCGGGGTGTCGGACCGGGTCCACTCCCGGAACGACATGGCGCCCGGGACACCCCAGGGCCCCTCGTCGGCCCGGACGCACATCACCGGCGCGTCCAGCACCAGCCGCGCCCAGGCACCCCGGGGGTCGCCGTCCAGCTCCGGGGCCGTCGTCCGGCCCGGGTCCATCGCCGCCCACAGCGACTGCCGTGTCGAACGCCAGCCGGTGACCCGGCCGCCCGCCAGCGGGGAGTGTGCGAACGCGGCCAGCAGCACCGCGCCGAGCTGGTGCGTCAGCCACCAGCGCCGCTGGTGGCCGAGGGGGCCCGGTTCCTCGTACCCGGCGTCGATACAGACCTGCACGGACGCCGACGAGCACATCATGGACCGGCCCTCGGGCCCGAAGCGGTCGAGGTACACCTCCATCGCGTCGTACCGGGGCTCGCGCAGGAACCGGGTCGGGGGGTTCCAGGGATCATGGCCGAACCCGCTGATGCCGAGGTCCATCTCGCGCAGCCTCGCGCGAACGGCGTCCAGGTCGGCGGAGACGGATTCCACGCACTCCATCAGGGAGGCGGCGGGAGCGGAGCTGAGCTCCAGCTGGCCACCCGGCTCGATCGTCAGCGACGATGCCAGGGGCAGGGTCCGCAGGGCGGCGTACGCCGCTTCGAGTCGTGCGGGTGTCGCGGGGAGCCGCGGATCGCGCAGCTCATGGACGTGCCATTCCAGTTCGACACCGAGGACGCGGGGTGGTCCGGTCTTGAAGCAGATGCCCCGGACGAGGGCCTCCACCTCCGCCTCGGTGACCAGGGAGCGCTGCTCCGTACAGCCACTAGCCGAATCTGACATGTCGGGATCCTCCTGAGATTCCACCATGTCGCCGATCCGCTGCCATGGGGCCCGGACCGGCGGTGCTCGTCCCACCCAAACCCCTGGGTGACGTTCGCACAAGGGTGCACATCGTGGCAATGCGGATCGTCGATCTCTGTTTCCGGGAACTTCAGGCACCTCTTCCCGGACCCGTCGAGGGCCATTCACGCCAGGAAAACTCCGTTGCGGTCATCCACCAGCATCGCCCACGATGCGTCCATGAGCACGACGGGGGAGCGCGCACGAGCGGCGTTCATGGCGCGCACGGGGGTGGCGCCATGAGCGCCCGCCTGCGGGGCATCGCACGGGAGACCGAGGACATCGTCGCGGCGGGGCGGTACCGCGCCCCGGACGGCCGCGAGGTGTCGCTCGCGGCGTGGATCGACGCGGCCCGCTCGGGAACGCGCCTGTACGGCCCGGAGCCGGTGCGGACGCCACCGGTCGCTCCCGTGTCCGTGCCGACCCGGATCGAGGTCACCGGCGAGAGCAGCCTGGAGGCCGCCCGCCGCCTCACCGGCACGGCTCCCGTCGCCGTCCTCAACTTCGCCTCGGCCCGCAACCCGGGCGGCGGCTACCTGAACGGCGCCCAGGCTCAGGAGGAGGCCCTCTGCCGGGCCTCCGCCCTGTACGTGTGCGTACGCGAGGCCCGCGGCTTCTACGACCACCACCGCGCCCACCGCGACCCGTTCTACACGGACCGTGTCATCCACTCACCCGCCGTGCCCGTCTTCCGCGACGACCGAGGTGACCTGCTGCCCGCCCCGTACACGGCCGGTTTCCTGACCTCCGCCGCCCCGAACGCGTCGGTCGTGCGCCGTGCGGCGCCGGAGCGCGCGGGCGAGCTGCCGCGCGCCCTGGCCGTGCGCGCGGAACGGGTCCTGGAGACGGCCGCGGCGAACGGCTACCGCAAGCTGGTCCTGGGCGCCTGGGGCTGCGGTGTCTTCGGCAACGACCCGGCGCACGTGGCGACCGCGTTCCGCGCGCTCCTCACCGACGGCGGCCGGTTCGAGAGCCACTTCGAGCACGTGGTGTTCGGCGTCCTGGACCGCACGAGGGGCGCGACGGTCCGGGCGGCGTTCGAGCGGGAGTTCCGCGCAGGATCCTCGGGAGCGCCGGCCGAGTCCCCTGACGCGAGCCGAGTCTCCTAGCGCCAGTTGTACCGTTCCCGCAGTCGGTGCACGACGGAGTTGAACCGCATCCGGTCCAGTGCGCACGCCTCCCGCCGCATCCCCGCCTCGTGCAGTCGGAGCACCCGGTCCACATCCACCCAGGACGGCCGGCCCGAACGGTCCCACGGCCCGCTGCCGATCGGCACCCACTCCCGGTCCCCGTCGTGCCGCTTGCTCGACAACTGCACGGCGAGGAACGTCCCGCCCGGCTCCCGCGCCACCACCAGCACGGGCCGGTCCTTGCCCCGTCCGTCGTTCTCCTCGAACGGCACCCAGGTCCACACGATCTCCCCGGGGTCGGGGTCCCCGTCGTGCGCGGGCGAGTACTCGGTACGCACCCGCCCCACCGCGCGCGGATCGGCCTCGGTGGTGGCGGAGGGGCCGTAACGGCCGGGAACGTCTTGATCGGCGAACGCAGTCACGGGGCAACGCTAACCCGCGCCCCCCGGCGAGGGAGCGCGGGCCCCGTAGCGATGCGCGGCTCGGCCGCACGGGCACGAACGGCACCGGCAGACATGAGGGAGACGAGGGAGACCAGGGCTCCCGGTCCACCGGCGCCGACGGGCAGGGGGAGGCTACGACTCCCGGTCACCGGCACCTACAGGCAGAGGGACGCTACGACTCCCGGTCCACCGACACCTTCTCCACGGGCAGCCCGTTGACCGCGGCCGGACCCTTGTCGGGCGTCCCGTTCTGGTTCATGGACGCCAGCAGCTGCCGGGCCAGCCCCAGCCCCGTGCCGCCCATCGTCAGCGCCTTGGCGAACATGTCGGCCATGCCGTCGGCGCCGTTGAGCACCACCATGTTGTCGACGTTGCCGAACGCGGACGCCCCCGCCTGCACGATCTCCGGCCACTGCTCGGCCAGTTGCTGCGCGATCACCGCTTCCTGGTTCTCGGCCAGCGCCGCGGCCCGCGCCTTGATGCCCTCAGCCTCGGCCAACCCCTTCGCGCGGGCGGCCTCGGCGGCGGCGAGCCCCTTGGCCTGCCGGGCGGCGGCCTCCGCCTCACCGGTGGCGCGGGTCGCGTTCGCCTCGGCGGCGGCCGCGAGTTCGGTCTCCTTGGCCTTGGCCTGCGCGGCGGAGATACGGGCGTCGCGCTCGGCCTCGGCAAGGGTCCGCTTCTCGTACGCCTTCGCGTCCGCGGGCTTGCGCACGTCCGCCTGGAGCTGCTGCTCACGCCGTGACGCCTCCAGCTCGGCGACCCGGGTCTCCTGCACGACGACCTCCTGCTTGGCGCCCGCCTCGGCGAGCGGGCCCGCCTGCTGGGCCTTGGCGGATGCCTTGTCGCGCTCCGCCTGGTAGCCGGCCTGGAGGATCTCGCTGTCCCGGGTGGCCTCCGCCATCCGCGCCGCCGCCTGCTGCTCGGCCTCGGTGGCGAGCCGGTTCGCCTCGGCCTGCGCGATCCGCGCGTCCCGCTGGACGGCCGCCGCGTGGGGCATGGCGAGGTTCTTGATGTAGCCGGTCGGGTCCTCGATCTCGTGGATCTGCAACGAGTCGACGATCAGCCCCAGTTTCTCCATCTCCGTCCCGCACGCGGCCCGTGTCTGGCCGGTCAGCTTCTCGCGGTCGCGGATCATGTCCTCGACCGTCAAACCGCCCACGATGGAACGGAGATGACCGGCGAACACGTTGTGCACCCGTTCCGAGACCCGTTTCTGCTGGCCGAGGAAACGGCGGGCGGCGTTGGCGATGGACACGAAGTCGTCGCCCACCTTGAAGATGACCACGCCCCGGATCTTCAGCGGGATGCCCTGGAAGGTCACGCACTCCACGGCCAGTTCGGTCTGGTTCAGGTCGAGCGACAGCTTGCGCACCGCCTGCATGCCCGGCAGCACGAGCGTGCCGCGCCCGGTGACGATACGGAAGTTCATGCCCTCCGTCAGGCCCTCCATCTTGTGCTTGGAGCCGGAGATGATCAGGGCCTCGTTCGGTTCGGCCACACGCCACATGAGCTTGAACAGAGCGATCAGTACCAGAGCCACCGCTACGGTCGCCCCCGCGATGATGCCGACGAACATCGGCACACCCCCCTTGGCCAGGTGCCCTTTCGGCACCGAACGTCGGGAGTGTCCCAAGGGGCCGGGCCGGGGTACAGAGCCGCACGGACCGTTGTTGCAGTCTTGATGCGAAACGTCACCGCGGCAGCGGCGAACGCCCCCGACGGACCGTCAACTGTCGTACGCCGCCGAGACGTAGACCGTGCGCGGCGGCAGGTACTCGATCACCATCACCAGGGTTCCGGGCTCGATCCGGTCCTTGGCGGAGGCGGGGTACGCCAGGAAGTGCTCGGCCCCGCCGCGCACCCGGACGATCACCTCGCCGACGAGCCCGGGACCGACCGCACCGGTCACCCGTCCCATCAGCCCGACCATCGACGCTTCGTCCATGGTCACAGCGTACGGGTCGCACGCCGCCCCCCGGACCCACGCGGGGGAACGACGGCGCCGCTCACACCGCGGGGGACTCGGCGGGCGTCGTGGCCTCCGGCGGCCACAGCTCGTGCCAGCGCTGGTCCGCCTCCAACTGCGCGGCCAGCGACAGCAGTAGTGGCTCGCTGTTCGCGGGACCGAGCAACTGCGCGCCCACCGGCAGCCCGCCCACGAACCCCGCCGGTACGTTCACGCCGGGCCAGCCGAGCACGTTCCACGGCCAGGCGTACGGGCAGGCGGCGATCATCGCCCGGTCCGTGCCGAGCCCACCGAGGCCGATCATGGAGCCGATCCGCGGCGGGGGAGCGGCGGTGGTCGGCGCGAGCAGCACGTCGTACGTGGTGAACAGCGCGCCGATCCGCTGGTGGAGCGTGGCCTCCGCACGGCGGGCCAGCCGCAGCGGCGCCCCGGCGAGCAGCCGGCCGAGGCGGGCGGCGTCGCGGGTGCGCCGGTCGAGGAGGTCCTGCCGGGCGATCCCGCCGACGTGTTCGGCGATGCCCGCGGTGGCGCGCGGGATGAAGGTGAGCCCGATCTGCCCGTAGCGGGGCTCCGCTTCCTCCACCTCGTGCCCGAGTGCGGCGAGCCGTTCGGCGACCGCGCGGATCTGCTCCCGCACCCGGGGGTCCAGCCGCGCGGGCAGCGCGGTGAACGGCGGCTTCAGGGACAGCGCGATCCGCAGCCGGCCCGGATCGCGCCCCACGGCCCCGGAGGCGTCGACGGCGTCCGGCCGGTGCAGGTCGCCCTCGTGGTTGCCGGCGGCCGCGTCGAGCAGGAGGGCGGCGTCGGCGACCGTGCGGGCGAGGGTGCCGTTGACGGTGATGCCCTGGAAGGACTCCGGGAGCGGCCAGGTGGAGATACGGCCGCGCTGCGGCTTGATGCCGATGAGATGCGTCCACGAGGCGGGGATACGGATCGAGCCGGCCCCGTCCGAGCCCAGCGCACCCGGCACCAGTCCCGCCGCGACGGCGGCCGCGGAGCCGCCCGAGGAGCCGCCGGGGGTGTGGTCGGCGTGCCAGGGGTTGCGGGTGGCGCCGAAGGCCGGCCCCTCGGTGAAGGGCCACTGCCCGAGTTCGCAGGTGTTGGTCTTGCCGACCACGATCGCCCCGGCCGCCCGCAGCCGCCGTACCGCCTCGCCGTCCTCCGGCAGCGACGGGAACTCGCCCCGGCAGCCGAACGCGGTCGGCTCGCCCGCCACGTCCATGTCGTCCTTCACGGCCACCGGCACCCCGAGCAGCGGCCGCCGGCCGCCCGCCGCCAGCTCCCGGTCCGCCGCCTCGGCCTCCACCAGCGCCGCCTCGGCACGTACCCGCCGGAAGGCGTTGACCGTCGGCTGACTGGCCTCGATCCGGGCGAGGGTCCGCTCGACCAGCTCACGCGACGTCACCTCCCCGGCGGCCAGCGCACGGGCACACTCCGCCAGACCCGGGGCACGGTCGGCAGCCATACGGAACACCTCCGGAAGCAGATTGTCTACCGAACGGTAACGTCCGGGTGCGGGCGGCGGTACGGGAAGGACGACTTCCCTGGTGACCACGGCGGTTCGCGTCGGACCGGACGCGGACGTCGACGCGTACGCCCCGCCCCGCCGGTCAGGTCACCGGGTACGCGGGTCTCCCCGCCCGACGCCCCGTCCGGTCACAGCACTAGCCGCGTGCCAAGCGCCGCATCGTGAGGGCCAGTTGCAGCCGCAGCCGACCGTGCGGGTCACGGACCGGCCAGCCCAGGAGGGACTCCGCGTGGGTCAGACGGTCCTGGAGCGTGGAGTGGTGGACGTTGACCTCCGTGGCCGCCGCCCGCAGGCTGGCCGTGGACGCGACCGCGTGCAGCGTGGCCAGCAGCCAGGGGGCGTCCGCCGCGGCCTTCTCCAGCTCTCTCACGTCCGGCGGCGGGTCACCTCCCGGAACGACCGACTCGGCGAGCAGCGCCAGCCCGCCCAGGTCCTCCGCGCGCACCACGCGCTCCCCGGGGTCCCGCGCCGTGCCCTCCGCGGTGAACCGCAGGGCCACCCGGGCGGCGGCCCACGACCGGGGCAGGTCAGGCACCGACACGACCGGCCCGACGCCGACGCGCCCCTCGATCCCGTGGCTCCCGTCGACCGCCGCCACCGGAGCGCCACGGTGCGGCCCGGCGTCCGGTGCGCCCGCGTCGCCGACGACCAGGACGCGGGGCCGCCCGCCGAGAGGGGCCACGACACGGGCGCGGGCGTCGACGGCGAGGCCGAGACGGCGTGCGGCGTGCAGCCGGGCCTGTTCGGCGGCGGTGGCGTCGAGCAGGGTCTCCACGAGGGCCGGGTCGTCGGCGGGGGAGAGGGGCGCACGCCCGCGCGTACGGTCCAGCACCAGCCGCAGGGCGCCCGCGGCCCGCTCCAGGATCACCGCGTCCACGACGCTGGGCCCACCGTCCCCGGGCCGCTCCAGCCACAGCGCGGGGACACCGCCGGGCACCAGCGCGGCGGAGGGCCAGCCGGGCTTCGGGGGCAGGGGGCTGTCCAGCCGCCGCCCGTCCGGTTCGACCCGGACCCGCACCCGCCGTTCGTCGTCCACGAGCCGCGCGGGGCACCCCGCCAGCACGGCCGCGGCCCGCACGAGTGCCTCCAGGCCCGCCCGGGACTCGGCGAGCGCGTCGAAGTAGGCGATGACCCGGACTGCGGCCCCGGCATCCGGATCCACGGCGGTGAGCCGCCCCGCCAGCTCTTTCATGGCCCCATGGTGCGGCATGAGGCGGGGGTGCGGGGAGGCCGTGGTCCGGGTGCGGACGAAAAGCACGGGGCGCAGCCCGGTCGCTTTTCAGGGGGCGCGGGGAACTGCGCGACCAGCCACATCGGACCCGCACCCGCCGACGGACCCGCACCCGCCGACGAACCCGCACCGGCCCCGAGCCACTCGCGCCCTACTCCCCGAGCAGCCGCCGCAGCCACCTCACGTGCGCCTCCCGGCAGTCCTGCGACAGCGCCGCCTGCGGGGCGAACCCGTCGAACCCGTGGAACCCCCCGGGCCAGACGTGCAGCTCCGCCTCCCCGCCCGCCAGCCACAACCGCGACGCGTACGCGACGACCTCGTCCCGGAACGTCTCCGCGGAGCCCACGTCCAAGAACGCCGGCGGCAGCCCCGACAGGTCCTCCGCCCGCGCGGGCGCCGCG
>NZ_LIQX01000739.1 GCF_001418475.1 Streptomyces ossamyceticus | reverse complement strand
ACCTGGCCCGGATCCGGGCCACCAGTTCCTTCGGCTTGAACGGCTTCACGATGTAGTCGTCCGCGCCCGACTCCAGGCCCACGACCACATCGACGGTGTCGCTCTTCGCCGTGAGCATCACGATCGGCACCCCGGACTCCGCCCTGATCAGGCGGCACACCTCGATCCCGTCCCGGCCCGGCAGCATCAGATCGAGCAGCACCAGATCCGGTTTGACCTCACGGAACGCGGCCAGCGCCTTGTCGCCGTCGGCTACGAAAGACGGCTCAAAACCTTCACCACGCAGCACGATGCCGAGCATCTCGGCCAGTGCGGTGTCGTCGTCGACGACAAGGACTCGTCCCTTCATAAACGACATCATCCCATTAACTAAATCGTTACCTGTCGTGACCTGTCACACAGCTCCGCAAGCGCACCAGCCGTCACCGGCGACACAGCCCCCTCCTCGGTGACGATCGCCGTCACCAACTCCGGCGGTGTCACATCGAATGCCGGGTTGTACGCCTGGGTCCCCAGGGGTGCCACCGCGATACCGCCTCCCGCCTCCGCTCCCGCCACCGGCACCTGAGGCGCTGTGATCTCTGTCACCTCATGGCCGGCGCGCTGCTCCACCTCGATGGACGCCCCGTCCGGGGTGTCCGGGTCCACGGTCGTGACCGGCGCCACCACGATGAACGGCACGTGGTGGTACCGGGCGAGCACCGCGAGCGGATAGGTCCCCACCTTGTTCGCCACCGAACCGTCGGCGGCGATCCGGTCGGCCCCCACCAGCACCGCGTCGACCTCCCCGGCCGCGAACAGCGAGCCCGCCGCGTTGTCCGTGAGCAAGGTGTACGCCATCCCGTTGCGCGCCGCCTCGTACGCCGTGAGCCGGGCGCCCTGCAGCAGCGGCCGCGTCTCGTCGACCCACAGCCTGCGCAGCCGCCCCACCCGGTGCGCCGCCAGCGCCACCGCGAACGCCGTGCCCTCACCGCCCGATACCAGCGCCCCGGTGTTGCAGTGGGTGAGCACCCGATGCCCGCCGCCGGGCAGCAGTTCGTCGAGCAGCGCCAGCCCGTGCTCCGCCATCCGGGCGCTGGCCTCGGCGTCCTCCCGGTGCAACGCCCGCGCGGCGGCGAGCGCGGCACCCGCGGCCCGCTTCTGGTCGCCGGTCCGGCCGAGCTCGGCCCGGTGCGCGCCCTGCGCACGCCGCACTCCGACGGAGAGGTTCACCGCGGTCGGCCGAGCACCGGCGAGGGCCTCGGCGGCCTCCTCCACGGCGAAGCCCCGCGCGGCGGCGAGCGCGACGCCGTATGCCCCGGCGATGCCCAGCAGCGGCGCCCCGCGCACGGCGAGCGACCGTATCGCCTCGACCAGCGCGGACGCGTCCGTGCACACCAGCTCGACCTCCTCGGCCGGCAGTCTCGTCTGGTCCAGCAGGACCACGACGGGGCCTTCGGGTGGCTCCTCCCATCGGATCGCAGGGGTCTCGGTCGGCCGGGTGTCGTCGCCGGTTCGCGCGTACTGATCAGCCATGCGGCCAGTCTGCCCCGTATCCGACGGACAATTGAAGGTGCGCAGCCCATACGGCCCCCCGTCCCTTCCCGGACACCGCGTGGCACGATGGGCGCCAACCTGCCGCCGCGACCGCGGACGAGCACCGTGAAGGAGCGACGATGAAGGACACTCCGGGCTGGGCCTCGCCCGGATCGACCCCCTCGGACGGTCAGGACGCGGGCCGGCAGGACACCCCGCAGCCGGCCCGCGTCCTGACCGT
>NZ_LIQX01000738.1 GCF_001418475.1 Streptomyces ossamyceticus | reverse complement strand
CACCCGCCGCACCCGCCCTCAACGGCCGCGTCATCGCCCTCGCCCACTACGCCGCCCGCGCCGTCCTGGAGACCGTGCTCACCCGGTACGACCTGACGTTCCAGCAGTCGGTGACCCTCCGCGTCGTCGCGGTCGCCGACGGGCCCGTAACCCGCGAGGAGGTAGTGGACCAGGTCGTCGACTCCCTCAAGATCGGTGCGGAGGAAGTACGCGGTGTCCTGGACGGGTTGGCCACGGCGGAGCTGGTGGCGGCGGTCGAGCGCCCCACGGTGGCGGGCCTCGTCGCGATCACGGACGCCGGGCGGGAGGTCCACGCGAGGACCACCGCCGCGACCGGGGCGGTCTCCGCGAGGATCTACGCAGGCATCCCGGCGGAGGATCTCGCGGTCGCGGGCCGGGTACTGGGCCTCGTCACCGAGCGCGCCAACGGGGAACTCGCGGCCGGGCGCTGACCGATCACCTCGGCCGGCCCCGCACCAGTCCCACCAGTCCCACCAGTCCCACGCTCCATCCGCCGCGCCAGCGCCCCCGCGTTTCCACTGTCCCGGCACCTCGCAGCACCCGCCGAGCCAGTGGAATATTCAACTGACTCGGCAGGTTGTCGGCGGCGAAGGAGGTCACAGTGGACACGACGTACTACGACCACGGGACACCGGCCGAGCGCTGGGAGCGCGCGCGGATGTTCTTCGACGCCGAGGAGTACGCGGCAGCCGCGCGCGTCCTCAGCGCGCTGGTCGAGGAGGTGCCGGAGCAGACCGGCCCCCGGCTGCTGCTGGCCCGCGCCTACTACCACTCCGCCCAACTGCAACGCGCCGAGGCCGAGTTGCGCGTCCTCGTCGAACGCGACCCGGTGGAGCACTACGCCCGACTGCTGCTGGGCCGCACCCTGCAACGCCAGGCCCGGCACGTCGAGGCGGAGTCCCACCTGCGCATCGCCTCCGCCCTGTCGGGCGACTTCGAGCGGTTGTGAGTGAGCACCGCTCCACGCCTACTCCGCGCCCGCCCTGCCGCACGCGCTACTCCGCGCCCTGCTTCGCCTCGGTCCGGCCCCCGTACGTCCGCTCGCCCTTGCGGTGGGCGATCTCGCCCAGGACGACATCCACGGCGATGAACACGGCGAGCGGGATGCCGAGGAGCGGGACGAAGTAGCCGAGGACGGCGACGGCCGCCAGCGCGGGGACGAGGATCTGCGGGGGCACCTGCTGCCAGGCTCCGCGCGGGATCGGGCGACCGAAGGCGGAGGCCCGGCCGCGCTGCCACCACATGCGGTAGCCCCAGAGGATCAGCAGGACGAGAGAGGCCGCGAGCGCGATCAGCAGGAGCTGGTTGACCAGGCCGAACAGGACGCCGGTGTGGGCGTCGATGCCCCAGCGGGTGAGCTTGGCCAGCACCGGGAAGTCGGCGAACCGGAGGGTGTCGGTGACCTCGGCGGTCGACGGGTCCACGGCCACCGCGTCCTGCTTGGTGGGCCAGCTGCGCTGGACCTGCTTCACCACGTACGCGGAGGACGCGTCGGCGGGCGGCACGATCTCGACCGGGTCGCCCAGGCCCTTCGCGCGGGCGGCGGCGAGGATCTTGTCGAGGTCGCCCTCCGCGGCGGCCCCTCCCTCCGCCGCGCCGGTGTCATGGCCGCCGTGGTCGCCCGCCGCGGCCGAGATCGCCGGGGTGGCCTGGCGCAGTTCCGTGCGCAGGACATCGATGTTGGCGCCGGCGTACGCCGACCAGGTCAGGCCCGTCGCCGAGAGGAAGAAGAACCCGGCCGCTGCCCACACGCCGACCGTGCCGTGCAGGCCCAGGGTGCGGCGCCGACCGCTGGTGCCGCGCACCTTGCGCTGGGCGCGACGGCGGCCGAACCAGAGGACGAGACCGCCGGCCGAGATGACCCACAGCCAGCTGGCGGCGAGTTCGCTGTAGAGGCGGCCGGTCTCGCCGAGGTGCAGGTTGGCGTGGAGCTTGTCGATCCAGGTCCGCAGCGGCAGCGCGCCGGTCGCGCCGTACTGCTCCAACGCCCCGCGGACCTCCGCCGTGTACGGGTCGACGAACACCGCGAGCGTGTCGGTCTCATCGACGCCCTCGACCCCGGACAGCAGCACCCTGGTCGTCGCGTCGTCCGCGGGCGAGGGGCGTACGGCAGAGAGGGTTCCCTCGGGGTGCGCCTTGCGGGCGGCGGCCACCTGCTCGGAGATCGGCAGCTTCTCGTCGCCCACCTTCGCGACGGTCGTCTCGTCGGCGTAGACGATCTTCTCGATCTGGAACGAGGCGGCGTACAGGCCGCCCGTCAGGGCGGCGACCAGCAGGAACGGGGCGACCAGGACTCCCGCGTAGAAGTGCAGCCGCAGGACGAGCGGCCTGAGGGAGGCCCAGGCGCTCCTCGTCGCGCCGTCGGGCGTGACGGGTTTCCGGGTCTCGTCCGTCTCGGTCGAGGGGGCGATGGTCATCGGCGGCTGCTCCGGGGTACGGGGACGGGGACGTCGTGGCGGTTCAGTAGTCGGAGCGTGAAGGCACCGAGTTCCCGGCGATTCATGTGACGTGGACCACACGGACGTCCAGGGGCGGACGGGCCCCGCTGGGCCGGGAGAGCCGCCTCGCATCGGGTCATCCCGCTTGGCATGCTGGCGCGATGGCTTCCGAACGAGAGCGCACCGAGTTCCGCCCGCTGAGCGACCTGGTCGAGGAACTCCTCGCCCGTGAGGGCCCGCTGCCGATCGTGGCCGCGGGCGATCCGGTACTGCGCCGCACGGCCGAGCCCTTCGACGGCCAGCTCGACGCCGGTCTGCTGGCCCGTTTCGTCGCCGCGCTGCGGGCCACCATGCACGCGGCGCCGGGGGTCGGCCTCGCCGCACCCCAGGTCGGGGTGTCCCTGCGGATCGCGGTGATCGAGGATCCGGCGCCGGTGCCGGAGGAGGTGCGGCTGGCCCGGGGGCGGGTCCCGCAGCCGTTCCGGGTCCTGGTCAACCCGGCGTACGAGGCGGTCGGACCGTACCGTGACGCGTTCTTCGAGGGCTGTCTGAGCGTGCCGGGGTGGCAGGCCGTGGTGGCCCGGCACGCCAAGGTCCGGCTGCGGGCGCTCGACGAGCGGGGGCGGGCGGTGGACGAGGAGTTCTCCGGGTGGCCCGCCCGTATCGTCCAGCACGAGACGGACCACCTGAACGGCATGCTCTATCTCGACCACGCCGAGCTGCGTTCCCTCTCCTCGAACCAGGCGATGGCCGAGCGGTGGAACGACCCCACCCCGGCTCGCGCAGCCCGCGCCCTCGGCTTCCTGCTGCCCGACTGACCGACCGGCCCCACGGCGGGGCTGAGCGGCCGGCCCCCCTCATCCGGCTGCGCGGCCGACCACACTGCCGGACCGGGCCGAGCGGCGCCTGATCCAACGGCGGACCGAGCCGTCAGCCCCGGGCGAAAGCGGCTTCCCCCCGATGCCCCGGGCGGGCGGCCCCGCCAGGGAGCCAGGGGGGAGCCGCCTCGCCGGGGGACCGGGATCGGGGGAAGCCGCTCCGCCCGGTCGGTTCAGCCTCGGGTCGGTTCAGCCTCGGTACGCCTCCAGCAGCCGCAGCCAGATCTCGCTGATCGTCGGGTACGAGGGGACCGCGTGCCACAGCCGGTCGACGGGGACCTCCCCGGCGACGGCGATCGTGGCCGAGTGGATGAGTTCGCCGACGGCGGGCCCGA
>NZ_LIQX01000737.1 GCF_001418475.1 Streptomyces ossamyceticus | reverse complement strand
GATCGCCGAGGCGCTGATCTCGGTGCAGGCGGCCGGGCTGGTGCACCGCGATCTGAAGCCGTCCAATGTCCTGCTGGCCGCCGACGGTCCGCGGGTCATCGACTTCGGAATCGTCCGCGCCACCGACGGCTACGACCTCACCCGTTCGGGAGCGCTGTTCGGGTCCTTCGAGTACATGTGTCCCGAGCAGGCCACGGGCGAGCCGCTGGGCCCCGAGGGCGACGTCTTCTCCCTGGGGTCCGTGCTCACGTACGCCGCGTCGGGGCACGCCCCGTTCAGCGGGACGGCGGCGGCCACGCTCCTCTACCAGGTCGTGCACAACACGCCCGACCTGTCGGGCGTGCCCGAGCCGCTCGACAAGATCATCAGCCTCTGTCTCACCAAGGACCCGCGGCTGCGGATCACTCCGGACAAGCTGGCCGCCGCCTGCGCGCCGGGCGGGGTGGAGCAGGTGACGGGCGAGGGCTGGCTGCCGCCGTCGGTGACCGCCTCGATCACCCTGCGCGCGGCGGCCGTGGCGACGTTCGCCACCGCGCCGGACGACATGCGCGCCGGCCCCGCGTCCTGGGACGCCCCCGAGCCGTCGCCCTACCGCCGGGACGCGGCGGGCGGCGTCCAGGAGCAGGACCGGGCGCCCTGCGCCGAGGACCGGGCGCGCTATGCCGAGGACCGGGCACCGTACGCCCCCGACCAGGCGCCCTACACCTCGGGCCGGGCTGTGTACGCCTCCGATCCGGCGCCCTACGCTCCCGAGCGCGCCCCATACACCTCCGCGACGCCGGCACCGTGCGCGGTGGAGGGCTGTGACCACTCCGCCCACCCGGACGGGGTGACGGGCACCGTCGAGTCGCCCGGCGCCGAGGCTTCCGGCGCTCACGCCGACGGCTCCCCCGGGCAGCCGGAGCCCTATCGCGGGGCCTCGCCCGGTCACCGCCGGGTGCCCGACCGGTCGGGACCGTCCCGGCGTACGGTGCTCGCCGCGTCGGCCGCCTCCACCACCGCGGCCGCCATCGGGGGTGCCGTGTTCCTGTCCCGGCGGGAGAAGCCCGCCGGGCGGAGGGCGACACCGCTCGGCCCCGCCCCCGAGCCGGCCTGGGTGTACCGGGGCGACCCGCTGCTCCAGGCGCCGGCCGTGTTCCACAAGGGGACGGCCCTGGTGAAGACCCGGCCCGGTGATCTGCTCAGTCTCGACCTCAAGAACGGCGCCCGGCCCAAGTGGGTCTACAGCGGCATCAGCCAGTCCCCGACCCCGGTGGTGCTGACGTTCGGCGCGGCGGTCGCGCTGGGCGAGGGCTCGACGGTGATCGGTGTGGACCCGGCCGACGGCTCGGAGCGGTTCACCATCGACTTCGGGCCGGACTTCCGGTTCACCACGCTGCTCGGCGTCGTCGACGCCCGCTACATATCCGTCATCGGTGTCCGGCTCCAGCGGGAGTCCGAGGAGCCGGGCGTCGCGACGTCCACGGACACCGTCTTCGGTGTCGACCTCGCGAGCCGCCGCGCCGAGGTCATCCCCATCAGCCCGGAGGACGTCGGCATCCGGCTGGCCCCGGTGATCACCCCCGGCTACTTCGTCTACGCCGACGGGCTGCGCAATGTGACGGCCCGCGACACCGACAGCTCCGGCGTCCTGTGGCGGCACCCCGTCGGCTACGACCTCCGGCCGGGACTCGCCGTCCTCGACCGGACCGTGTTCGCCATCGGCCAGGAACTCAAGGCCCTCAACCTCGCCACGGGCAAGGTCCGCTGGCGGGTGAGCCCCGACGACGGCCAGTTCGCCTCCCTCGGCGTCTACGGCAACACGGTGTACGTCACCGGCACCAACCCCTCCGGGGTCTACGCGTTCAACGCCGCGACCGGCTCCCGGCGCTGGTTCTGCCCCACCCCGCGCCTCAACGGCGACCTGCCCGTGACCGCCGGGCCGAGCGCGGTCTACGTGCCCGCCTACAAGAACAGGAACGGCTTCTACGCCATCGACGCCGCCCGCGGCCGGCTGCTGTGGAACTTCACCGACGGCGTGGAGACCGGCGTCAACGACTGGCAGCTCGCCTGCGACCACTCCGGTGTCCTGGTCGCCCAGCACTACGACCGCGCCTACGGCATCCCCGCCGCCTGACCGCCCGGCCCAGCCGGTCCGTCGGGCCCTGGCCGCCGGGCCCCGGGCGCACCCCGATATCCGCTGGTCCCGCGCTGCCGGGCGACCTACCCTCGGCCCCATGAAGAAGCCTCTCGTCGCCCTGCTCAGCGGCGCCGGTGTCTCCACCGACTCCGGTATCCCCGACTACCGCGGCCCGAACGGGCTGTGGCGTACGGACCCGGAGGCCGAGAAGCTGGTGACGTACGAGTACTACATGGGCGATCCGGAGATCCGCCGACGCTCGTGGCGGATGCGGCGGGACAACCGGACGCTGAACCCCCAGCCGAACGCGGCGCACCTGGCGGTGGCCGAGCTGGAGCGGTCCGGGGTGCCGGTGCGGGTGATCACGCAGAACGTGGACGGGCTCCACCAGCTGGCCGGGATGCCGGCCCGCAAGGTCCTCGAACTGCACGGCACGGCCCGGTCCGTGGTGTGCACCGAGTGTCATGCGCGTACGCCGATGGAGGACGCGCTCGCCCGTGTCGACGCCGGCGAGGACGACCCGCCGTGCCTGGAGTGCGGGGGCGTGCTGAAGTCGGCGACGGTGATGTTCGGTGAGCGCCTGGATCCGGTGGTGCTCGGCGAGGCCGTCGCCATCACGAAGGCGTGCGAGGTGTTCATCGCCGTCGGCACCAGCCTCCAGGTGCAGCCCGCCGCCGGGCTCGCCGGGGTGGCCGCCGACCACGGGGCCCGGCTGATCATCGTGAACGCCGAGCCCACGCCGTACGACGAGCTGGCCGACGAGGTCGTGCGGGAGCCGATCGGCACCGCGCTACCGGAAGTGCTGCGCAGGGTCGGTGCCGTGGGCGGCTGAGCGGCGGGAGTCGGGCCGCCGGGGGTCAGAACAGCGCGGTGCCCTGTTCGAAGTCGAGCAGGCGCCGCTTGCGGTCCAGGCCGCCGCCGTACCCGGTGAGGCTGCCGTCGGAGCCGACCACGCGGTGGCAGGGCACGATGATCCCGACGGGGTTCCTGCCGTTGGCGAGGCCGACCGCGCGGGACGCCTTGGGACTGCCGAGGGCGTCGGCGAGTTCACCGTACGAGCGGGTCTCCCCGAACGGGATGCGCGCGAGCTGCTCCCACACGCCCCGCTGGAACGGGGTGCCGTGCAGGCGCAGCGTGAGGGTGAACTGCCGCAGCTCGCCCGCGAAGTAGGCGGCCAGCTGCTCCTTCGCGTCGGCGAGGAGGGTGTCGTCGCGCGGGCCGAAGTTCTCCTGGGGCGGGCGGTGGCGCTGGCCGGTCATGTAGAGGCCGCACAGCTCGCCGTCGTCGGCGACGAGGGTGAGGGGGCCGTAGGGGCTGTCGGTCACTGTGTGCTGTTTCATGCCGTGTCCTTCAAGGGACTCATGCGGGAAGGAAGTTGATGGGGTGGCTGTCCGTCGCCCACAGGTACTGGACCGCGTACGCCCGCCAGGGCCGCCAGGCCGCCGCGCGGGCGGTGAGCGCGGCCGGGGTGGACGGCAGGCCCAGTTCCGCGGCCGCGCGGCGGACTCCGAGGTCGGTGGGGAGGAAGGCGTCGGGGTCGCCGAGGGCGCGCATGGCGATGACGTCGGCGGTCCAGGGGCCGAAGCCGGGCAGGGCGAGGAGGCGGGCGCGGGTCTCCGCCCAGTCGCTGTCCACCCCCAGGTGCAGCTCGCCCCCGGCGAGCCGGCCGACCAGTGTGGTGAGGGTCGCCCGGCGGGTGCGCGGCATGGCCAGGGTCGCGGGGTCGACGGCGGCGAGCGCCTCGGGTGAGGGGAAGAGATGGGTGAGACCGCCCTCGGGGTCGTCGACGGGTTCGCCGTGGGCGAGGACCAGGCGGCCCGCGTGGGTGCGGGCGGCTGCGGTGGAGACCTGCTGGCCGAGCACCGCCCGTACGGCGAACTCGGCCTCGTCGACGGTGCGCGGCACCCGGCGGCCGGGCGCCTTGTCGACCAGCGGCGCCAGCACCGGGTCCTCGCTCAACTGCTCGTCCACCGCGACCGGGTCGGCGTCCAGGTCCAGCATGCGGCGGCAGCGGCTGATGGCGACGGGCAGGTCACGCAGGTCGCTGAGGGTGAGCCGGCAGGCGATGTGGTCGGGGCGCGGGGTGAGCCCGACGATGCCGTGCCCGTACGGCAGCCGGAGCGTGCGCCGGTACGCGCCGCCGCGCCACTCCTCCACACCGGGCACGGCGGTCGCGGCCAGGTGCCCGAAGAGGTTGTCGGGGTTGAGCGGGGCCCGGAAGGGGAGCCGCAGGGCCAGGACACCCGGTGTCCCGGCGGGGCCGTCGGGCGCCACGGCCGGGATGCCCGCCCGCTTCGCGGCCCGCTCCCGCAGCTCGCTGGGTGAGAGCGCGAAGACCTCCCGCACGGTGTCGTTGAACGTGCGGATCGAGGCGAAGCCGGCGGCGAACGCGATCTCCGCCATGGGCAGCGCGGTGGTCTCGATCAGCAGCCGCGCGGTCTGTGCCCGCTGCGCACGGGCGAGGGCCAGCGGCCCCGCCCCCAGCTCCGCCAGCAGCTGCCGCTCGACCTGCCGGGTGCTGTACCCGAGCCGCCGGGCCAGCCCCGGCACACCCTCACGGTCGACGACGCCGTCCGCCACGAGCCGCATCGCCCGGGCCACGAGGTCGGCCCGCTGGTCCCATTCCGGTGATCCGGGGCTCGTGTCGGGGCGGCATCGCTTGCACGCCCGGTACCCGGCCTGCTGGCAGGCCGCCGCGCTCGGATAGAACGTCATGTTCCGCGGCTTCGGCGGCACCGCGGGACAACTCGGCCGGCAGTAGATCCTCGTGGTCAGCACGGCGGTGAACACCCACCCGTCGAACCGCGCGTCCTTCGACTGCACGGCCCGCACACACCGCTCCACGTCCCTGTACATCCCGTTCCGCATGCCTCAAGCATCGAGCACGGAAGGAGACTGGGCTGGCGAGAATCCGACATCGAGGTGGGGGCGACCTCGGGGCGGACGGTGGCCGTCAGGGGACAGCCGCACCACGGACGCGCCGCGCCACGCGCCGCGGACGCCCCCTCGGGTGCGGCTATCCGACGGCCCGTCGCCAGGCGTTCTCCCGCAGCAGCCGCAGCCCGTTGAGGCCCACGATCACGGTGGACCCCTCGTGCCCGGCGACCCCGAGCGGCAACGGCAGATGCCCCACCAGGTCCCACACCACCAGCACGGCGATGCACACCCCCGCGATCACCAGGTTCTGCACCACCAGCCGCCGGGCCGCCCGCGACAACCGCACCACCGCCGGGATCGCGACCAGTTCGTCCCGCACGACCACCGCGTCCGCCGTCTCCAGCGCCAGGTCGGACCCGGCCCGGCCCATCGCCACCCCGGAGTGCGCGGCGGCCAGCGCGGGCGCGTCGTTGACGCCGTCACCGACGAACAGCACCTTGCGGCCCTCGCCGCCCTGCAGCTCCCGTACGGCCGTCACCTTGTCCTGGGGCAGCAGCCCGGCCCGGACGTCGGTGATCCCGGTGTCGGCGGCCACCCGGGCGGCGGTCCGCGGATTGTCCCCGGTCAGCAGCACGGGCGCGGTACCGGTCACCGCGGTGAGCCCCGCGACGGCGGCGGACGCGTCATGACGCACACGGTCCGTGAGGGTCAGCAGTCCTACGGCGACCCCGTCCCGCTCGACGAGAACGGTCGTCCCCCCGGAATCCTGACGGCCGACGAGGTCGCCGCCGGTGACGTCGCCGTCGAGGACTTCGCCGTCGCGGGCGCCGTGCTCGCCCGGTCGGCCCACGGTGACCACGGAACCCTCGACGGTGGCGCGCACGCCCCGCCCCGGCGTGGCCACGAACTCCTCGGCGGCGGCCGGGCGCAGCCCCCGCGCACCGGCGGCGGCGACCACCGCGCGGGCCAGCGGGTGCTCGCTCGGGTGCTCGGCGGCCGCGGCCAGCGCCAGCAGCCCGTCCTCGTCGAGCCCGGAGCCCGGCAGCGGCCGTACGGCGGTGACCTCGGGCGTGCCCTCGGTGAGCGTGCCGGTCTTGTCGAGCGCGGCGACGTCGACCTCGCCCAACCGCTCCATGGCGACGGCCGACTTGACGAGGACGCCGTGCCGGCCGGCGTTGGCGATGGCGGAGAGCAGCGGGGGCATGGTGGCGAGCACGACCGCGCAGGGCGAGGCGACGATCATGAAGGTCATGGCCCGGAGCAGGGCCTCGGTGAGGTCCTCGCCGAAGGCCAGCGGGATGCCGAAGACGGCGAGGGTGGCGACGACGACACCGACGGCATACCGCTGTTCGACCTTCTCGATGAACAGCTGGGTGGGCGCCTTGGTACGGGACGCCTCCTCGACGAGGCCGACGATGCGGGCGATGACCGAGTCGGCGGGGTCGCGTTCCACGCGGACGCGCAGCGCGCCGTTGCCGTTGAGGGTGCCGGCGAAGACCTCGTCGCCCGGCGCCTTGGGAACGGGCAGGGGTTCACCGGTGATGGTCGCCTGGTCGGCCTCGCTCTCGCCGCCCAGGACCCGGCCGTCGGCGCCGATGCGTTCGCCGGGGCGGACCAGCACCGTGTCGCCGACGGCGAGCCGGTCGGTCGGCACGGTCTCCTCGGTGCCGTCCGGTGACAGCCGGGTGGCCGTGGTGGGCGCGAGGTCGAGCAGGCCGCGTACGGAGTCGGCGGTACGGGCGGTGGCGAGGGCCTCCAGGGCGCCCGAGGTGGCGAAGATGACGATCAGCAGGGCGCCGTCGAGGACCTGGCCGATCGCGGCCGCTCCGAGCGCCGCGACGATCATCAGCAGATCGACGTCGAGGCTCTTCTCTCGCAGCGCCCGCAGCCCTTCCAGGGCGGGCTCCCAGCCGCCGGCCGCGTACGCGACGAGGTAGAGCGGGCCGTACAGCCAGGCGGAGGCGCCGGCGAGGTCCAGCGGGAAGGCGATGAGGAAGGCGACGGTCGACGCCAGGGCCCAGCGCGCCTCGGGGAGGGCGAGGACGCGGGTGCGGCGGCGGGGGGCCGTCGACGGGGGCGTACGGCGGACCGGTGACGGGGTGAGAGTGGCAGACACCCGGCACACCATACAGGAACACATGAAGACTCATTCATTCCTTCATGTGCGATGAGTAAGATACTCGCCATGGGTCATGGAGCCGTAACCGCCACCGCGCAGGACGCCACTCCCCGCGTGCGTCTGGACGCGGGCAACGTCGCGAAGGTGGCCACCACCCTCCAGGCCCTGTCCACGCCGTCCCGGTTGCTGATCCTGGCCCGGCTGCGCGAAGGCCCGCTCCCGGCGACCGAGTTGGCCGCCGAGGTCGGCATGGAACAGTCCGCGTGCTCGCACCAGCTGCGCCTGCTGCGGAACCTGGGGCTGGTGGTGGGTGAGCGCCGGGGCCGTTCGGTGGTGTACGCGCTGCACGACCACCATGTCGCCGAGCTGCTGGACCAGGCCGTGTACCACGTGGAGCACCTGCGGCTGGGGATCAGCGACGCGCCCGAGGGGGACTGAGTCGCCGGGTCGGAGGACGGGGCGGACCGGGGCTAGGACGCGGGCAGCAGGGCCGGGGGTGTGAGCGGTGTGCCGCCCAGGAGGCCGCCGACGACGCCGAGGACCGGTTGCAGGAGGCCGGTGACCACGCCGAGCACCGGGGAGAGCAGTGCGGTCACCGCGCCGAGGACGGCGCCCAGATCGAGCGAGGTCAGCGTCGGGCCCTCGCCCGTTCCACCGTCCGGGTCCGCCGCGTCGAGGCGGCGGACCGGGCAGGAGGCGAGGGGGCGCGGAGGGAACCCTGACCAGGCTCTACGCAATCCCCCGGTTCATCACCGAGGGCCCGGCAGGACTCCCTGAAGGGGGCCCTCAGCCGACCTGTGACGCGAACGCCTCGTACGCCCGCTCGTCGAACAGGACGAACCTGACCTCCTCCACCGCTGTCTCGGTGGAGCGGACCGTCTCGACGGCGATGCGGGCGGCGTCGTCCATGGGCCAGCCGTAGACGCCGGCGGGGAAGGCGACCGTGCGGGCGCCCAGTTCGTCGGCCACCCGCAGGGATTCGCGGTAGCAGGAGGCGAGGAGGGCGGAACGGTCCAGGCTCTGGCTGTGGACCGGGCCCACCGTGTGGATGACCCATCGGGCGTCCAGCGCTCCGGCCGTGGTGGCGACCGCCTGCCCCGTCGGCAGGCCCTTGCCGTAGTGCGAGGCACGGAGCCTGCGGCAGTCCTCCAGGATGGCGGGGCCGCCGCGCCGGTGGATCGCGCCGTCCACTCCTCCCCCACCGAGGAGGGAGGAGTTCGCGGCGTTCACGATGGCGTCGACGGACTGCTGGGTGATGTCCCCCTGGACGAGGGTGATGGTGGTCATGACCACCTCTTTGACATGCTCCTCGCCCTGAAGGCAAGGATTCTGGCCTTCCCGGCCGGAGACTGTGCCGCTACGCGGCACAGTCTCCGGCCGGGAATCCATGGCTTCCTGTTTCTTCGCGCTGTGCCGGGATCGCTCCCGGTCTTACCGGCGCTCCGCAGGCCGATACCGCCAGTCCGGCGGCCGTCTTCACGTTGATCGCGGCGTTGACGTCGCGGTCGT
>NZ_LIQX01000736.1 GCF_001418475.1 Streptomyces ossamyceticus | reverse complement strand
GCGGCGGCCGTCGCCTTCGCGCTCAGGCTGCTGGCGATGCGCTACCACTGGCGGGCGCCGCGCGCGTGGAACCGGCGCTCGGCGGCGGTGGAGGAGGGCTGAGCGCGGCGTCGCTGCCCTCGCTGTCGGATCTGGCAGCACCCTCAGTCAAAAGCTACCGCTTAGTAATGAGCTGTTGTACGGTTCACCCATGCCCGAAGCAGCTTCCGTACAGGCCACCGTCGGCGACAGCGAGTTCGACCGGGACACCGCGGTCACCCGGCGGGGACCCGGCGTCTACGACGTGGACCTCTCCGCCGGCTGGACGATCATCAGCGCCGTCAACGGCGGCTATCTGCTGGCCGTGCTGGGCCGCGCCCTCGCGGACACGCTCCCGCATGCCGACCCGTTCACGGTCTCCGCGCACTACCTGACGGCCTCCCAGCCCGGCCCCGCCGTCATCCGCACGGACGTCGTCCGCACCGGCCGGACCCTGTCGACCGGCCAGGCGTCCCTCCTCCAGTACGACGACGAGGGCCGCGAGATCGAGCGGATCCGCGTCCTCGCCTCCTACGGCGACCTCGACTCCCTCCCGGGCGACGTCCGTACGACGGCGAAGCCGCCCGCGATCCCGCCGATCGAGCAGTGCTTCGGCCCCCAGGACGCCCCCGCCCCGGTCCCCGGCAGCTCCGCCATCACCGACCGGCTGTTCCTCAAGCTGGACCCGTCCACCCTCGGCTGGGCCCTCGGCGCACCCTCGGGCAACGGTGAGATGCGCGCCTGGTTCGGACTCGCCGACGGCCGTGACCCGGACCCCCTGTCGCTGCTCCTCGCGGTGGACGCGCTGCCGCCGACCGCCTTCGAGCTGGGCATCTCCGGCTGGGTCCCGACGGTCGAGCTGACCGTGCACGTGCGGTGCCGTCCGGCGCCCGGACCGCTGCGGGTCTCCATCACCACCCGCAACCTCGCCGGCGGCTTCCTGGAGGAGGACGCCGAGGTCTGGGACAGCGCCGACCGCCTGGTCGCGCAGTCACGGCAACTGGCCCGCGCGCGG
>NZ_LIQX01000735.1 GCF_001418475.1 Streptomyces ossamyceticus | reverse complement strand
CAGGCCCGCGCCTACATCACCCGCCTCAGGGCGCTGTCCGGCCACACCGGCCCGGCCGCCGCCCGCTTCCCCGGCCTGGTCCGGCCCCTCACCGCGTACATGCTGGACGGCACCGCCACGGTCGACATCCGCGCCATGATGGACGAGGCGGTCACCAACTGCCGTGAGCACGGCGGCGACTGGGAACTCGGCTTCACGCTCATGCTCCGCACCCACATGCTCGTCGACTCCTCCGGCAACATGCTCGGCGTCGAGGACGACCTCACCGAACTCCGCGCGCTGGCCGACCGCGTGGGCGACCGCTGGATGCGCGCCCAGGTGTGCAGCGCGGCGGGCGAGGCCGCGATGGCCCGCGGCCGCTTCAGCGAGGCGAAGGGCGCGTACGAGGAGGCGCTGCACCACGCGTACGAGGTCGGCGCGAACGCCGAGTCACCGTTCCTGATCGCCCGCCTGGGCGAGATCGCCTACCGCTCCGGTGACCGCGAGGCGGCCCTGGCCGCGCTGGACGAGGCCACGGCGGCCGCCGACCGCTTCGGTGTCCCGGACTCCCGCGCCTTCGTCAGTCTTCTGCGGGCCCATATGGCGCTGGACGACGGCGATCACGTCCAGGCCCGCGCGCTGTGGCGGTCGGCGCACGAGGAGACCCGTCGCGGCACGCCTCCGCCGCAGTTCAAGGCGTTCCTCGACCTCGTCGACGGACTGGTGACGACCGCCGAGTCGGGCCCGGCGGCCGGACTGCGCAGGCTGACCGAGGCCCTGCGCACCGCGGTGCACAACCGCTGCGCCGAGACGGTGATCGCGGCCCTGGCCGACAGCGCGGCGACCGTACTGTCCCGGCTGGGCGACCACGCCCGCGCCGTACGCCTCCTCGCGGCCGCGAACCGCTGGCGCGGCGACCACCCCTGCGCCCTCCCGGAACACGACGAGCACGAACGGACGCGGACCGCCGCGCTCATCGCCCTCGGCGGCCCCCGCCGCGACGCCGAGGCCGACCGGGGCAGGACCTACACCCCGCTCAAGGCGCTCGCCGACCTGAGCGAATCCCTCGACGCGCTCTGAGCGCCGCCCTCCTCCGTGCCCGGCCCACTCTCGACCTGCCGCCCCTACTCGCAGCTGAACCGCGACTCCGCCCAGTCCGCCATGCTCGTCCCGTCGAAGTGGCTGTGCGGTTCGACGACCAGCCCTACCCTCCGGCGTCCGGCGATGTTCACCCGGACCGGTACCGCCGCGTCGCCGCCCTCGACCAGCCC
>NZ_LIQX01000734.1 GCF_001418475.1 Streptomyces ossamyceticus | reverse complement strand
CCCGGTGGCCCTGTCCCCGCAAGCAGCCAGAAGGGCTTTCCCCGATGACCGTCACCCCCTCCGCGCCCACCGCGGACCAGGCCGAGACCGAAGCGCCCACCGCGTACTCGCTGCGCCGGGGCTCCCTCGGCACCTCCGACATCGCCTTCTTCGTCGTCTCCGCCGCCGCCCCGCTCACCGTCATGGCCGGCGTCGCCCCCCTGGCGATCCTGATGGGCGGCATCGGCGCCCCCGTCGGCTATCTGCTCGCCGGACTCACACTCGCCGTCTTCGCCATCGGGTTCACCACCATGAGCCGCCACGTCCGCAGCGCCGGCGCCTTCTACGCGTTCATCACCCGCGGCCTCGGCCGCCGGGCCGGCATCGGCGCCGCGCTCCTCGCGCTCATCGGCTACAACGGCATGGAGATCGGCGTCTACGGCCTCCTCGGCACCGCCACCCGCGACACGGCCCGCTCCCTGTTCGGCGCCGACGTCCCCTGGCTGCCCGTCGCCCTCCTCGGCCTGCTGCTCATCGGCTACGGCGGCTACCGGTCCATCGACTTCGGCGCCAAGGTCCTCGGCGTCCTCCTCGTCGCCGAGACCGGCATCCTGGTCCTGCTCGCCGGCGCGGTCCTGGTCGACGGCGGCGCCGACGGCCTGTCCCTCGCGTCCTTCGCGCCCGGCAACGTCATGGTCCCCGGCATGATCGCCGTCCTGGCCTTCGCGTTCGCCGCGTTCACCGGCTTCGAGTCCACCGTGATCTACCGCCGGGAGGCCCGCGACCCGGCCCGCACCGTGCCGCGCGCCACCTATCTCGCCGTCGCCTTCCTCGGCCTGTTCTACGCGTTCATCGTGTGGACGGTGATCCAGGCGTTCGGCGACGCGCAGGNNGCCTTCCACAACGCCATCAACCGCTACGGGCTGGCCCTCGCCGAGGAGGGCATCCTCCCGAGGGCCCTGGCCCGCGTCCACCCCCGCCACCGCTCCCCGTACGTCGCCGGCATCGCCCAGACCGTGCTCGGCGCGGCCGTCGTCCTCGCCTTCGCCGCGGCCGGCGCCGACCCGTACATGCAGCTGCTGCTGTGGGTGAACACGCCCGGCATGCTCGCCCTGATGGTGCTGCAACTGCTCGCAGCGATCGCCGTACCGCTCTACTTCCGGCGCCGCGCCCACGGCGAAGGGGCCCTGCGCACGGTCGTCGCGCCCATCGCCGCGGCGGTGCTGCTGACCGGCGCCATCGCCCTGGTCGTCACCCACCTCGACCAGTTCACCGGTGCCTCCACCACCGTCAACACCGTCCTCGCGGCGATCGTCCCCGCCGTCCTCGTCCTCGGTCTCGCCCTCGGGTGGTGGCTGCGCCGGTCCAGGCCCGAGGTGTACGCGGGCTTCGCCGCCGAGCCACCGGCCGACGCCGCCGAATAACCCCCGCCCTCCGTCCGACCCCGCGCAAGGAGACCCCTCCCGATGCCCATCGCCGACCTCGTCATCACCGGCGCCCACGTCCGCACCCTCGACCCGCACCGGCCGCGCGCCTCCGCCGTCGCCGTACGCGACGGGCTGATCGCCGCCGTGGGCGAGGACGCGGACGTACGGGACTGGCGCGGGCCTGACACCGAAGTGGTGGACCTGGGCGGCGGATGGCTGGTGCCGGGCCTGGTGGACGGTCACAGCCACCCTGTGTGGGGCCTGGACCTGGCCACCGGCCTCGACCTCACCGCCGTCCGCGACCTCGACGGACTGCGCTCCGCGCTCGCCTCCGCGCCCCGCACCGACGGCTGGGTCCTCGGCTGGGGCCTGGACCACAACGCCTTGGAGGGCCGCCCCGTCGACCGTGCCCTCGTCGAGGACGTCCTCGACGGCGCGCCCGCCTTCCTCCGCCTGTACGACGGCCACTCCGCCCTCGTCACCGGGGCGGCGCTGCGGGCCGCCGGCATCACCGGGCCGCGGACATTCGTCCAGCGTTCCCACATCGCCGTCGACGCCGACGGACGACTGACCGGACATCTGGTCGAGCACGCCGCGATGGACCTCGTCACGGCGGTGATGCCCCGCGCGACGTACGACGAACGCCGCACCCGGCTGATCGACCTGCTGAACGCCATGGCGGCCACCGGCCTCACCGGCGCGCACGTCATGGACCTCGGCGACCCCGCCCTGATGGACGCCGTGGCACGGGAGACCGTCCTGCCGCTGCGGCTGCGCTTCGCGCCGTGGTGCATGCCGGGCGCCGACGCGGACGACCTCGCGGAACTGATCGCGCTCCAGGGCAGGGGCGGACGGCACTGGCAGGTCGGCGGGGTGAAGTTCTTCATGGACGGCACCGTCGAGGGAGGCACCGCCTGGCTCGACCACCCCGACTGCCACGGCCAGGGCACCGACGCGTTCTGGCCCGACCCGGACGCGTACAGCGACGCCGTACGGGTCCTGCACCGCGCCGGGGTGCGGACGGCCACGCACGCGATCGGCGACGCCGCCGTACGCCATGTCCTGTCCACGGTCGAGTCGCTGGGGCCCGGCGGGCGGCACACGCATCGGGTCGAGCACATCGAGTCGGTGCCCGACGACCTCGTGGCACGGTTCGCCGAGGTCGGGGTCGCCGCCTCCATGCAGCCCCCGCACACCGACTACACCCGTGCCGACCTGTCCGACGCGTGGTCCGCGCGGCTCGGCGAGCAGCGCGCCTCACGGGCCTGGCGGCTGCGGGACCTGCGGGACGCGGGCGTGGTCGTCGCGCTCGGCTCGGACTGGCCGATCGCCCACCATGACGCCCGCGGGGTCCTGGCCACGGCCCGGGCACCGCGCGGCGCCGCGTCCTTGCGGGCCGGGCTCAGCGGACTCCAGGCGCTGGAGGGCTGCACCAGCCACGCGGCGCTCGCGGCGGGCGAGGAGGCGGTCGCCGGACGGATCGCCGCAGGCTACCGGGCGGATCTGACGGCACTGGGCCTCGACCCCGTCGGCGCCCCCGCCGACGAGGTCGCCGAGGCGCCGGTCCTCCTCACGGTGACGGGCGGTCACGTGGTGCACCGGGGGAGCGGGCGGTAGTCCCACCGGGGCCGGGCCGGGCCGCGCGGGTCCGTACCGACCCGGCCCCCGGCGTCGGCGGGTCACCGGTCGCGCAGGTCCTGCACCCGCTTCAGCTTGCCCATGGAGCGCTCCAGGGTCTCCGGGCCGACGACCTCCACCTCCACGGTCACACCCACCCCGTCCTTGACGCCTCCGGTGATCGCGTCGGCCGGGCCAGGTCGGCGAGGGAGCGGCAGTCGTCGGGGCCGACGCCCGCCGCGTCGAACTTCTTCCGGTACAGCTCCCCGTGGTCGTACGCGTGGCGGAGGGTCGCCCGCAGCCGGTCGAGCTGGAGCGCGGCCAGCTCCTCCCCGGTCAGGCGCTCGCCGTCGTCCAGCAGATCGTGGGGGAGCGGTCGGCCCCGGGTTGCTCATCGCGACTCCTTCGTCCGCCCCTCCGAACGGAGCCGACCGAACATTCGGTCACCGTACGTCACGGTCACGGTGTCCATCGGGGCCGTTCCGCTGTGAAGGATCCGTCGCGCCGTCGAGGAGGGGAGAAGGGTCTTGCCCGACCGCCCGAATCACGTCACACTGGCACCGAACGAATGGTCGGTTGGGAAGCTGGTATCGATGACGACGACAGATTCCGCCGGGGCGCCGCCCGAGGACGCGCTCCAGGAGCATTTCGACGCGACGA
>NZ_LIQX01000733.1 GCF_001418475.1 Streptomyces ossamyceticus | reverse complement strand
GCGGGCAGCGAGGCGTTGCGGCCGGGACGGGGAGCAGCCGGGGCGGGTGCCGGATCGGGACGACGTGCTCGGCGCCTATCTCGACCTCATGTGTCTGCGCATCGCCGTACGGCTGGCCGCGGCGAACGGGATGCGGGGGACCGCCGTACGGCGGCTCGCGGCGCAGGTCTCCGGGCAGGTGCACGAGGCGGCGCGCCGGTGTCTCGGGCCCGGGCAGGGCGAGCTGGACCGGGCGGCCTTCGAGGCGGTGTTCCCCTGGGGGCCGGTGCCGGGAGAGCGGCTCGGCGGTACCACCGGCTGGGCCTCGGCCGTGCTCACCGAGGGGCTGCTCGTCCCGGCGGGCGAGGGCTACCGTTTCGCGCACGAGGAGCTGGCCGACTGGATCCAGGGCACCCACCTGGACCTCGACGCCGCCCTGCACGCGCTGGTGCACCGGGGCTGGATCGCGCAGGCCGAGGCCCGCCGCGGCTGGGGCGCCGTGCCGTCCGAGGCCCGCGTGCGGCGCCAGGCACGCCGGGCCACGCGCAACCTCCCGGTGCCCCGCCACCGCATCGGCCCCGTCGTCCACGCACTGCTGCTGCTCGGCCGTCAGCAGGGGCCGACCGAACTCGCCGGGCGGCTGGAGGAGTTGCTGGACGCCCTGGACGCGCTGCTCCCGCCGGGCCGTACGGCACCCGACGACCCGACCTGGTGGGCCACCCACCTCCTCGCCGACGTCCTGCTGAGGGTGCCCGACGCGACGCCGTACACCAGGGTCCTGCGGTTCCTCGCCGAGCGGATCGGGGCCTGGCGGACCCAGGGCCGGTGCGTACCGGAGGAGTTCGGGCCCGGCTTCTGGGAGGCGCTGCCGCTGCCCCAGCCGGAACGGTTCGACCTTCTGCGACGCCTCGTCGTCGCCGACCCGGCCACCGGCGAGGGCCCGCGCTACCTGGACACGGTCTCCCGTCTCCTCGCCGCCGACCCGACCGGCGTGCCCCCGCATCTGACCCGCTGGTTCCACGACGACACCCCACTGGTGGCCACGCCCGACGCGACCGTGGCCACGGCCGCGCAGGCGCTGCTGCACACCCACCGGAGCGGCGCCCTGGACGACCTGACGGAAACACTGGTCGACAGCGCGCACCGACGCGCGGACGAGCTGCTCACCGTACTGGCCGAGGAGGAGCCGTCGGCCGTGTGCCGGGCCGTGGACCGGTGGGCGCACGACGAGCGTCCGGCGCGACGGGTGGCGGCCCTGGCGTACGCGCTGCGCACGGCGCCCCACACACGCACGGACGCCGACCGCGAACTGCTCCGCCACGCGGCCCTCACCCTGCTGGCCCGCCCCGCCGACCTCACCCTGCACGGCGGAGCGCTCGCGCTGCTCGTCCGCGACCCGGGGACCAGGGACCGATACCTCCCACGGGCGCTGGCGCGGTTCGCGGCCGACGACCCGCAGCTGCCCGCCAGTGCGCTGGTCGCCGCCCTGCCCAGCCACCCCGACCCCGTGCTGGACGCCTTCCGCACCCGACTGCGGGAACCAGGCGCCGACGGCGATTCCCTGCGCACCCTCGCCGAGATCACCACCCCCGCGCTCGCCCGGCGCGTCAGCGGCCTCGTACGGGAGATCGTGGAGCTGCGCCCGGAGACGGCCGAGCATGCCGCCGCGTACGTCGAGCGGCGGCTGGAGCACGGTCCGGGGACCCGCGCCGTACTGTTTCCGCTGATCAGCGGGCTCATCGTCGAAGGGCCCGTCCAGGTGCGGGCGGCCCTCGCGGCCGTGTTCGCCGAGCCGGGAACCGCCGTGTCCGGGCCGCTGCGCCGCGAGTTCCTCGACCTGCTGATGGCGACCGAGCGTGACCCGTCCGTCCTGGACGCGCTGCTGCGGGCCGTGGCCGCCTCCCGCGTCCCCACCGGCCACGGCACCCGGGCGGACGCCGCGGACACCAGGGAGCTGGTGCACCGGGTCGGCCGACTCCTCGTCCGTACGCCCGAAGGGGCGACCCGTTTCGACTGGGCGCTCGTCGACCTCGCCCGTCACATCCCCGGCTTCGCGGAGCTGGTGGCGAGCTGGCTCAACGGCACACCGCAGGAATGGTCCGCGGTGGTGGGGCCGAGCACCCGCCGGATGATCGAGAACCTGGCGGGCGAACCGGGAGTGCGGGTGCCCGCCTGAGAGGGGCGCCTCGACCGTGCTCCCGGTCACAGGCCGGATGCCGATGCGGGCCGACGCCCGTGGGCATGGCACCCTTAGACCTGCATAGAGGCAACCACGGACACAGGTTCGACGAGGAGCGGTCACAGTGCAGCGCTGGCGTGGCTTGGAGGACATCCCCGAGGACTGGGGGCGCAGCGTCGTCACCATCGGTTCCTACGACGGGGTGCACCGCGGGCACCAGCTCATCCTCCGGCACGCCGTGGAACGCGCCCGCGAGCTGGGCGTTCCCTCCGTCGTCGTCACCTTCGACCCGCACCCCAGCGAGGTGGTGCGCCCCGGCACGCACCCGCCGCTGCTCGCCCCGCACCACCGCCGCGCCGAACTGATGGCCGATCTGGGTGTGGACGCGGTGCTGGTCCTGCCCTTCACGACGGAGTTCTCCCGGCTGTCCCCGGCCGACTTCGTGGTCAAGGTCCTGGTCGACAAGCTGCACGCCAAGGCCGTTGTCGAGGGCCCCAACTTCCGCTTCGGCCACAAGGCCGCCGGGGATGTGCTGTTCCTCGCCGAGCAGGGCAAGACGTACGACTTCGACGTCGAGGTCGTCGACCTGTACGTCAGCGGTGAGGCGGGCGGCGGCGAGCCCTTCTCCTCCACACTGACCCGGCGGCTGATCGCCGAGGGCGACGTCGAGGGCGCACGCGAGATCCTCGGGCGCCCCCACCGTGTCGAGGGTGTCGTCGTACGCGGCGCCCAGCGCGGCCGTGAGCTGGGCTTCCCCACGGCCAACGTCGAGACCCTCCCGCACACCGCGATCCCCGCCGACGGTGTGTACGCCGGCTGGCTGCACGTCGACGGCGAGGCCATGCCGGCCGCGATCTCCGTCGGCACGAACCCGCAGTTCGACGGCACCGAGCGCACGGTCGAGGCGTACGCGATCGACCGCGTCGGCCTCGATCTGTACGGGCTCCATGTGGCCGTCGACTTCCTCGCGTTCGTGCGGGGACAGGCGAAGTTCGAGTCGCTGGAGGCGCTGCTCGTGGCGATGGCGGAGGACGTGAAGAAGTGCCGTGAGCTGATCGCGGCGTACGACGGGGAGTAGCCCCATACGCAAAGGCCCGTACCGTCGAGGACGAGGACGGTACGGGCCTTTGCGTTGTTCAGATCTGCCCCTGAATCTGCTCCCGTTACTGCTGCGGGGGCGCGGCGGGCGGCGGGGTCTGGCCTTGCTGGGGCGGGTACGGCTGGCCCGGCGCCGGGTGGCCGTA
>NZ_LIQX01000732.1 GCF_001418475.1 Streptomyces ossamyceticus | reverse complement strand
GACGAAGACCGACTGGGAGGTGGAGCTCGGCATCGTCATCGGCCGCCGCACCTCCTATCTGGAATCGGTCGAGGAGGCCCGTGCGGCGATCGCCGGCTATGTGGTCGTCAACGACGTCAGCGAGCGCGGCTTCCAGCTGGAGCGGGGCGGCCAGTGGGCCAAGGGCAAGTCCGCCGAGACGTTCAACCCGGCGGGCCCCTGGCTCGCCACCGCCGACGAGATCGACGACGTCCTCGCGCTCGACATGTGGCTGGACGTCAACGGGGTGCGGCGGCAGACCGGCAGCACCAAGACGATGGTCTTCGACCCGTACTTCATCGTGCACTACCTCAGCCAGTTCCTCGTCCTGGAGCCCGGCGACCTCATCAACACCGGCACCCCGCCCGGCGTCGGCATGGGCCTCACCCCGCCCACCTACCTCCGGCCCGGGGACGTGATGGAACTGGGCATCAGACACCTCGGCGTCCAACGACAGCGTGTCGTGGCGCCCAGGTGAGCCGTCGCCCCATGCGTGCCTTCGTGCTGACCGGCCCCGGCGCGTACGAGGTGCGGGAGGTGCCCTCGCCGGTGGCGGGCCCCGGCGAGGCGGTGGTCGACGTCGAACGGGTCGGCGTGTGCGGCACCGACGTGGAGTTCTTCACCGGCGAGATGGCCTACCTCCATCAGGGACACGCCGCCTACCCCCTACGGCCCGGCCATGAGTGGTGCGGACGCGTCACGGCGGTCGGGGACGGTGTCGACCCCGGCTGGATCGGCCGCCGCGTCATGGGCGACACGATGCTCGGCTGCGGCGGCTGCCGCCGCTGTCTGCGCGGGCGCCGGCATGTGTGCGAGGCGCGGCAGGAGGTCGGCATCCGCGGTGCGCGGGACGGTGCCCTGGCCGAGCGGCTCGCCGTTCCGGCGTCCTCGTTGCACGCCCTGCCCGACTCCGTCGACGCCGTCCTCGGCGCGCTCGTCGAACCGGGCGGCAACGCCCTGCGCGCCGCGCGGGCCGCCGCGCCGGGCCCCGGTGACCGTGCCCTGGTCCTGGGCCCGGGGACGATCGGTCTGCTGACCGCGATGTTCCTGCGTGCCGCCGGTGCCGAGGTCCATCTGATGGGAGCCACCGAGGGCTCCCTCGCCTTCGCCCGCGACCTGGGGTTCGAGCACGTCTGGACGGAGGACTCGGTGCCCGGCCTGCCCTTCGACGCGGTCGTGGACGCCTCGAACGCCGCCCCGCTGCCGGCGAGGGCCCTGGAACTCGTCGAGCCGGGCGGCCGCCTGGTGTACATCGGGCTGGCCGGGGAGCCCAGTCCCCTCGACAGCCGCGCCCTCGTCCTCAAGGACGTCACGGCGGTCGGCATCCTGTCCGCGTCCCCCGGTCTCGACGCCACGATCCGCGCGTACGCCGACGCGACGGTCGACCCCGGACCACTCGTCGCCGCGACCGTGGGCCTCGACGAGGTCGGCCCCGTCCTCGCCGGCCGACGCCCGGCGGGCGCGGGACCCGGACCGAAGATCCATGTCACCCCGTGAAGCGGGGTACGGCGTGGTAGGACGAAACCAACAACCTCCACGCCCCTCACGTACGACAGAAGGAAGCACATGTCCCCCACGCATCGCATCCTCGTCATCGTCACCAGCACCGGCGAGTACGAGACGGTCGGCTACCGCACCGGTCTCTGGCTGGGTGAGCTGACGCACTTCTACGACGTCGCCGAACAGGCCGGGTACGACATCACCATCGCCAGCATCGACGGCGGACCCGTGCCCCTCGACCCGGAGAGCCTCGCCCACGGCGTGCTCGGCGACCTCGGCACCGACAAGCGCTACACCGACCGCCGGTTCATGGACAAGCTCAAAAACACCATGGCCGTGTCCGAGGCCGACGCCGAGGACTACGACGCCATCTACCTCACCGGCGGCCACGGCACCATGTTCGACTTCCACCAGACCCCGGCGCTGGGCGCGCTCATCGCACGGTTCCACGACACCGGCCGGATCGTCTCGGCCGTCTGCCACGGCCCCTGCGGGCTCCTCGACGTCACCCTGAGCAGCGGCGAACCCCTGGTCAAGGGCAGGAACGTCACCGGCTTCTCCTGGCAGGAGGAAGAACTCGCCCAGCGCGCGAACGCCGTCCCCTACAGCCTGGAGGACCGGCTCAAGGAACTCGGCGCGTCCTACACCACCGCGGAGAAGCCCTTCGCCCCGCACATCGTCGAGGACGACCGCCTCATCACCGGTCAGAACCCCGGCAGCGCCAAGGGAGTCGCCGAGGCGGTGGTCCGGCGCCTGGGCTGAGGGCGCACCCCTGGCGTGTGGGCCGAGGGCGCACCCCCGGGGGCACCGGGACCGTCACAGCAGCCGGAGTTCGCGGGCGCGGCGTACCGCGTCGTTGCGGCGGTTGACGGCCAGTTTGCGGTAGGCGCTCTTGAGATGGGTCTTCACGGTGTTCACCGACACATACAGATCGGCGGCGATCTCCTCCGTCGACATCATCTCGGCGGCCCGCCGCAGAACGTCACGCTCACGTCCGCTCAGCTGCTCCACGATCACCACGGAGTCGTCGGCGGCGGGCCGCCGAGATGAT
>NZ_LIQX01000731.1 GCF_001418475.1 Streptomyces ossamyceticus | reverse complement strand
CCCCCTCTCCCCGGTCTCCCGCGCCGCGGTCTCCGGTTTCTGTGGCGGCGGGCCGGCGTCGTCGTGCGGCTCGTGGCCTGGTCGGTGTTGGAGACGGCGCAGACGTTCCTCATGGGGTACGCGCTCGCCCGGGCCCTGGACGACGGGTTCCTGGCGGGACGGGCGGGCGTGGGGCTGGGGTGGCTCGGCGTCGGGGCCGCGGCCGTGGTCGTCGGGGCCTTCGGGACCGGCCGGGTGTACGGGTGCGTCGCGGCGCTGGTGGAACCGTTGCGGGACCGCCTCGTGCACGGCGTCGTCGAGCGAGGTGTGCGGGAGGCCGACGACGGCGCGCTGTCCGGGCTCACCCAGCAGGTGGAGATCGCCCGGGACACCTTCGCCGGCCTGGTGATGGTGTCCCGCTCGTTCGTGTTCACGGCAGCCGGCGCGCTCATCGGGCTGTTCTCGCTCGCTCCCCCGCTGCTGCTGGTCGTCGTCCCCCCGCTGGTGGTGGGCGTGGCCCTCTTCCTCGCGTCGCTCCGTCCCCTGGCCCGCAGACAGGAGGCGTTCCTCGTGGCGGACGAGGCCCTCGCCACCGGCCTGGGCGCCGTGTGCCCGGGGCTGCGGGACATCACGGCGGCCGGTGCGGAGGAGTCGGTCGCCGACGACACGGCGCGGCGCGTCGACGCCGAGTACCGGGCGGCACGCTCCCTCGCCCGCTGGGGCGTCCTGCGGGTCGCGTCCCTCGCGGTCGGCGGCCAGCTCCCCGTCGTGCTGCTGCTGGCGGCCGCCCCCTGGCTGCTGGCGCGCGGTGTCACCGCGGGCGCCCTCATCGGCGCGCTCGCCTACGTCACCCAGTCCCTCCTCCCGGCCCTGCAGAACCTGGTCCACGGCCTGGGCACGAGCGGCTCCCGCCTCGCGGTGGTCCTGCGCCGACTGGCCCCGGCGGACGAGCCGTCGCGCGTGCCCCTGCAGGAACCGAGGCCGGGGCCGACCCCGGCCGCGGTGGCCCGCCCCACGGCGCTCCGGCCGGAACCGACGTCGATCCCCGCAGCACCCCCCACCACC
>NZ_LIQX01000730.1 GCF_001418475.1 Streptomyces ossamyceticus | reverse complement strand
ACCCCCGACCGGGTCGTGGCCGCCCCCGGCGCCCCCGCCCTGCTGCTGGCGCTGACCGCCGCGATCGGCGGCGACGTCCTGCTCCCGCGGCCGTGCGCCGCCTGGTGGGAGCCCGAGGCGCGGGCGCTCGGCAGATCCGTCTTCCACGTCCCGACACCCGCCGAGTGCGGCGGCGTACCGGACTCGTACGCGCTGCTGGAGACCGTGCGCAGAATCCGGGACGAGGGCGGTGACCCCCGGCTGCTCGTGCTGTGCGTCGCCGACGACCCGACCGCCACCGTGGCCCCGCCCGAGCTGGTCCACGAGACCGTGGAGGCCGCCGCGGGGGAGGGCCTGCACCTGGTCAGCGACGAGACCTGGCGCGACACCCTGCACGACCCGCACGACCCCGTGCTGCTCAGCCCCGCCGAGATGCTGCCGGACCGGGTCACCGTCGTCACCGACCTCGCGGGCCCCTTCCTGCCGCCCGGCTGGCCCGCCGCCGTCGCCCGCTTCCCGGCCGACGGCATCGGCGGCGGACTGCGGGACCGGGTCCTCGACGTGCTCACCGCGCTCGGCGCCCGTGTCGCCACCCCGGTCGCCGCGGCCGCCGCGTACGCGCTCGACGAACCCGGCCCCGTCCGCGAGCGGCTCGCCGGTGCGGTCCGGCTGCACGCGCGGCTGGCCGCCGCCGCGCACCGGGCCGTGATCGCCGCCGGGGCGCTCGCCCTGCCCCCGCGCGCGGGCCGGCACCTCTACGTCGACCTCGCCCCGCTGCGCCCGGCGCTCACCGCGCACGGCGTCGGCGATGCCCAGGAGCTGGAGGACTTCCTCACCGCCCGGCTCGGCCTGCCCGTGCCCGGCGGACACCGCTTCGGGGACGACCTCGGGGCGCTGCGCTTCCGCCTGTCGACGGGACTGTTCCTCGGCACCGCCGACGAGGAGCGGGCGCAGGCCCTGGCCGCCCCCGACCCCCTGGAACTGCCCCATGTGGAAAGCGCGTTGACCCAGTTCCGGGCGGCCCTGGAGGATCTCCGATGACGAGACTGCCCGGGGCCACCGGATCGTGTCCGCGCCGATCGGCCGACCGCGCGCTGTCCGGTCCGCGACGACGATCCCTCGACGACGCCCAGCGAGGGGAGCCTCCTCGATGACGCAGCAGTCCGAGTCGACCCCCTCCGCGGCCTCCTCGTCGCCCGTCTCCGCGACCCCCGAGGACACCGACGATCCGGCGTTCTCATCCGGCCTCGGCGCCCTGGAGCCGAGGCCCACGTCGCCCTTCGCCGTCCCGCTGCCGCAGGTGGACGCGG
>NZ_LIQX01000073.1 GCF_001418475.1 Streptomyces ossamyceticus | reverse complement strand
AGATGTGTCTAAGAGCCAGCTCCCCCACCCCGTACACCGGCCCCGAGGTGCAGACGCCCGAGACGATCGAGGCGATGCGGATCGCCGGGCGGATCGCGGCCCGGGCGATGGCCGAGGCCGCCAAGCACATCGCCCCCGGCGTCACCACCGACGAGCTGGATCGCGTCGCCCACGAGTACATGTGCGACCACGGGGCCTACCCCTCCACGCTCGGCTACCGCGGCTTCCCCAAGTCGCTGTGCACCTCCGTCAACGAGGTCATCTGCCACGGCATCCCCGACTCGACCGTGCTGCGCGACGGCGACATCGTCAACCTCGACGTGACGGCGTACATCGGCGGCGTCCACGGCGACAACAACGCCACGTACTTCGTGGGTGACGTCGACGAGGAGTCGAAGCTGCTCGTCGAGCGGACCCGCGAGTCCCTCACCCGCGCCATCAAGGCCGTCAAGCCGGGGCGGCAGATCAACATCATCGGGCGGGTCATCGAGTCGTACGCCAAGCGGTTCGGGTACGGGGTCGTGCGCGACTTCACGGGGCACGGGATCAACTCGTCGTTCCACTCCGGGCTGATCATCCCGCACTACGACTCCCCGCACGCGACGACCGTGATGCAGCCCGGAATGACCTTCACGATCGAGCCGATGCTCACCCTCGGGTCGTACGACTACGACATGTGGGACGACGGCTGGACGGTCGTGACCAAGGACCGCAAGCGCACCGCCCAGTTCGAACACACGCTGGTCGTCACGGAGACAGGAGCGGACATCCTCACTCTCCCGTGACACGGGCCCCTTCCTTTCACACCCGGCCCGACCGCGGCCCCAGCCGCCCCGTGCCACCCCACCCGCCTTCGGCCCTCCCGGCCGCCGGGCGGGTTTTTTCATCTCGTCCTCATTCCAGGTGGGAGTCGTGATGATCCGGGGTAACGTTTTTACCGACAGGGAGTCGGGAACCTGTTGACTTAGGTAACCCTAACCACCGAAACTGAGCGCAGCTTCTCGTCTCCCCCTAGGCATCGGAGGCCTTCATGAACGCGTCGGTCACCTCGGACACGGCGTTCTCCACGCTCATCCGGACCGCGTCGCACGAGCAGCACACCGAGGCGGAGACCACGACGTTCATCGGCGACATGCTCGGCGGCAAACTCGGCGTCGAGGCGTACGCGCGGTACACCGAGCAGCTGTGGTTCGTCTACGAGGCACTGGAGAGCGGCGCGCGGGCGCTGGTCGACGACCCGGTCGCCGGGCCGTTCATCCAGCCGGAGCTGATGCGGCTGGCCGCGCTGGAGCGGGACCTGGGGCATCTGCGCGGCCCGCGCTGGCGTTCGACGCTCTCGGCGCTGCCGGCGACGGAGGCGTACGCGGCGCGGGTCGCCGAGTGCGCGCGGAGCTGGCCCGGCGGTTATGTGGCCCACCACTACACGCGCTATCTCGGCGACCTCTCCGGCGGGCAGATCATCCGGGACCGGGCAGAGAAGACATGGGGCTTCGAACGGAAGGGCGACGGCGTCCGCTTCTACGTGTTCGAGGACATCGCCAATCCGGCCGCCTTCAAGCGGGGGTACCGCGAGCTGCTGGACCGGGTGCGGGCTGACGATCTGGAGAAGCAGCGGATCGTGAGCGAGTGCAAGCGGGCGTTCGCCCTGAACACGGCCGTGTTCCTGGCGCTGGGCGAGGAGTTCCCCCTGTCCGCGTGAGGGCGCGGCGGAAGGGCCGAGGAGGCCCCGGTCGCCGGGACGGACCGGCGGCCGCGCCGCCACCTCATCGCTCCAGGAACACCCTTCCGCCGACCTCCACCCAGCCGTGCGGCTGCGGGGCCGTCAGGAGCTGGGATCCCGCCCCCTGGGTGATGTTCAGGGCGCGGCCCAGTTGCGCGGTGAGCTGGAGGGCGGCGGCGCCGGTGGCCTCGTCCTCGTCGATGCCGTCGTCGCGGCCGGGGAAGGCGCGGGCGCGTATGCGGCCGGCGGCCTCGTCCTCCCAGGCCCAGGCGTAGAGCCACTCACCGTGCGCCGGGACCGTGAGGTCGTCGATCTCGGCGGCGGTGCCGTACTGGCGGAAGGTGCGGGGCGGGGCCCACTCCGGCAGGGCCTCGATCCAGCTGAACTCGCCGTCCAGCCGGGCGCCGACGACACCGGCCGGGGTGACCAGTTCGGGTACGTCGAGCAGCCAGGCCGTGCCGACGCAGGGGTACCCGGCGAACGGCAGGCGCAGTGTGGGGGTGTAGATGTCGATGACTCCGCGCTCGGGGTCGTCGACGAACACGGTCTCGCTGAAGCCGAGTTTGGCGGCGAACGCCTGACGGTCGTCGCGGTCGGGCATCACGGAGCCCTCGCGGACGACGCCCAGTTCGTTGCCGTATCCGCCGCCGGGCCCGCAGAACACCCGCAGCACATCGAAGTCGGTCACATGCGGAATTGAAGCATCCCCGCGGCCGTCCAGTCGCTTCCGGACGCTTGCCGCCCGCGGTCACGCACCAGTGATGTCTCGATCACACCGAAACGGGGTTCTTGACCACGGATTGGGAAACTTGACCGGTCCTTGACCGAACTATGGGCCCTGTTTTTGGCCTCCGTGATCGGGCCGTGCTCGTACGGGCAGCGGGGCGCGGGCTTCACTGGAGGCACGGAATTTGGTGAGGTAAGCCTCAGATAACTTGGGGCAGCCTCACCTTATCTGTGTGTCCCCTGTGTCCTTCCTTGGAGCCGAAATGCGCCCCCTCAGACTGTCCTTCGTCACCGCCGCCACGACCGTCGCGGCCCTGACCGCCGTCACGGGCTGCACCGAGAAGAGCAGCGCGGGCGCGGACGGGGTCATCACGGTGACCGCGACCGACACCAAGTGCGAGGTGTCGAAGAAGGAGTTCCCGGCGGGGCACGTCGAGCTGGACATCGAGAACAAGGGCTCCAAGGTCACCGAGGTCTACCTCCTCTTCCCGGACGACCGTGTCGTCACCGAGCGCGAGAACATCGGCCCCGGCACCAAGCAGAAGGTCACCGCCGAGGTGAAGGCGGGGGACTACCGGATCGCCTGCAAGCCGGGCATGAAGGGCGACGGCATACGGCAGGACGTCACCGCGACCGGTTCCGGCAAGGTGGCGAAGCGCGACCCGCGGCTGGACGAGGCCGTGGCCTCGTACCGCAAGTACGTGCAGACGCAGGCCGACGAGACGATCCCGCTGGTGAAGGTGTTCGCCGACGCCGTCAAGGACGGCGACGTCGAGGCGGCGAAGAAGGCGTACGCGCCCTCCCGCATCGGCTGGGAGCGCACCGAGCCGGTCGCCGAGTCCTTCGGTGACATCGACCCGAAGGTCGACGTCCGCGAGGACGGTCTGGAGGAGGGCCAGGACCCGGAGAAGGACTGGACCGGCTGGCACCGTCTGGAGCGCTCGCTGTGGAAGGACGGCAAGCTCACCGACCGTGACTCCGAGCTGGCCGACCAGCTGGTGAAGGACCTGGTCGACTGGCAGAAGCGGGTCGGCAAGGCGGAGATCACCCCGACCTCCATGGCCAACGGCGCCAAGGAGCTCCTCGACGAGGTCGCCACCGGCAAGGTCACCGGCGAGGAGGAGCGTTACTCGCACACCGACCTCGTCGACTTCAAGGCGAACGTCGAGGGCGCCGAGGAGTCGTACAAGCTGCTGAAGGCCGTCGCCGCCGAGAACGACCCGGAGCTGACGAAGGAGCTCGACAAGCAGTTCACGGCGCTGAACACGCTGCTCGACAAGTACCGCGCGGACAAGACGGGTTACGACTTCGTCTCCTACGACAAGGTCGGCGAGGCCGAGCAGAACAAGCTGTCGGACGCGGTGAACGCGCTGGCGGAGCCGCTCTCGCAGCTCGCCGCGGCGGTCGTGAAGTAGCGACGGAAGAGAGTCGGCAGTCATGACGGACACCACCGAGAACACCACCGACGGCCCCGGCGGCCCCGGCGGCGCGACCGGCGACGACACCACCGCGACGGACACCACCGCGACCGGCACCGCGGGGACCGGCGCTCCGGCCGGTGACGGCTCGCGGGCGCCGTCGCGGCGTGCGCTGATCGGCTGGGGCGGTGCCGGCCTCGCGCTCGGCGCCGCCGTCGCCGGGGGCGCCGTGGCCGTGGCCCGGCCCGGCGAGGACACCGGGGAGACGGTGGCCGCGGCCGGCGGCCCCATCGCCTTCCACGGCACCCACCAGGCCGGTATCGCGACGCCGGTGCAGGACCGGCTGCACTTCGCCGCGTTCGACGTGGAGACGGACGACCGCGAGGCGTTCGTGGCGATGCTGAAGGACTGGACGGAGGCCGCGCGCCGGATGACCGCCGGGAAGGCGGTCGGCGACGGCGCGTACGGCGGTCTCGCGGAGGCGCCGCCGGACGACACCGGCGAGGCGCTGGGGCTGAAGCCGTCCCGGCTGACGCTCACCCTCGGCTTCGGGCCCTCGCTGTTCGAGCGGTTCGGGCTGGCGAAGCAGCGGCCCGAGGCCCTGGTGGACCTGCCGCGGTTCGCCGGCGACAACCTGGACCGGGCCCGCAGCGGCGGCGACCTGTGCGTGCAGGCGTGCGCGGACGATCCGCAGGTCGCGGTGCACGCCATCCGCAACCTCGCCCGCATCGGCTTCGGCAAGGTGTCGGTGCGCTGGTCCCAGCTCGGCTTCGGCAAGACCTCGTCGACCACGCCGGAGGCGCAGACCCCCCGCAACCTCATGGGGTTCAAGGACGGCACCCGCAACATCGCGGGCACGGAGACCGCCCGGCTGAAGAAGCACGTGTGGGTGGACGAGAAGGACGGGCCCGCCTGGATGGCCGGCGGCTCGTACGTGGTGGCCCGGCGCATCCGGATGCACATCGAGACGTGGGACCGGACCTCTCTGCAGGAGCAGGAGGACATCTTCGGCCGTGACAAGGGTGAGGGCGCGCCCGTCGGCAAGGCGAAGGAGCGGGACAAGCCGTTCCTGAAGGCGATGAAGCCCGACGCGCACGTACGGCTCGCGCACCCCGACTCCAACGACGGGGCGACGATCCTGCGCCGCGGCTACTCGTTCACCGACGGCTCCGACGGGCTGGGCCGGCTGGACGCGGGGCTGTTCTTCCTCGCCTACCAGCGGGACGTGCGCAAGGGGTTCATCCCGATCCAGCGCAACCTCGCCACGGACGCGCTCAACGAGTACATCCAGCACGTGGGTTCGGCGATCTTCGCCGTCCCGCCGGGTGTCCGGGACGCGGACGACTGGTGGGGCCGGGCCCTGTTCTCCTCGACGACGGAGGGCTGACGCCGTGTTCGCGAACTATCTGATCGGGCTGCGCGAGGGCCTGGAGGCCAGCCTCGTCGTCTGCATCCTCATCGCGTATCTGGTGAGAACGGAACGCCGGGACGCCCTGCGGCCCATCTGGATCGGTGTCGGCGCCGCCGTCGGTCTCGCCCTGGTGTTCGGCTGCGTCCTCGAGTTCGGCTCGCAGGAGATGACGTTCGAGGCGCAGGAGGCGCTCGGCGGTTCGCTGTCCATCCTCGCGGTGGGCCTGGTGACGTGGATGGTCTTCTGGATGCGGCGCACGGCCCGGCACTTGCGGTCCGAGCTGCACGGAAAGCTCGACGCGGCCCTCCAGTTGGGCACGGGCGCCCTGGTGGCGACGGCGTTCCTCGCGGTGGGCCGGGAGGGCCTGGAGACCTCGCTGTTCGTGTGGACGTCCGTCCGGGCGTCCGGCGACGGCACGGAGGGCCCCCTGATCGGTGTGCTGTTGGGCCTCGGGAGCGCGGTGGTCCTCGGCTGGCTGTTCTACCGGGGTGCCCTGCGCATCAACCTGTCCAGGTTCTTCACGTGGACCGGCGGCATGCTGGTCGTGGTGGCGGCCGGCGTCCTCGCGTACGGCTTCCACGACCTCCAGGAGGCGGACTTCCTGCCCGGTCTGACGGACAAGGCGTTCGACATCACGGGGGCGATCCCGCCGGACAGCTGGTACGGCACCCTGCTGAAGGGCGTGTTCAACTTCCAGGCCGACCCGACGGTCCTCCAAGTCACGGTCTGGGTCCTGTATCTGGTCCCGACGCTCGCGCTGTTCCTCGCCCCGGTAGGGTTCGCCTCCGGGAAGGGGAAGGTGAAGGTTCCTGATGAGCAGGGTTCGCGGGGTTCCGAGCACACGAAGGCTTCGTGAGGTTCGTCCGGTTCGTGTGCGCGAGGGGCGGCGCGGGCTTCGGCGTCACGGCCGTGCGGCGCTGCTGACCGCGGCGATGGCCGTGCTGTCGCTGACGGCGAGCGGGTGCGTGGTGGTCCGCGGCGATCTGGAGATCGTGCCCTCGTCGACCCGGGGCGAGGCGGCCCGGGCGCTGGAGGAGTTCACCACCGCGTACAACGACGCGGACAAGGAGTACGACCGGTCACGGGACGCCTCACGGGTGACCGGCGCCCTCGCCGACATCGACGGCGGCAAGCTCCGCTCGGGCGCGAAGATCAGCCCGAGCGGCAATCCCGACCATGTGCCGCTGAAGCTGAGCGACGTGAAGTACACGATCCCCGAGAAGGCGGCCTGGCCCCGCTGGTTCGTGGTCGACGCGGCCGCCAACAAGGGCCGGGACAGCGACCGTTGGCTGTTCGTGTTCACCCGTGACGGTCTGGACGACGTGTGGGAGGTGTCCTTCCTCACGATCATGCCCGCCTCCGACGTACCGCGGTTCAAGAAGGACGAGGACGGCTACGCGCAGGTGGTGTCCGCCGACGACCCCCAGCTGTCGGTGGCCCCGGCGGAACTGCCCGAGAAGTACGTGACGTATCTGAAGGAGGACAGCGCCCTCTTCGCCGACGGCCCGTACACCTCGCAGGAGCGCGCGAAGCGCCAGAAGAACGCGCAACGGCCGGGCATCGTGCGGCAGTACGTCGACGAGCCCCTCACGAACGGCGACTACGCGCCGGTCGGGCTGCGCACCGCGGACGGCGGTGCGCTGGTCTTCTTCACGACCCGCCACTACGAGAAGCAGACGGCCGCGCAGGGTGTGGACATCCCCGTCAACGACGCGGCGGTCAGGGCGCTGATGACGGGCGAGCCACGGCAGTCGCTGACGCTGGAGTTCGTCTCCAACCAGGCGGTCCTGGACCCGGCGCGGACGGCCTCCGACGAGCAGGTGAGGTTCCTCGGCCAGGTGGGCGGCCTCACGTCCGCGAAGGGCGAGTGACGGCGGGCCCGGTTCCCCGGGGCGGGTGACGCTCCGGGTCTCAGCCGTGCTGCGGCCAGGCCGTGTCGTCCGGTTCCCCGGCCGCGTGGCGGGCGCATTCGTCGGTGAGGATCTCCAGCAGACTCAGTGGGTCGGGCAGCGGGTGCTCCGGGCCGCGCACCCAGTGGACGGCGACGTCACCGGGGAGCCGGGCGGGCGGTACGAGGACGTAGGAGCCCCGGCAGTGCCAGCGCAGGCCGGGATGCTCGTCCATGGTCTCGGGGTGGCAGTCCAGCTCGCAGGGCCACCACTCGTCCTCGTCCTCGGGGGTGCCCCGGGTGTGGGTGAAGAACAGGAGCCGTCCGTCCTCCGCCTCGGACTCCGACTCGGCGACCGGCCCCACCTCCACCCCGGCGGCGAGCAGCCGCTCCAGGGCCTGCCGGCCGGCGGAGAGCGGTACGTCGAGCACGTCGTGGACCATGCCGGTCGCGGTGATGAAGTTGGCCTCCGGCTGGTGCCGGGCCCATCGCTCCACCTGGGCGCGATCGGTGGTGGACTGCGTCTGCCAGGCGAAGGACACCGGGTGGCGGGCGGGCGTCGGACAGCCGACGCGGTCGCAGGAGCACCGGTAGCCCGAGGGGTACGCGGCGGGCGCGAGCGGGAGTCCGGCGGCGGCGGCTGCGAGCAGCAGCGCCTCACGGCCGGCGGCGTCGGGGGTCTCGTCGAGCGGGCGGCCTGCGCGTCGGCCCCGCAGCCACTCGGAGATCCTGCCCTGCCGACCGGACCGGCCGCCGAACGTCGCGCTCATCTATCCCCTCGCCTCGCTGTGGTGCGGACAGCATGCCTCATCGTCCCACCATCCTGCGTCGCAGGGGACCGGAGCGCCCATCCGGGGTAGGTGGGGCGAAGCCGGAGCGCGGACGAGGATGGTGGGCTATTTCATGCCGTGACGGGATTTACCGCCCGCCGCGGGGCTCGATCCGGTCGGCTTGGTCACACCGGTGCGCAGAGTTGACGGTGTCAGCGGGGGGCGAGGCCGTACAGGGCGTATTCGACCAGGGCGTCCGTGTAGTCGTACGAGATGGGGCCCGTGTACTGGAGCCAGCGCTGGGCGAGCGGGGAGACGAAGAGTTCCAGGGCGATGCGCGGGTCGATGTCGGGGCGCACGGCACCCTGCTCCTGAGCCGCGCGCAGGCGCTTCACATACAGCTGGAGCTGGGGTTCGAGGAGCTTGGCGACGAATTCGGTGCCGAGCTGGCGGTTGACGACGCCCTCGGCGGCCAGGGCGCGCGAGGGGACCTCGAACTTGGGGTCGAGCAGTTCGTCCACGGTGGCGCGCAGCACGGCCTTGAGGTCGGCCTCCAGGTCCCCGGTGTCGGGGATCTCGTACTGGGCCTGCTCCCCGAGGACCTCCGGCCGGGCCGCCGCCTCCGCCGCCTGGGCGCTCAGGTCGAGGAACGCCTCCAGCAGGACGTCCGCCTTCGACGACCACCAGCGGTAGATCGTCTGCTTGCCGACGCCGGCGCGGGCGGCGATGCCCTCGATGGTCGTCTTCTGGTAGCCGACCTCGCCGACGAGGGCGAGGGCGGCGTCGTAGATGGCGCGGCGGGACTTCTCGCTGCGGCGGGTGGAGTCAGGGGCGGTCTTGTTGGCCATGTGCCGAATTTATCAGGTTGACAAGACGATACGTCTCGCCTGACAGTGGAGCGGTCGATTAGCGAGACGGAGCGTATCGTCCCGCATTTGCCTCGATGAGGAGATGGAGACCGTCATGGCCCGTGGTGGAGCAGGAAACATGCTGGGAGTGGGCGGCGCCCGCCGGAACCTGGGTCGCGAGGCCCTGCGGGGCGGAGGGCGCCGCCCAC
>NZ_LIQX01000729.1:1645-2980 GCF_001418475.1 Streptomyces ossamyceticus | reverse complement strand
CGCCCCGGCCGGGGCGTTCCCGCGTCCGGAGCAACTGCCCGTGCCGCCCGTCGGGTTCGTGGGGCGTGACGGGGCCGTCGCCTCGATCCGGGCCGTGTTGGAGGCGGAGCGCGACCGGACCGCGGTCGTCGTGGTCAGCGGGATGCCGGGTGTCGGTAAAACGGGCCTCTCCCTGCACATCGCGGCCCAACTCCGCGACGCGTTCCCGGACGGCAGGCTCTACCTCGACCTGCACGGAGCCACGCCCGGCCGGACCCCGCTCGCGCCCGCCGACGCCCTCGCCGCCCTCCTGCACGGGCTGGGTGTGGACGCCCGGCGCGTCCCCGGCGACGTGGCGGCCGGTGCCGCGCTGCTGCGCTCCGCGCTCGCCCCGACCCGGACGCTGCTCGTCCTCGACGACGCGGCCTCGGTCGGCCAGGTACGACCGCTGTTGCCGGCCGGGGCGGGCTGTGCCGTCCTGGTGACCAGCCGGCAGCCGCTCGCCACCCTGGGCGCGTCCGCGCAGGTCCCCCTCGACCCGCTCTCCCCACGGGAGGGCGCCCTTCTGCTGGAGCGGGCCTCGGGCCGGTCCTGGGGCGCCGGCGACGCGGAACCGGTCGCCCGGCTGGCCGCGCTGTGTGGGCATCTCCCCCTCGCGCTCCGGATCTGCGCGGCCCGGTTGAGGAGCCGGCGGGCCCTGCCCGTGGCACGGCTGACGGAACGCCTCGCCCGGCAGGAGGACCGCCTGGACCACCTCGAACTGGAGGACCTCAGCGTGCGCCGCTCCCTGCTGGCGGCCCACGAGGCGCTCCTCGCGTCGGGCGACCCGCGTGACGTCGACGCCGCCGAGGCCCTGGTCCTCATCGGCGCGCTGGACCTGCCCGAGTACGGGGTCCCGCTGATGGCCGTCGCGACGGATCGCACCGAGCGGAGCGCCGAGCGAGCGCTGGACCGCCTGACCGAGGTGGCGCTGCTCCAGGAGACGGGCTGGGGGCGCTACGTTCCGCACGACCTGGTCCGCGACTTCGCCCGGGAACTCGCCGTCCGGCCGGACGCGCGGGCGGCGCACGCCGACGCCGTCGAACGCTCCCTGCGCTGGTACCAGCGGAGGCTCGCCCACTGCGCCGCCGCCCTGCGGCCGGGACGCGGCGGTATGCCCGAGCTGCCGCCCGGTGGCGACCTGGCCTTCGCCGACGCGGCCGAGGCACTTGCCTGGGGCGACCAGGAGGCGGCGAACCTGCTCCACCTGGCGGGCTCGGGCGCGCCTGGGCCTGCCGGCCTCGAACCGACCCGGACGAGCGGACCACTGGAACCGACCCGGATGAGCGGGTCACACGGACCGGCCCAGACGACCGG
>NZ_LIQX01000729.1:0-1612 GCF_001418475.1 Streptomyces ossamyceticus | reverse complement strand
ACGACCGGGGCATTGGGGCAGACCCGGACGACCGGGCCACTGGAACCGACCCGGTTGCGCGGACAGCTGGCACCGACCCCGACACCTGAGCCGCGGGGACCCACCCCGACGTCCGAGCCGTGCGTACCGTCTCCGACGTCCGAGCCGTGCGTACCGTCTCCGACGTCCGAGCCGTGCGTACCGTCTCCGACATCCGAGTCGTGCGTACCGTCTCCGACATCCGGGCCGCGCGTACCGTCCCCGACGCCCGAGTCGTGCGTACCGTCTCCGACATCCGAGCCGTGCGTACCGTCTCCGACATCCGAGCCGCGCGTACCGGCCCCGACGTCCGAGCCGCTGGAACCGACCCGGATCAACGGGCCCTTGGGACCGGCAGGGACCCTGGAGCTGATCCACGCCCTGTTCCCCTACCTGCACGACCGTGGCCGGTCGCGGGACCTCGAACGGCTGACCAGGCACGCCGTCACCCTCGCCCGGTCCGGCGGGGACGCGGCGGCCGAGGGGCGGGCCCTGGGCCACCTCGCGTCCGCGCACTACTCGGCGGGCCGCATCCGGCAGGCGCTGCGCCTCCTCGACGAGGCTGTGCGGCTGAGCGAGCGCCTCGCCGACGACCGGGCCAGGATGCGCCACCTCGGCAACCGGGCCGCCCTGTTGCGTGAACTCGGCCGGGGCGCGGACGCCCGGGCGACGCTGGCACGGTGTCTCGCCCTGCGCCCCGACACCCTCGCCCCCGCGGAGGAGGCGCTCCTCGCCGGACACCAGGGATACGTCGCCGAACTCACCGACCCCCGCTCGGCCCTCCCCCTCCACCGGCGCAGCCGGGACCTGGCCCGACAGGCGGGGAGCACCGTGATCGAGCAGGTCGCCCTCTGCAACACGGGCCGTGCCCAACTCGCCCTCGGCGAACCCGCCCCAGCGCTCCGGAGCTTCGACGACGCGTTGCGGGTCATGGCGTCCGGCGTGGCCCACTGGAACGCGGAGCGGGAGACCCGGCTGGGCCGGGCGCAGGCGTTGCGGGCCCTGGGCCGCCTCGACGCGGCGCGGGAGGCGTGCGGGGCGCTGCTCCGGGAGGCCGCCGAGCGCGGCGACGCGTACGGGCGGGGCCTCGCCGAGTACGAGTACGGGCATGTCCTACGGGCCCTCGGGGAGGAGGGGGCGGCCCTCCGTCACTGGCGCGGCGCGCTGACCGCCCTGGAGGGCACGGACGCACCGGTGCTGCCCGAACTCCGTTCACTGGCACAGGAGTTCAGCGCCGATGGCCGTTCGGCGCGAGAGTGAGACGACCGTTGCCGTGCCGCGCCCCTCAAGGTGTCGCGCCCCGCAACGTGCAGCGCCCCTCAAGGCGCACCGCTCCTCAACGCGCACCGGCCCCTAATCACACGACGCCCCTCCACGCACGGCGCCCTCAACACACGGCGGTCTTCATCGTGAATCGGTCGTCGACGGGGCCGTGGACGGGGTCGGCACCGCCGAGGGCTCCTCGGTCGGGGAGGACGCACCCGGCGTCGCGGACGTGCCGGTGGAGGAGTCCTCGGCGGGGCCGGGAACGGGGGTGGCGGACGAGGGCGATCCCGTGTCGGGCCGCGAGGGTGAGGGCGACCCCGCGCGGGGG
>NZ_LIQX01000728.1 GCF_001418475.1 Streptomyces ossamyceticus | reverse complement strand
AGCACCAGCACCAGCACCACGCAACGGCCGGCCCTGCTCCGCACCGCACAGCTCCCCGCCGCCCGCCGGGAAGCTTCTCGCGGCCCCGGCGCCCTCCGCACAACGCCCGACAACGCCCCGCCCCCGCCGGCCGGTTCCCGCCGCTCCCCGCAGGAGCGGCGGGGCCCGTTCCGGTTGCGTTCCGGGACGGTGGCTTCACCCCGTGTTCACCCGTCCTGCCCGGGAACGTTGGGTTCCGGGAGCACGCTCCTCGGTGTGAGACGCATCGCAGGGATCGTCCTCGCGGTCCTGCTGATCGGCGGCGTGGTGGCAGCCGTCGTGGCGGGCCGGGACACCGGGGACACGAGCACGGCAACGAAGACCGTGCGAGGAGTGATCGGGTCGGAGAAGGCGGAGTTCTTCGCCGACCCGGAGGTGGTGAAGGCCCTGGCCGCCGAGGGCTACACCGTGAGGACGGAGACATCGGGCTCCTGGGCCATGGACGGGCTGGACCTGAAGGGGTACGACTTCGCCTTCCCCTCCAGCAAGGCCCCCGCCGACGAACTGGCCGAGAAGTACCGGGTACGCGAACCGCTGCCCCGCCCCTTCTACTCGCCCCTCGTCGTCGTCGCCCATCGGGGCGCCGCCGAGGTGCTGAGTCGCAACGGGCTGGCCACGCTGGACAGGGACCGCGGCGTCCTCGACATGGGCGCCTACCTGAAGGCGGCCGAGGCCGGCCGCACCTGGCAGCAGCTCAAGGGGGCGGACCGGTACGGCGAGTTGTCGGGGCTGCTCTACATCGCCACGACCGATCCGACCACGTCCAGCTCGGGGGCCCTCTATCTCGCCGCGGCCTCCAACGTCGCCAACGACGGACGGGTCGTCGCGGGCGAGGCGGACATCAAGAGGACCGCGCCCCTCCTGCACGACCTGATCAGCGTCCAGGGCGCCCAGCAGCCGAGCAGCGACGCGGCGTTCCGCGACTTCGTCAGCGGAGTCGGCAACCCGCTCGTCCTCGTCTACGAGTCCCAGGTCGCCGCCCTGCTCGCCGACGGACAGAAGATCGACGAGCTGGTCGTCCTCTACCCGGACACCACCGTCAACAGCGACCACACCGTCGTGCCCGTCACCGACGAGGGCCGTGCCCTCGGTGAACTGCTGGGCACGGAACCGGAGTTGCGTCGCCTGGCGGCCCGGCACGGGTTCCGGCCGCAGGGCTCGGCGAAGGAGTTCACGGCGGCGACGGCCGGCCTCACCACCTATCTGACGCCTCGGCTCACCGTCCGGCAGGCGCCCGTGCCCACCTCCGAGGTGCTGCACGAGATGGCGCGCCGGGCGCGGGGCCGCTGAACCACGGGGGAACACCACTCATGACGACGGAAGACAGCTTCACCCTCACCCCGCCCGAGCCGGTCGCGGCCGTGCCCCGCGAGAAGGCCGGGGGCCTGGTGCCGGTCGAGGAGTCCGTACGGTCGGACATGGCCAGGAAGGCCGAGGAGTACGTCCGCTCGCTGGCCGCGCTCGACGCCCGGTCGCCGGAGTTCGCGGGGAAGGTAGGGGAGATCGCGGCGCTCGGCGCGGGCGAGATGCGCAGCGCCGCCGCACAGTCCAACCGCATGCTGGAGCGGGCCGTCCGCAGCCTGCCCGATAAGGGCGGGGACGCCCAGTCGCAGGTCGCCGGCTCGCTCGTCGAACTGCGGCGCGTGGTCGAGGACCTGGACCCGCGGGACCTGCCCGCCGGCAAGGGCCGCAAGCTCCTGTCCCGGCTGCCGGGCGGCAACCGGCTGCGGGACCACGTCGCCAAGTACGCCACCGCGCAGGGCACCCTGAACCGCATCGTGGGGTCGCTGCGCGGCGGGCAGGACGAACTGCGCCGGGACAGCGCCGCGTTGCAGACGGAGCGGGTCCGCCTGTGGGAGACCATGGGCAAGCTCCAGGAGTACGTGGTCCTGACCGAGGCCCTGGACACGGCTGTCGAGGCGCACATCGCCGCCGCCGACCCGCGGCAGGCCGACACCCTGCGCGCCGACGTCCTCTTCCCCGTCCGGCAGAAGCACCAGGACCTGCTCACCCAGCTGGCGGTCTGCGCCCAGGGCTATCTGGCCATGGACGTCGTCCGCCGCAACAACGAGGAACTGATCAAGGGCGTCGACCGGGCCGCCACGACCACGGTGTCGGCGCTGCGCATCTCCGTGATGCTGGCCTCCGCCCTCGACACGCAGCGCAAGGTCGTCGACCAGGTGAACGCGTTGCGCGGCACCACCGAGGACCTCATCCGCGGCAACGCCGAGATGCTCGCCACCCAGAGCGGCGAGATCCAGCGCATCGCCGCCGACCCGGCCGTCGGCGCGGAGACGCTCCGCTCGGCCTTCCAGCAGATCTACCGCACCCTCGACACCATCGACACGTACAAGGCGCAGGCGACGGAGACCATGGCCGCGACGGTGGAGTCCCTGACTGCCGAACTCCAGCACGCCGGACGCTACCTGGAGCGCAGCCGCGCGCAGGGCGCCCTCGAAGGGGGTGGCCTCGTATGAGACGCCCCCTCTCGTCCTCCCGCGGCACGGCCGCCATCCTCGCGCTGGCCCTGGCGGCGGCCGGATGCACCACCGCCACCGACACCCCCTCCGACCCGAACACCTACATCCCCGGCACCCTGCGCGTCCTCGCCTCCAGCGAACTCGCCGACATGAAGCCGGTGCTGGAGCGGGTCGAGAAGGACACGGGCCTCAGGGTGCGCCCCACCTACATGGGCACCCTGGACGCCGTGGACCTGCTCGCCGAGGGCCGGGCGAAGGACGTGTACGACGCCGTCTGGCTGTCGTCCAACGACTATCTGCGGCTGCGGCCGGACGCGGCGAAGCAGGTCGTGTCCGAGACGCCGGTGATGTCGAGCCCGGTGGCGATCGGTGTGAAGGTCGCGACCGCGCGGAAGCTGGGCTGGAAGCCGGACGGCGTCTCCTGGTCGGACATCGAGAAGGCCGTCGCGGACGGCGACCTCACGTACGGCATGACGGACCCGGCCCGCTCCCACTCCGGTTTCTCCACCCTCGTCTCGGTGGCCTCCGGGCTGTCCGGCGCGCAGTCCGCGCTCACCGACGCGGACGTGGCGCGGGCGACGCCCCGGCTGAAGGAGTTCTTCCAGGGGCAGAAGCTGACGTCGGGCTCGTCGGGCTGGCTCGCGGCCGCCTACGACCGGCGCGGTGACGTCGACGCGCTGCTCAACTACGAGTCGGTGCTGAAGGCGCGGAAGGACCTGACGGTGATCCGCCCGCGCGACGGGGTCGTCACCGCCGACTATCCGCTCTCCTCCCTCGCGTCGACGAGCAAGGACGTCCGCGACGACGTACGCCGTCTCACCGACGCCCTGCGCGCCCCGGACACCCAGCGGCTGATCACCGAGAAGACCTGGCGCCGCCCGGTCGTCCCCTCGGTCCGCCCCGCAGCCGGGCTGGACACCACCCGCCGCCGCGAACTCCCCTTCCCCGGCAGCCGGTCCGTCGCCGACGGACTGCTCGACGCGTACGAGAACGAGCTGCGCCGCCCGTCGAGGACCGTGTACGTCCTCGACACCTCCGGCTCCATGGAGGGTGACCGCCTGGACCGGCTGAAGGAGGCCCTCACCGAGCTGACCGGGGACTTCCGGGACCGGGAGGAGGTCACGCTGATGCCGTTCGGGTCGGGGGTCAAGAGCGTGCGGACCCATGTGGTCCGGCCGTCGGACCCGAAGGCGGGCCTCGACGGCATCCGCGCCGACACCCGGAGGCTGTCCGCCTCCGGCGACACCGCCATCTACACCTCGCTGCGCACGGCGTACGAGCACCTCGGCGCCGCCGACCGGGACACGTTCACCTCGATCGTGCTGATGACAGACGGCGAGAACACCGAGGGCGCGAGCCCGGCCGACTTCGACGCCTTCTACCAGGGGCTCCCGGCCGCCGAGCGGCGCGTCCCCGTCTTCCCGATCCTCTTCGGCGACTCCGACAAGGACGAACTGGAGCACATCGCCGACCTGACCGGCGGCCGCCTCTTCGACGCCCAGCAGGGCTCGCTGGACGGCGCCTTCGAGGAGATCCGTGGCTACCAGTAGGTTCATGGCGTACGTCGAGTCCCGCAAGAACCTCACCGGCGGCGCCCTCGGGGTGGTGGGCCTCGGACTGACCTTCGCGGGGCTCGCGGGCCCCTACTGGCCCGTCGTGGTCGCCGGTCTGTACGGCGCGGGCGCGCTGCTCGCCCCGCCGGAGCGCCCGCCGGTGCCGGACTTCCCGGACCCGTCCGCCCAGCTCGAAGAGGTCCGCGCCGACTTCGGCCGGCTGGGCGGCTACCTCGCCGGCATCGAGTTGCCGCCCGCGGCCGCCGGACGCCTCACCGAGCTGACGGAACTGCTGACGGCCCTCCTCGACCCCGGCTGGGTCGCGGAGATCCTCGGCCAGGACCCCGAGGGCGTCCACACGCTGTCCCGGGCGGTGCGGCAGGACGTGCCCGAGGCCGTCGACACCTACGTCCGCACCCGGTGGTGGACCCGTCTGACGCCGGGCACGGAACCCCCCGAACGCCATCTGGAACGCCAGCTGACGCTGCTGCACGACGAGTTGGAGCGGCTGACGGCGGCCCTGCGCGACACGGAGGCCCGGCGGCAGGAGTCGCACACCCGGTACCTGGAGGACCGCTCCGGCTGAGCGCTCAGCCGATGTTCGTGAGGATCACGATCAGCAGCACCACCGCGATCACCACGCCCAGCACCTTCAGGCCGGCGTACGGGGACGGGGGCTGGTCCGGCGTGGGCGGCGTTCCGGGGACCGTGGCCGGCCGGGGCCCGTTGAACACGTCGTGCCCGGTCACGGAGACCCGGGTGCACCAGGGGCACGTCGGCAGATGGGAGCCGTACGTGTGCAGGGGCCGTACCGTGCACGACCGCACCTGCCCGCGTTCCTTGTCGAGGGCGCGCAGCCACGCCTCGGCCGGGGGCCGGGCGGTGGGCGTCTGGACGCCGGGGCCGAAGGCGGTCCTGGCGAGGGTGAGGAGTTCGGGCGGCAGGACGGAGGGGTCGACGGTACCGCGCGGGATGATGACCATCTCGGGGCGGACGACGTACGAGATGCTCGCGGCGATGTTGTCCTTGACGGTCGACTCGGAGGTGCTCTCGTGGGGGACACCGCCGAAGGGGTGGTTGCCCGCGGTGAGCAGCTGGTAGACGAGGACGGCGAGGGCGAAGTCGTCGCTCTGCCGGGTGGCGGGGCCGCCGGCCTGCCGTTCGGGGGCCGAGTAGTCGGTGGTGTGCATCAGGCAGGGGAACAGCTCGCCGGTGGCCGGGTCGGTGAAGGCGATGGAGTCGCAGTCGAGGAAGGTGACGAAGCCGTTGCCGTCGACGACGACGTTGCTGCTGGAGAAGTCGCCGATGACGAGGTTGTCGTAGTGCATGCGGGCCGTCATGAACGCGAGGTTCCAGGCGACGCCGAGCAGGAACCGCCAGTCGGCCCGGTCCGGGAACAGCTTCAGCCGCTGGACGCGGGTGAACAGCCCGACGAGCTGCACATGCCGGGGTTCGCCGAAGCGGCGCATCGCGTACCCGAGGAACTCGCCGTTCGTGCCGCGTGCCATGGCCGTCGGCCAGGCCAGCTCGGGCGGCTGGTTGGCGTCGGTGGGGCGGGCGGCCAGCGGGGACATGGTGAGCATGCGGGCCAGCCGCCGCTCCTGGTCGGGGCCCGGCGGATCCCGGTAGATCTTGACGACGATCCCCGCGTCGCCCTCCACGGGGAACACGGCCGCCTGCCCGCCCCCCTTGAGTGGCTGCTCGGCGAGCGTGACCGCCTTGCCGTCGAGGAAGACCCTGCGGCCGCTCATGGCCGTACCTCCGAGTGCTCTCTGGGGCGGACCGGCGTCGGCTGCGGCGTCGGCGCCGCCCGTCGTACGAGCCGCGCCGACGCCGACCGACCGGACCGCCGTGGGTGGTCGTCCGGGCCGCCGGCCCGTCGGCGCCTGCCGGTCTCCGCTGTCATCCGCGGCTCGTGCGGACGGCGCGTAGCAGGGTTTTGTCGTCGGCGTTCAGGGCGGTGAGGCGGTCGGAGCGCAGGAGGGCGGCGAGCTTTCCGTCGGCGTCGTCCGGCGCGGTGTCGAGGGAGCGGAAGACGGCGTCCGCGAAGGACGTGTTCGGGGACTGGGCGCCGCTCGCCGACCGGTTGAGCATGGCCTGGGCGAGGCCGTCCGTGGAGAGCAGCACCCCGTCGATCCCGTCGTCGGAGAGGCACTCGGTGTGCGTCCAGCGCGCCGCGTCCGGCGAGGTCAGGAACACCGTCTCGTTGCTGTACTCGCTGACCGCCGCCGCCTGCGGCAGCAGATGGAACTGCCGCTCCGCGTCCTCGGTCCCGGCCCGGACGACGACGAACCCGTCCCCCACGGTCAGGTGCCCCAGCCAGCCGGGCGCCAGCACCACCACGGTGAGGGTGGTGGCGAAGTCGGGCGCGTCACTGCCCGTACGGTCCAGGAAGTCGTCGCTGACGTCCTGCAACGCGTCCCGCAGCAGCTCGTGCACGGCCTCGCCGGGCTGCACCTCCACGGCCGCGCCGGCCCGCCGCGCGAAGTGCTCGGCGGCCAGTTTCACCGCCAGCCGGGAGCCCTCCTCGGAGCGTGGGCGGCTCCCGGCGCCGTCGGCGACGGCGAGGACGGCGACGGCGGAGGNNGCCCTGCCGCCGGTGCCGGTACCCCTCGACGCTGAGCCCGTGGATGCGCCACGACGGGACGGTCACGTCACGCCTCCCAGGCCGGGCGCTGCGTCTTGAACTGGCTGAAGATCTTCTCGAACACCTCGTCCCCCGCCCCCTTCTGCTCGGCGTTGGCGCTGGCGGACATCATCTGGAGCAGCTCCCGGAACGGGAATCCCTGCAAGCGCGCGTTGAACTTGGGCGCGAACGCCTGCAACACCTGCTCCCCGCGGTCGGTGATGCCGCCCACCCCGATGGCGTACAGCCGGAACCGGCGCGACCGCTGCTCCTCGGCGAGGACGGGTATCAGCCGCTGCCAGGAGTCGGTGAGATGACCGGTCGGGTCGGTGGGCAGCCCGTCCGTGACGAGGCAGATCTGCGGCCGGTAGTACTGGAGCCCGGACGCCCGCAGTTCCGCCTTGCGGGCCGCGACGATGTGCATGGACAGCTCCAGCGCCTCGGTCATCAGGGTGACCCCGGCGGCCGTCAGCTGCGGTGCCTGGAAGGCGTGCGCGGGGATGAAGGGGCTCATGCGGGTGCGCGGGTCGAGCAGTTGGGGCCCGCGCCAGGCGCCGACGCCCTGGCCGCCGAAGGTGACGACGGCGACCTCCACGCTGTAGCTGNNTCGGCGTACTCCGCCGGCAGGGTAGGCGGGTATTCGCTGTGCATCGCTGGTCCCCCTGATGTTTCCGTGTCGTGCGCGGTACGCGTGCGGGTGAGGCGTGGGTGTGGGGCTCGGAGTGGGGAGGG
>NZ_LIQX01000727.1 GCF_001418475.1 Streptomyces ossamyceticus | reverse complement strand
CTCGCTAGAGACCGTCCCGCCCCCGGTCCCCGGCGGGACGGTCTCTAGCGAGACCGTCACCGTCGTGCCGACGGGCGTGTGCAGGCGCGCGTTGGCCAGCAGGTTGGCCAGCATCTGATGGAGGCGGTGCGTGTCGCCCGGCACCGTCACCGGCTCCTCGGGCAGCTCCAGCGTCCAGCGGTGTCCGGGGCCCGCGGCCTGCGCGTCCGTCACCGCGTCCAGGACGAGGCGGGTCAGGTCGGCGGGGAGGCGTTCCAGGGGGCGGCCGGCGTCGAGCCGGGCGAGGAGCAGCAGATCGTCGACGACCTCGCCCATGCGGGCCGCCTCGGCCTCGATGCGCTCCAGGGCCCGCGCCACCTCGGGCGGCACCGGTCCGGGGTGCAGCAGCGCCAGTTCGGCGTGGCCGCGGATCGACGCCACGGGTGTGCGCAGCTCATGGCTGGCGTCGGCGGCGAAACTGCGCAGCCGTTCCTCGCTGGCGTGCCGTTTGGTCAGCGCGTCCTCGACGTGGCCGAGCATCGCGTTGAAGGCGCCGGCGACCCGTCCCACCTCGCTGCGCGGGTCGCTCTCGGGCGCGCGGGGCGCGGGGGTCACCTCGCCGCTGGACAGGGGCAGTTCACTGACCCGGGTGGCGGTCGCGGCCACGCTGCTGAGCGGCCGGAGGGACCAGCGCACCCACAGGGCGCCCGCGACTCCGGCGACGGCGAGGGCCGCGCCGAGGACGACCGCGGCGACCAGTTCCAGCCGGTGGACGGCGGCCTCCACGGGCTCCATGGGCAGCCCCGTGATCAGCACGTCGCCGTCCCGGCCCGCGGTCGCCATCATGCGGTAGTCGCCCAGCGCCGAGAGGTCGGTGCTGTGCCCGGCGCCGTCGGCCGGCAGCGCCGCGAGCCTGCTCCGGTCCCGGGCACCCAGCCGGACGGTGACCGTGCCCGTGCCGCTGCCGGAGGCCACCACGGCGGCGTTGGTGACCGTGTCGCCGACCAGCCGTGCCCCGAAGGTCCCGGCGGCCTGGCGTCGGGTGTCGCCGTCCTCGTCGCCGTCGTGGTCGGAGGGCGGGGTGCCGCCGTGCTCCAGGCTCGCGGGGAACCGCACGCCCGCCTCGCGCAGTTGCTGGTCGAGGCGGCCGGTGAGAAAACCGTTCAGCTCGACCACAGCAGCCACCCCGACGGCGGCCGAGCTGATCGCGAGCAGCACGACGAGGCCTGCTGTGAGCCGGGCCCGCAGCGTGTGCGGCCAGCGCGGTCGAGGCAGCCGCCGTCGGGGCCGGGACGGCACGGAACGGTCGGGCACGGAACGGTCGGGCACGGAAGGGTCGGGCACGGAGCCACCGGACGCGGGGTGCCGCCGCGGCCCCGCCGTCACCGTGTCACCGGCTTGAGCACGTACCCGGCGCCCCGCACCGTGTGGATCATGGGCTCGCGTCCCGCGTCCACCTTCTTGCGGAGGTAGGAGATGTAGAGCTCGACGACATGGGCCTGCCCGCCGAAGTCGTAGGACCACACGCGGTCGAGGATCTGCGCCTTGCTGAGCACGCGCCGCGGGTTGCGCATGAGCAGCCGCAGCAGCTCGAACTCCGTGCGGGACAACTCGACGAGTTCACCGCCGCGCGTGACCTCACGGGCCTCCTCGTCCATGACGAGGTCGCCGACGGTCAGCCGCGGCCCGTCCTCCAGCTGCCGGGCCATGCCGGCGCGACGCAGCAGTCCGCGCAGCCGGGCGACGACCTCCTCCAGGCTGAACGGTTTCGTCACGTAGTCGTCGCCGCCCGCCGTGATCCCGGCGATGCGGTCCTCGACCGCGTCCCGCGCGGTCAGGAAGAGCACACACACGTCGGGCCGGACGCCGTGCAGCGAACGCAGCACGGCGAAGCCGTCCGTGTCGGGGAGCATGACGTCGAGGACGACGGCGTCGGGCAGCAGCTCACGCGCCTCGGCGAGCGCCGAGACGCCGTCCCCGGCGGTGCGCACCTCCCAGCCCTCGTAGCGCAGGGCGCCGGAGAGGACCTCCGCGAGGTCGGGGTCGTCGTCGACGACGAGGACCCGGAGCGGGGTGCCGTCGGTCCGGGTCAGGGCGGGGCGGCCGGAGCCGCGCGGGCGGGGCGTGTTCATCTCGGTTACCAGGATGCGGCCTCCGCGCGGCCCGGGCCGCTTCCCCGGACCTCTGAGTTCGCTCTGAGTCCGCCGTGCCGCCTGTCCGCCCCCGTCCCGGCCGCACCCCTTGCCACCTGCGGCGAGGCCCCTGGCCCCGCCCGCGCGCTGAGAGCGGGCTCAGAGGTTGCTCCGGCACCGTGGCGACCCGTCCGGCCGTGAGGGCGGACACCCTGCCGAAAGGAGCCGCGGATGACGACGGTGCACGCACGACGGGGGGCCGCCCCCGCGCCCCCCGCACCTCCCGCGCCCAGGCGCTTCCCGGTCTGGGCCGTACCGGCCGTCCTGTGGGCCGGGGCCGCCGCCGTGCTCGCCCTGTGGTGGCTGGACACGGAGACGGTGGTGGGCACCGCGGGCCTGCTGACGGACGCCGGGCGGATCACCGGGCTGCTGTGCGGGTACGCCTGCGCCGTCCTCGTCGCTCTGATGGCCCGGGTCCCGCTGCTGGAGCGGCGCGTCGGCGCGGACCGCGTGGCGCACTGGCACGCGAGGGCGGGCCGCTACACGATCTGCCTGCTGGTGGCCCATGTCGTGCTGACCCTGCTCGGCTACGCCGCCCAGGACGGCTCCTCCCTCGTGCACGAGACGCTGACCGTGGTCCTGGACTACCCGGAGATGCTCAAGGCCACCGCCGGCACGGTCCTCCTGCTGGCGGTCGGGATCGTGTCGGCACGGGCGGTGCGCCGACACGTCAGCCACGAGTTCTGGTACTACACGCACCTGATGACGTACGCCGCGGTGTTCCTCGCCTTCGGCCACCAGCTGGCCCTGGGCGCGGACTTCACCGGCTCCCCGGCGGTCCGCGCCGCCTGGTACGCGCTGTACCTGGGCGCCGCGGCCCTGGTGGTGTGGTTCCGCGTGCTGACCCCGGTAAGACTCAACCTGCGGCACCGGCTGCGGGTCGACTCCGTGCACCGGGAGGCGCCGGGGGTGTACTCCGTCGTGGTCCGCGGACGGCGGCTGCACGAGTTGGGGGCACGGCCGGGGCAGTTCCTGCGCTGGCGGTTCCTCACCGACGGCATGCGCTGGACCTCCACGCCGTACTCCCTGTCGGCGCCGCCGCGCCCGGACCTGCTGCGCATCACCGTCAAGGCGCTCGGCGACCACAGCGCCGCCGTCGCCCGGCTGCGACCCGGCACCCGGGTGTGGGCGGAGGGCCCCTACGGGGCGCTGACCGCGGACCGGCGGACGACGCACCGGTCGCTGCTCGTGGCGGGCGGGGTGGGCATCACCCCGCTGCGGGCCCTGTTCGAGACGCTGCCCGGGGAGGTCACCCTCCTCTACCGCTGCCGCACCGCCGAGGACCTCGCCCTGGGCGCCGAGCTGGAGGCCGTCGCCCGGTGGCGCGGGGCGAGGGTGCTCTACGCGCCGAACGGTCCGCACGGCCGGCGGCCGGACCTGACCGCCGGGTCCCTGCGTGCGGCCGTGCCCGACCTGGACGCCCACGACGTGTACCTGTGCGGGCCGCACGGGTTCGCGCGGACCGTGTACGAGGCCCTGCGCGCCGCGGGTGTCCCCGACCGCCGTATCCACCACGAGTCCTTCGACCTGTGAGGCCGATGTGCACACACTGAGGAAGAACCGTCCCCTGCGCCGGATCGTGCTGACGAGCGCCGCGACCGTCTCCGGGGTCGTGCTGCTGCTGTCGCTGAAGCCGCACACGACGCCGCTCCTCGCCGGGCCACCGTCCTCCGTGGCGTCCGGCGGTGCGAGCGCGTCGGACGGAGGGACCGGTTCGAGCGGATCGAGCGGATCGGCCTCCGGCACCCGCACCCTCACCGGGGACACCGTGCGGACCCGCTACGGCCCCGTGCGGGTCCGCGTCACCGTGAAGGACGGCAGGCTCACCGACGTCACCGCGCTCGCCTTCCCCGCGGACAGCCCCCGGGACCGGCAGATCAGCTCGTACGCCGTCCCGCGGCTGACCAGGGAGGCCCTCACCGCGCAGAGCGCCGACATCGACACGGTCTCCGGAGCCACCTACACCAGCGAGGGCTACCGCCGATCGCTCCAGTCGGCCCTGGACTCCGCGAACCGCTGACCCGGTCCGCCCGCGGACGCGGGGCGGAGCCCCCTGGACCTGCCGGCGGTGAGGGCGAATCCGACGGCGAACGGCGTGACGCCCGTTGGGCGCGGCCCTGGGGGACGGAGGGGGCGAGGGGGCAGGCCGGCGCCCCGCGCAGGGCGGTGCGACGCCCGCGCGGAACACCTCCGGAGCCACTCGGCCTCCGGCACCCGGCGCGGCCGCGGGGCGCCGGTCGAGGAACCCGCCCGGTCGGGTCGGTCCGCGCCGCCCGAGAGGGCGGACGGCGGATGCCCCGGGAGCGTCCCCTGATCGCACGGGAGCACCACCGGGGCGTCGGCGCTCCCTGAGGCCATCTCGTCGGCAACGCGCCACGCGCGCGGGGGCTTTGGATCAGGGGCGGTAGGCGGCCCGGTTGTGGTAGACGACCTTGCCTGCGGACAGCTTGGTCGGGGCGAAGAGTTGGTCGACGGTGACGAAGTGGAATCCGCGTGCCTTGAGGGCCCTGATGATGCCGGGGACGGCGTCGACCGTCGTCCGGTGGATGTCGTGCATGAGGACGATGTCGCCGGGCCGGGTCTCCGCGTTGACGGTCCTGATCAGCCGGGCGGTGTCACGGTACTTCCAGTCGAGGGTGTCGACGCTCCAGTGCACCAGCGGCCGGCCGGCGGCGCTGCGGACGGTCGCGTTGTGGGCGCCGTAGGGCGCGCGGACGGTGGTGGGCTTCTTGCCGGTGGCCTGTTTGATCGCCGCGTCGGCGCGGGAGAACTGCGACTTGACCTTCGCGGCGCTCAGCTTCGTCAGATCGGCGTGGTCCCAGCTGTGGTTGCCTATCTGATGGCCGGCGAGCGAGGCGTCGCGCACCGTCGCCGGGTACTTCTGGGCGTTCTTGCCGACGACGTAGAAGGTGGCTCTGACGTCCCGCTCCTTCAGTATGTTCAGCAGGCGCCGGCTGTCGGTGACGGGGCCGTCGTCGAAGGTGAGCGCGACGCACTTCACCTTGCGGCAGTCGACGTTCTGAGGGGCGGCGGAGGCGGTCGTGGCGGTGCCGACCAGCGTGGTGCCGCACACGGCGGCGGTGATGGCCGAGGTGACGAGGCGTCGGTGCATCGGGTCCTCCAAGGGCAGTGAGTTGCCCTTTAGGACCAGCCCGACGAGGACCTGGATGTACGGGTGTGCGATTACGGCTGAATATGGTGTGCGCCGGGCCAAAGGGGGCGCGATTTCCGGCCATCGGCGCCGTCACACTGTCACAAACCTGTCCGAGGACGGCCCTCTCTCGGTACGCGGGGGCGGAAACATGTCCGCCATGGGGCACCATCGCCGGAACGTTCCGACTCTCGGGGGGCTTCCGATGGTTCACGCAGTTCGCGCACGCCGCACCGCCGCCGTACTCGCCGCGCTCTCGCTGGGCGTCCTGGCCCTGACCGCGTGCAAGGGGGACGCCGAGCAGGACGCGGCCGCCCCGAGCACGACGGCGAGCCCGTCCGCTCCGGGCAAGGACAAGGGCAAGGGCAAGGAGACAGGGAAGGACACCGGCGGGGACAAGGGCGCCACGGACGCCCCCGGCGGCAGCGGGGGGAGCGGTGGCAGCGGCGGGTCCTCCGGGAGCGACGGCACCCCCGGGGCGTCGGAGCCCGCCACGGACGACCAGGACGGCGGTGTCGGCATGTGCGAGACGACCGACCTGAGCTACAAGGTCACGGTCGCCTCCAAGCCGGTCAACCACGCGCTGCTGACCGCCACGAACAACAGCGGCGACCCCTGTCTGCTGCCGGCCGGCGAACTGGTCGTCACGATCCCGGGGCTCGACGGCGCCGCCGAGCACATGGGCCCCGCGGGCGAGGACTGGATCCTGAACTCCGGCGAGAAGGCGTACGCCGGGATCCTGTTCTCCCGCGCCGACACGCCGGGCGGCAAGAGCGCCGACAAGGTGGAGATCGCCCTCTCCGCCGCCGAGAGCCCCGCCACGGTGCCGATCGCCGACGGCCCCGTCACGGTCAACGACAGCCAGGTGACCAGCTTCTTCGGCACAGCCGAGGACGCGCTGACGTACTGACCACGCCGCCCGCCGCCCGCCGCCCGACAACTGACGCCCGACAACTGACGATCACAGCGGCGGGACGGGGGAGAGCAGGGGGACGAGGGCTGGGCCGACAGGTGCCGGGGCGGGCGGCAGCGCGCGGCGGGCCGGAGGCTGTGGGGCTTCGGTCGGGCTCAGGCGTACCGTGGATGTACTGGCCAGGGGGGCGGTAGTGGAGGGCGGTGGCGTCCAATGCGTATCCGGGACGGCCGCGTCGATGACGTCGACAGCACCCCCGAGGTCCGGTGGGCCCCGCACGTGGGTGCCGGGCTCGCCGAGGTGCGGGTCGTCGCGGCGGACCCCACCACGGCACAGCGGGTCGCCCGTGTCCTGCGCCGGGTGTTCCCCTGCGACGAACCCCGCAGCTACCCCGCGGGTGCCGACGGATGCGGCACGCTGCTCCATCTGACCGTCGACACCCGCCTCACCACCGGCTCCGCGCGCAAGGCCGCGCCATGGCTGTACAGCAGCCGCTCCCAGGGCGAACGCACCCACATCGACGAGCCCTGCTGCACGCACGCCGCGCAGCCCGCGCCCGGCGATTCCGAACCGGCGCGTAGCCGCCCCGGCGAGTACCGAACCGGCGCGTAGCCGCCCCGGCGGGCGCTGGACCCGCGCGTGGCGCCGCCGGGCGGGTGGGTGCCGGACGGTGGGTACTGGTCCGTCCGGGGTGTCGTGCGTCTCGCGGGGTGGTGGGGGCGCCGGGCCACGTCGCGGTGAAAGTCTGTCGTCGCGAGCACACATCTGCGAGGGTGCCGGTACTAGGGTTGTCGCACGAGGCAGCCGGTGGACGATCCCGGTGCCGGATCGCGCGCGGAGCACGGGGGGCCGCGCCGTCGTCCCGGGCCCGCGTCACGGCCCCTCCCGCGCCCCCGAAACGAAGGTGCCATGCCCGCTGAGAACGCCCGCGTCGCCGGGAATCTCGACGACGACGACTACCCCGCCTACACCATGGGGCGGGCCGCCGACGTTCTCGGCACCACCCCCGCCTTCCTCCGCGCCCTCGGCGAGGCCGAGTTGATCACCCCGCTCCGTTCGGAAGGCGGCCACCGCCGTTACTCCCGCCGCCAACTGCGCGTCGCCGCCCGCGCCCGCAAACTCGTCGACCAGGGCACGCCCGTCGAGGCCGCCTGCCGCATCGTCTCCCTGGAGGACCAGCTCGACGCGACCCTCCGGGTCAACCGGGACATGCGCCGGAGGCTGGGCGACCACGGCGCAAATACCTAGTCCCGCCGTTACAGAATTAGGGGCCACGGCGGATCGAGAATTCCCGCACGCCGCCGAAAACGTACGGGGGCCGGCGGCCCTGCCTGTGTTAGCGTGATAGCAGTTGCAGTTTTGGTTGCCAGAGATTTGTTTCTTTGCAGAGCTTTCCGGATCCTTCCGGAGGGGTGATCATCGCGGCGACTCGGATCCGTAAAGTGCGGATCCGGCACTGCCCCCCAAGGGAGATTCAATATGGCATCTGGCACCGTGAAGTGGTTCAACGCGGAAAAGGGCTTCGGCTTCATCGAGCAGGACGGCGGCGGCGCTGACGTGTTCGCCCACTACTCGAACATCGCCACCAGCGGCTTCCGCGAGCTTCAGGAAGGCCAGAAGGTTACCTTCGACGTCACGCAGGGTCAGAAGGGCCCCCAGGCCGAGAACATCGTTCCCGCCTGACGCTGACGCGAACTGAACGACTGAGGCCCGCACTCTTGGGGTGCGGGCCTTTTCGCATTTTCTTCGGCTCATTCTTGCGAATCCTCGCGCGGCCCCTGCCGCCGGACGGAATTCCTCGATACGCCGCATCGAGGAGGGTTCCTTCATGAACCGCACCCGTCGGGGTCATGGCGGCTCCGGCCGCCTCCGCACGGAGACCGACACCAACCGATCCACCGGCGGCAGCCGTGGCGGCCGCTTCCGCGCGCAGGACGCGGGCCGGAAGCAGTCCCGCCCCGCCGGTGCGCGCAGGAGCGGCGCGGGAGCGCGCTCCGCCGCCCGACCGCAGGAGTTCGCCCTGCCGGTCACCCTCACCGAGCCGCTGCCCGCGGTCGACTCCTTCACCGAACTCGACCTGCCGGCACGCCTGCTGACCGCGCTCGGCGCCGAAGGCGTCACCACGCCGTTCCCGATCCAGGCGGCCACCCTGCCGAACGCGCTGGCCGGCCGGGACGTCCTCGGCCGGGGCCGTACGGGCTCGGGCAAGACGCTCGCCTTCGGTCTGGCCGTCCTGGCCCGGCTGAACGGCCGGCGGGCCGAGCCCCGGCAGCCGCTCGCCCTGGTCCTCGTCCCCACCCGGGAACTGGCCCAGCAGGTCACCGACGCGCTCACCCCCTACGCCCGCGCGCTGCGGCTGCGGCTCGCCACAGTGGTGGGCGGTATGTCCATCGGCCGTCAGGCGAGCGCGCTGCGGGGCGGCGCCGAGGTCCTCATCGCCACGCCCGGCCGCCTCAAGGACCTCATAGAACGCGGCGACTGCCAGCTCGACCAGGTCACGGTCACCGTCCTCGACGAGGCCGACCAGATGGCCGACATGGGCTTCATGCCGCAGGTCACCGCGCTGCTCGACCAGGTCGACGCCGACGGCCAGCGGCTGCTGTTCTCGGCCACCCTGGACCGCAACATCGACCTCCTGGTACGCCGCTACCTGCACGACCCCGTGGTCCACTCGGTCGACCCGTCCGCGGGCGCCGTCAGCACCATGGAGCACCATCTGCTCCACGTCCACGACGACGACAAGCACGCCACCGCCACCGAGATCGCCGCGCGCGACGGGCGGGTGATCATGTTCCTGGACACCAAGCGCGCCGCCGACCGGCTGGCGACGCATCTGCTCTCCGTCGGGGTGCGCGCCTCGGCGCTGCACGGCGGCAAGTCCCAGCCCCAGCGCAACCGGACGCTCGCCGGGTTCAAGGACGGGAAGGTCACGGTGCTGGTGGCCACGAACGTCGCCGCCCGCGGCATCCATGTCGACGACCTCGACCTCGTCGTGAACGTCGACCCGCCGGGCGACCACAAGGACTATCTGCACCGCGGCGGCCGTACCGCGCGCGCCGGCGAGTCGGGCACCGTCGTCACCCTCGTCCTGCCGCACCAGCGCCGCGAGATGGACCGGCTGATGGCCGACGCCGGCATCACGCCGCGCACCGCGCGGGTGCGCCCCGGCGAGCCCGAACTGCACCGCATCACCGGCGCCCGCACCCCGTCTGGCGTGCCCGTCACCCTCACCCTCACCGTCCCGGCACCGGCCGCCGCACCGAGCGGCCGCAAGGGCGCGCCCGGCCGCACCGGCACCCGGCGCAACGGCGGACGCGGCAGAACCGAACGCTCGGCGACCAGCCCCGGCACCGGCAAGGGCACCCGCCCCGACGCGGGCACCGGCCCCGGCACCGGCGGGGGCAAGGGAACAGCCCGGAGCGGCGGCGGTCGCGACGGAACCGGCCGGAGCGGGAGCGGCCGAGAAGCGAGCGGCCGGAGCGGCAGCGGCCGTGAAGGAACCGGTCGGAGCCGTGGCGGGCGGGGGCGGCGGCCCGCGTCCGGGAGCGACTCGTAGCGGCCCCTCCGGTGTTGCACCCCCTATCCCTGTGGAGGCATCCATGCGCTGTGTCATCGCCCGATTCCCCTTCGACCTGACCAAGAGCGAGGTCGAGCAGTCGTTGAACGGCATCGCCCCCGAACCGGTGGTAGGCGTGGCCGTGACCATCAGCAGCCGTGTCTACCCGGTGATGCAGGTCGGGGAAGTGATCACCGGGCAGAACCGGCGCGACTTCACCACCGGTGAGATGCGCCGGGCACTGACCCGGCTCGGCTTCGCCTGCCACGACGCCGCTCCCCCCGCGCCCGCCGCCCCGGCCTGGAGCGCGCTCGCGGACGAGGGCGCGACGGGCTGGTGACCCGCCCCGCCGGCACCCCCGGCGGACGACGGCCCGCCCGCTGACCGGCACCGCGC
>NZ_LIQX01000726.1 GCF_001418475.1 Streptomyces ossamyceticus | reverse complement strand
GTCCTGAACACGGACGCGGCGTCGTACGGGGGGAGCGATGTCACGACAGCGCACCCGGTGAAGTCGGAGCCGACACCGTGGCACGCCCGGGGGGCGAGCGTGCGTATCACCCTCCCACCCCTGGCGACGGTGTGGCTGCGCCCGGCGTAGGGCGCCCTATGGCTCGGGGCCGCGGGCGCGTGGGCGACTGCGGGTGGTGTGTGGCTGGTCGCGCAGTTCCCCGCGCCCCTGGAGGGACGGGCCCGCGGCCCGCCCTTCATCGGAAAAGCACGGGGCCGCAGGCCCCCGCTTTTCCAGGGGCGCGGGGAACTGCGCGACCAGCCACACATCACCCGCAGTCGCCCACGCGCCCGCGGCCCCGAGCCATAGGGCGCCCTACGCCGGGCGCAGCCACACCGTCGCCAGGGGTGGGAGGGTGATACGCACGCTCGCCCCCCGGGCGTGCCACGGTGTCGGCTCCGACTTCACCGGGTGCGGTGTCGTGACATCGCTCCCCCCGTACGACGCCGCGTCCGTGTTCAGGACCTCCCGCCACGCCGGGACGTCGTCGGGGACGCCCAGCCGGTAGTCCCGGCGGATCACCGGGCTGAAGTTGGAGACGGCCAGCAGGGGCGTGCCGTCCGCGTCGAGCCGCAGGAAGGCCAGGACGTTGTCCTCGGCCGCGTCCCCCGTGATCCAGGAGAAGCCGGACGGGTCGGTGTCGCGCTGCCAGAGTGCGGGGGTGTCGCGGTACACGGCGTTGAGGTCGCGGACCAGGTCCCGCACCCCCCGGTGGTCCGCCTCGGCGCCGTACGCCGGGTCGAGGAGCCACCAGTCGGGGCCGTGCGCCTCCGACCACTCGCCGCCCTGGGCGAACTCCTGCCCCATGAAGAGGAGCTGCTTGCCGGGGTGCGCCCACATGAAGCCCAGGTACGCACGGTGGTTGGCCCGCTGCTGCCACCAGTCGCCCGGCATCTTCGACACCAGGGAACGCTTGCCGTGCACGACCTCGTCGTGCGAGATCGGCAGGACGTAGTTCTCGCTGTACGCGTACACCATCGAGAACGTCATCTCGTTGTGGTGGTGCTTGCGGTGCACCGGCTCCTTCGCCATGTAGCCGAGGGAGTCGTGCATCCAGCCCATGTTCCACTTCAGGCCGAAGCCGAGGCCGCCGAAGCCACCGGGGCCGACATGGTGGGTGGCGCGGGTGACGCCGTCCCACGCCGTGGACTCCTCCGCGATCGTCACGACCCCCGGCACCCTGCGGTACACGGTCGCGTTCATCTCCTGGAGGAAGGACACCGCGTCCAGGTTCTCCCGGCCCCCGTGCTCGTTCGGGGTCCACTGGCCCGGCTCACGCGAGTAGTCGAGGTAGAGCATGGAGGCGACGGCATCCACGCGCAGCCCGTCGATGTGGTACTCCTCGCACCAGAACAGGGCGTTCGCCACGAGGAAGTTGCGCACCTCGCGGCGGCCGTAGTCGAACTCCAGCGTCCCCCAGTCGGGGTGCGCGGCCCGCGCCGGGTCCTGGTGCTCGTACAGCGGACGCCCGTCGAACTCGGCCAGGGCCCAGTCGTCCCGCGGGAAGTGCGCCGGCACCCAGTCCATCAGCACCCCGATCCCGGCCCGGTGCAGCGAGTCGACGAGGTACTTGAAGTCGTCCGGGCCGCCGAGCCGGGCCGTGGGCGCGTAGAACCCGGTGACCTGGTAGCCCCAGGAGCCGCTGAAGGGGTGCTCGGCGATGGGCAGCAGCTCGACATGGGTGAACCCGAGGTCCCTGACGTACGCCGGGAGCTGCTCGGCGAGCTGGCGGTACGTGAGGCCGGGACGCCACGACGGCAGATGGACCTCGTACACGGAGAACGGCGCCTCGTGCGCGGGGACCTCCGCCCGTCGCGTCATCCACTCCTCGTCGCCCCACTCGTAGTGCGACGCGTGCACGACGGACGAGGTGTTCGGCGGGACCTCCGTACGGCGGGCCAGCGGGTCGGCGCGCAGCGTCCTCGTACCGTCCGGGCGGGTGATCTCGAACTTGTACAGCTCGCCCTCGCCGATCTCCGGCACGAACAGCTCCCACACACCGGAGGAGCCCAGCGCGCGCATCGGGTAGCCCGTGCCGTCCCAGTAGTTGAAGGTCCCGGCCAGCCGTACGCCGCGCGCGTTCGGCGCCCACACCGTGAAGCGGGTGCCGGTCACGCCCTGGTGGGTCATCGTCCGGGCCCCGAGCGCCTGCCAGAGCTCCTCGTGGCGGCCCTCGTTGACCAGGTGCAGATCCAGTTCCCCGACGGCCGGCAGGAAGCGGTACGCGTCCTCGGTCTCCTGGGTGTTCCCCTCGTACGTGATCAGCAGCCGGTACACCTCCGGTACGTCCCGCAGCGGCAACAGCCCCGAGAAGAAGCCCTCACCGTCGTCGTGCAGCTCCGCCCTCAGCGAGCCCGCCACGACGGTCACGCCCAGCGCGAACGGCCGGAACGCCCGGAACACCACGCCCTCCGCGACCGGGTGCGCCCCCAGCACGGCGTGCGGCTCATGGTGCGTACCGGCCAGCAACCGCTCCCGTTCAGCCCCGTCCACGGCGGGCGAGAAGGCCGACTGGACGGACTCGGTGACGGCGGCGGAGGGCTGGGCCGGTACGGACGGCTGGGCGGAGACGGGGGGTTCGGTGGGTGACGCCGACGGGGCCGCTGCCGTCGTCTGCTGAGCGGGAACGGCCGGCTGGGCACCGGCGCTCGACCGCGGCGGGACGGCCGGCTGTGCGGGTACCGCCGCTTCCTCGACCGGCGGGACGGCCGACGCCGCCGTCGTCTTCTCCGGCTCCCCCGAAGTCCGCACCACCCCGACCGCCTTCTTGGCCGCGGCCTTCTTCGTCACGGCCTTCTTCGTCACAGCCTTCTTGGTGGCGGTCTTCTTGGCCGCGGCCTTCTTCGACACGGCGGTCTTGGACACGGCGGTCTTGGACACGGCGGTCTCGGCCGCCGTCGCCTTGGACGCTGCTGTCTCGGCCGCGGTCGCCTTGGCCACGGCCTTCTTCGCGACCGCCTTCTTGGCGACAGCCTTCTTCGTGACCGCCTTCTTCGCGGGCGTCTTCTTGGCAGGGGCCTTCTCGACCGCCGTCTCGGAAGCAGCAGTCGCCTTGGACGCAGGGGACTTGGCCGCGGGGGCCTTCGAAACGGGAGCCTTCGAAGCGGAGACCTTCGAAGCGGGGGTCTTCGACGCCGGGATCTTCGGGACCGAGGTCTTGGAAGCCGTGCTCTTCGTCGCCGAGGTCTTCCTGGTGGCGGCCTTCGCGACAGCCTCCGTCTCCTCCACGCCCCCGCCGAGGTCGGTGCCGGCCTTGGCCCTCGGGGTCCTCTTCGCCGGGGCTTTCCTCGCCGCGCTCTTCCGGGCCGGGGTCTTCTGCGCGGCCGTCTTCCCGGCGGCGTCCTCGCCGACGGCGGCCGCCGTCTCGGCGGCCTCGGCGTTCGTCGTCCTCTGGGCCGGGACCTTCTTCGCGGTCTTCGCCGTGGTCCCGGCCTTGGAGGCCGT
>NZ_LIQX01000725.1 GCF_001418475.1 Streptomyces ossamyceticus | reverse complement strand
CCCGGCCCAGCCGCTGCCCGGCCGCCCCCGCCACCACCTCGGGCCCACCCCTCGTCGCCGTACGCGACGCAGCCCTTGCCCACGCCGACCGCGCCATCCAAGCGAGCGGCGACGCCCCGGGCAAGCCCGCGCCCGGCCCGTGAACGGGTCTTGGCCACACCTTGGCGGCCCCTTGGCGAGGCCGGGCGGCGGCTCAGTCGCGGGGGAACTCGTCGGTCTTGAGGGTGAGGCCGACGACGGTGTCGGTGAGGTCCAGCTCGTAGCCGAACGGGATGGTCGTCTCGATGACGTACTCACCCTGCTTGGGATTCCGGTACAGGTGGCACTTGCCCTGGTACGGGTCCGCGATCAGGTAGACGGGGACCTCGGCGGTCGCGTAGGCCGTCTTCTTGGGGCCGTAGTCGTTGGCGGCGGTGCCCTTGGAGATGACCTCGGCGACGAACTCGACGTCCTCGCAGCTCCACTGGCCCTTGGAGTCCTGGACGGCGTCGCGGGACACCAGGGTCACGTCGGTGGAGAACCCGTTGAGGTGGCCCGGATAGTCGATGCGGACGTCGGACTTCAGACGCCTGCGCGGGTATGCGGTGCGCAACTGTTCGATTATGTCCAGGATGATCTCCCAGTGCGTGTCCCGCTGCGGCGACATGAAGATGGCCCCCTCGACGATCTCGACCTTGAATCCCTCGGGGACGGGCATCTGCTCCAGCCACTCGAACATGGTGTCGAGCGTGAGTTCGCCGTCGTGCTCGGCCATCTCGATCCTGTCGTCAAGGACGGTCATCGTGGCGCTCCTCCCCGGCTGCCGCCGGGTAGCGAACAGCCGCGCAGTGCAACGATACGCACGGTGACCAGGACACGTGCGGCACCGAGGAACTCGGTTGCCCCGGTCCCGGGCCTACGGCAGTTCGTACGGGCCGCCCAGGTCCCACGCCTCGTGCATCGCGTTCGCGAAGGCCGCCGCGATGCGGTGTTCGCCGGAGGCGTTGGGGTGGGTGCCGTCGTAGGTGTCCAGGTGGATGTCGTAGGCCGGGGGCGGGGACGCCAGGAGCAGCTCCGAGCGGGGCTCGTCGAGGTCGGCGGCCGTCTTGGCGAGGAGCTCGTTGAAGCGGGCCACCTGGGCGGCGAAGGCGGCGTCGCCCTCGGCGCGGACGTTCGGGATGACCGGCAGGAGCACCATGCGGACGCGTGGGTCGGCCTCCCGCGCGGCGGCGACGAAGCGGCGCGTGTTCTCGACGGTCTGCTCGGCGTCCGTGTAGAAGCCCAGGTCGATGAGGCCGAGGGAGACCAGGAGGACGTTCGCGTGGTGGGCGCGGACCGCGTCGGCGATCAGCGGGGCCATGTGCAGCCAGCCCTCGCCCCAGCCGGCCAGGTGGCCACGGGGGAAGCGGGGGTCGCCGTCGGCGTAGTCGTACGACGTGGCGGCGTCGGTCGCCTTGTCGTGGAGCGACTCGCGCGGGCCGACGATCCCGAAGGGGCCGTCGTACGACGCGCACAGGTGCTGCCAGAGCCGGTAGCGCCACGTGTGTTCGCCCGCGCTCCCGATCGTCATGGAGTCGCCTACGGGCATGAACCTGAGCATGGGCTCATCATGAACGATCGCTACCCATCGGTAGGAGGGACTGGGTTCACACACCCCTGTGAGCATCACCACGTGGTGCGGGACGACGGCCCCGCGAGCTCTCCCACCCCCGCC
>NZ_LIQX01000724.1 GCF_001418475.1 Streptomyces ossamyceticus | reverse complement strand
GTGGCGAGGGTGGCCGTGCCGACGTTCAGGACGAGGGCCGTGCGGACGCCCGCGAGGATCAGCGGCACGGCCACCCTCGCCACCTTCGGCGGGGGCGGCGGCCTCGGCGTACTGATCACCACCGGCATCACCAACCAGCGCATGCCCGTCCTCGTCCTCGGCTCGGTCCTCACGGTGGCGCTGGCCCTGCTGGTCGACTGGCTGGCCTCGCTCGCGGAGGTGCTGCTGCGGCCGCGGGGCCTGGAGGAGGGCCCTTGAGCCATGCCGGTTCGGCGCCGCGTACGGTCGCCCTGCTCTGCGGACTGCTGGCCCTCACCGGGTGCGGGCTGACCAGCGGCTCCCCCATGACGGACGATGTGCGGCCCGGCTCCGTCGGACGGGGCCGGCCCCTGGACGGCGCCGAGCTGACCGTGACGTCGAAGGACTTCACGGAGAACCTGATCCTCGGCGCGATCATGGGCATCGCCTTCCAGGCCGCCGGCGCGGAGGTGCTCGACCGGACCGGCATCCAGGGGTCATTCGGCGCCCGGGAGGCGGTCAGGAGCGGGGAGGCGGACGCCATGTACGAGTACACGGGCACCGCCTGGATCACGTACCAGGGCAACAGCGCCCCCATCGCCGACCCGCGCCGGCAGTGGGAGGCGGTGCGCGACGCCGACCTGAGGAACGGTGTGACCTGGCTGCCGCCGTCGGCCCTGGACAACACGTACGCCCTCGCCCTCAACCGCGCCAACGCCGACCGGTACCGCACGAGGAACCTCTCCGAGGTGGCCGTCCTCGCGGGACGGGACCCGGACGCCGTCACCCTGTGCGTGGAGGGCGAGTTCGCCAACCGCACGGACGGACTGCCGGGTCTGCAGAAGGCGTACGGCATGAGCCTGCCCGCCGGGAACATCACCCAGATGGACACCGGGATCATCTACACGCAGGCGGCGAAGGGGAGTTGCGTGTACGGGGAGGTCTTCACCACCGACGGGCGCATCGCGTCGATGCGGCTGGCGGTGATGGAGGACGACCGGCGGTTCTTCCCGCACTACAACGCGGCCCCCGAGATCAACTCCGCGACCCTGAGGACGTGGCCGCGGATCGCCGACGTCCTGGCTCCCGTCACGGCGAAGCTGGACAACGACGTGGCCCGGAAGCTGAACGCCAGGGTCGACGTGGAGGGGGAGGATCCGCACCAGGTGGCGTTGGAGTGGATGGTGGCGGAGGGGTTCGTCGTCACCCCGGGCGGGGGCGAGTGAGCGGCTCCCGGCCCGCCGAGGGGACGGGACGAGGAGGAGCGGCGTTTCGGCCGCTCCACGTCACGTGCGGCGCGAGCAAGGCGGGTCGTAGCCGAGGCGGGGGAAGTGGCGGGCCCACTGGGTGCGGCTGATGGTGCCGTGGGCGGAGTCGCAGGCGTCGGCGAGCGCCCGGTGGAGGTCGGTGTACCAGATCTGCACGCTGTAGTGGGCGGTCACCGTGAGGAACGTGTCGCCCGTCGTCAGTCGGGGTCAGCAGCTGGGGACGGACCCCTTGCCCGTCTCCAGGGCCACCAGGGAGCTGACCGCGTTCTTCAGCGTGGTCACCGGGATGAGTCTGAGCCCCTTCGGCAGCTCGGCCTTCGCGTCGGCGCACTCGGCCTTGGGGACCAGGAAGATCGTGGCGCCGTCTCGGCGGGCGGCCTGGGTCTTGAGGGGCACCCCGCCGACGGCGCCGACCTTGCCGGAGCCGTCGATGGTCCCCGTACCGGCGATGACCCGGCCGCCGGTGAGGTCGCCGCCGCTGCCGTCGCCGTCGAGCTTGTCGACGATGCCGAGGGAGAACAGCAGCCCGGCGCTCGGGCCGCCGACGTCGGCGAGCCGCAGGGTGACCTTGACGTCGTCGGCGTCCTCACCGAGGTAGGCGAGGGCCGCCTCGGTGGCCGTGTCCTGGGACTGCTTCATCTCGGCCGCGTTGTACTCCTCGATCTCCTTCACGGACTCGCCGCTGGGGTAGACCGCGTCGCGCGGCATGACGGCCCGGTCGGTGCGGAACCAGTTGTCGAGCACGTCACCGAGGTCGACGTCGGCGTCGGGGCCCGTCGCCACGATGGTCGTCATGCGTAGTTCGCCGGTGGTCCGCCGGGTCTGCGCGCCGGAGATGGTGATCACCGGCTCGCCCTTGTTCTCGCCGAGGACGTTCGCCGTCATACCGGGCTGCGCGATGGTGAACGGCAACGGCGCGAACGCGACCGTCGCGAGCAGCCCCACGACGGGCACGGCACAGACGGCTACGGCGACGGGACGTGAAAGACGGGAGAGGCGAGAGAGCACGGAGTCAATCTAACGCGACGCGCGGTTCCGGCCAGGGGCCGGTGGGCGCAGGCCCGGCCCGGGTGCCGGAACTCACTTCCCGTCGGCGTCCTCGAAGACCGCGAGCATCTGGGTGAGCACATGCACACAGGTGTCGATGTCCGCGCCGGTGATGTCGCCCCCGACCTGCGCCATCAGCCGGCTCTCACGGGCGATGAGGTCGTCGATGGCGGTGCGCCCGGCGTCCGTCAGCCGGATCAGGGACGACCGCTGGTGGGCCGGGTTGGGCACCGCCTCGACGAGATCGCCGTCCGCCGCCTCGTTGACCATCCGCTGCACGAACTGCCGGCTCACCGCCAGGGCCCGCCCCATCTGCGGCACGGTCAGCGGGCCCCTGGCCCGCAGCAGCTCCAGTACGGCGCGTACGCCGATGGAGAGCCCCACGGTCGGCGCCTTCAGCTCCACGGCCTTGGTGACCCGGCGGTACAGGGGGCCGAGGACGGCGAACACCTCGTACAGCCGCCCGGCGAGGACCTCGGGCGGGAGCGGCCGGTCCTTGTCGGTGTCGTGGGCGGCTCGGCCGGTCTCGTTGTCGCTCTCGTTCTGCGTCACCCGACCAGGATGACACCTGGGTTGCCATTCCACCCGCAAGATGACACCTTAGTTGTCATGACTGATGTCTCTCAGGTGTTCACGTTCGCCTCCGACGACGGCCCGCTCGCCTACGGCGACACCGGCACGGGCCTCCCGCTGGTCCTGCTGCACGGCGGCTTCACCGATCGCCGTATGTGGCGCGATCTCGTCCCGCCGCTCTCGGCCCACCATCGGGTGATCACACCGGACGCGCGCGGCCACGGCGCCTCGGCCAACGCGAGCAGGCCGTTCCGGTTCGCCGACGACCTGGCCGCGCTGCTGCGGCACCTCGACACCGGCCCGGCCGTACTGATCGGCATGTCCATGGGCGGGGGCATCGCGGTCGACACCGCGCTGGAGCACCCGGATCTCGTACAGGGCCTCGTCGTCAGCAACGTCGGCACCAGCGAGCGCGAGTTCACGGACCCCTGGACGAAGGACTCGGTCACCCGCTACTACGGCGCGCTGATGGCCGGGGACATCGAGACCTGGCTCGACGTCGCCGCCGAGGCGGTCGTCGGCCCGTACCGCACGGCGGACGACGTGGACGCCGAGCTCATACGCCGTGTGCGGGAGATGAACCGCGACACCGTCTCCAAGCACACCCTCGGCGAGACGGACTGGCATGTCCCGGTGACGGACACCTGGGCCCGCGCCGCCGCCGTCGCCGTCCCGGTCCTCGCGGTCAATGGCGCCCTCGACGCCCCCGACCTCATCGCCATGGCCGAACGCCTCACCACCACGGTCGCCGGCCCCGGACGCGCCCTGTCCATCGAGGGCACGGCCCACTACGCCGCCATGGAACAGCCGGAGACCTTCGCGAAGCTGGTCCTGGAGTGGCTGGAGGGGCTGGAGGCGCTGGACACCCTGGAGACGTCGCAGGGCGAGCACCGACCGTAGAGCGGGCGGGCGGAGTCCGGCTCACGGGAGGGGGCACGGGGAGCCGGGTCACGGAGAGCCGGGGCAACGGGGGTGCCTCGGCTCGGCTCGGGCCGCCGCCCGTGTCAGCGGAGCGCGTCGGCGACCTCTCGGGCCGCGTCCATCACACGCGGCCCCACCCGCTCCGGCACCGCGTCCGCCAGCATGACGACACCGACGCTGCCCTCGACACCGGTCACACCGAGCAGCGGCGCCGCGGCACCGCTCGCCCCGGCCTCCAGCTCACCGTGCGTGAGCGCGTACCCGGGCCAGTCCCCCGGCTGCTGGCGGGCCGACAGGATCGCGCGTCCGGCGGCCCCACGGTCCAGCGCATGACGGAATCCGGCCCGGTAGGCGACGTGATAATCCGTCCACGTCGGCTCGACGACAGCCACGGCCAACGCTTCGCTGCCGTCGACGAGGGTGAGGTGCGCGGTGGCACCTATGTCCTCCGCCAACGACCGCAGCGCCGGCAGCGCGGCCTCCCGTACCAGCGGATGCACCTGGCGGCCCAGGCGGAGCACACCGAGCCCGACCCGGGCACGTCCGCCCAGGTCACGTCGTACGAGGGAGTGCTGCTCCAGCGTGGCGAGCAGACGGTACACAACGGTCCGGTTGACCCCGAGCTTGTTGGACAGCTCGGTGACGGTCAGCCCGTGGTCGGTGTCGGCGAGAAGTTTGAGGACACGCAGTCCCCGATCCAGCGTCTGAGAGGTCTCCGCGGTCACGACGCCCACTCCTTCGTGGTGAGGGCGGCGGCCCCCTTCGCGAGGGATGCGTCACCGGTCCCGTCGGCGACGCGCTACAGAGGCCGCCGATCGGCTGGACCCGGTTGACTTCCGGGCGGAGTCGCTTCACGGCTGCGCTCCGCGGCGGCGCTGCCACGGGGCGTTTGCGTAGCGGGACAGTAGACGAGCCGGTTCGCTGAGCGGAAGACTCCGTCCAGAATCCGGTCAAGGAGCGGTACGGACTACTTCGATTTGTCGCGAAATGTAGGGGCACGACTCACAGGGCACACACAGCGCGCCGCCCGGCGCGCGGGCACCTCCACACGCCGCACGAACAGCCGTCATCCACCCGCGCGCCACCGCACGAACAGCCGACATCCACCCGCGCGGGCGACGCCCCGGAGGCGCCGCCGTCACTTCATGCGGGTGGCCCACTCCTGCACCTTGGCGATGCGCTGCCGCAGTTGGCCCGCGGTGGCCTCGGCGCTCGGCGGGCCGCCGCACACCCGCCGAACCTCGGTGTGGATGACGCCGTGCGGTTTGCCGCTCTGGTGGGAGTAGGCGCCGACCATGCTGTTGAGCTGCTTGCGCAGTTCGAGGAGTTCCTTGTGGGTGACGACGGGCCGGCGGTCCGCGGGGAGCTCGACGAGGTCGGCCTCCGCGTCCGGCTTCCGGCGGCTGTGCGCGATCTGCCGGGCCTGCCGCTTCTGGAGCAGGAGCTGCACCTGGTCGGGTTCGAGGAGCCCCGGGATCCCGAGGTAGTCCTGCTCCTCCTCGCTTCCCGGGTGGGCCTGCATACCGAACTCGGCGCCGTTGTACATGACCCGGTCGAAGACCGCGTCGGACTCCAGCGCCTCGAACGGCAGCATGTCCTGCTCACCGGTGTCCTCGTCCTGCTGCCGCTCCGCCTCGGCGAGGAGCTTCTCCTCCT
>NZ_LIQX01000723.1 GCF_001418475.1 Streptomyces ossamyceticus | reverse complement strand
GCCCACGCCGGTGGCGGGCCGTCAGCCCGATCAGGGTGCCGCCCGGCCCGCCATGGGCGTGGGCGCAACGCCGCGCCGCGGAAATTTCCTGTTCCGACTCCACGGAAGTGAGTTCTGACATGACAGGTTCACCCAGCCGCCGACAGGTGCTCGGCGGGGCGGCCGCGGGAGTACTGGCCTCGCTGGCGGTGATTCCGCCCGCCGGTTCCGCGTCCGCCGCCACGACGTACACCGCACCTGATCCGCGTGTGTGGATCCACCTCAACAGCGGGTGGCGATTCATCAGATCGGACGTCGCAGGCGCGCAGACACCTGCGTTCAACGACTCCGGATGGACATCGGTCACCACCCCCCACACCTGGAACGCCGCCGACGGTGCCGACGGCGGTAACAACTACTACCGGGGAGTGGGCTGGTACCGCCGCCACTACACCGTGCCGTCCGAACTGGCAGGGAAGCGGCTGTACCTGCAGTTCGCCGGGGTCAACCAGGTCGCCGACGTCTGGGTCAACGGCACGTACCTCGGGCAGCACAAGGGCGGGTACTCCCGCTTCAGGTTCGACGCCACGGCCGTGCTCGTCCCCGGCGGGGACAACGTGATCGCGGTGAAGGTGACCAACGCCCGTGACACCGACATCGCCCCGTTGAGCGCGGACTACACCTTCCAGGGCGGCATCTACCGCAACGTGAGCCTGTGGGCCGTCGACGACCTCCACGTCCGGATGACGGACTACGCCGGCCCCGGCGTCTACCTGCGACAGAGCGACGTGTCCCCGGCCTCGGCCACGGTGACCGTCACGACGAAGCTGTGGAACGACAGCACCACCACCAGATCGGTGGTCGTCCGCACGGTCATCGCGGACAAGAGCGGGACCGTCGTCGCGGACACGAGCAGCGCCGCGCGGACCGTCCCCGCGGCCACCGGCGCGGAGGTCGAGCAGACCCTCCAGATCAGCGACCCGCACCTGTGGAACGGCCTGGCCGACCCCTACCTCCACCACGCCGGCGTCGAGATCCATGACGTCACCGGGGGTGGGGACAGGATCACTGACGTGGTGACCGAACGCCTGGGTCTTCGCTCCATCGCCGTCGACGCCGACACGGGCTTCCGCCTCAACGGCAGCCACGTGCACCTGCACGGCGTCAACCTGCACCAGGACCGGGCCGGCAAGGGCTGGGCGATGTCCGACGCCGATCACACGCAGGACTTCGACCTCATCGGCGAGATCGGCGCCAACGCCGTCCGGATGGCGCACTACCAGCACGACCAGAAGGACTACAACCTCGCCGACGAACGCGGCATGGTCGTCTGGGCGGAGATCCCCCTGGTCGACCTCGTCACGGACTCGGCCGCCTTCACCACCAGCACCCAGAACCAGCTGCGGGAACTGATCCGGCAGAACTACAACCACCCCTCGATCGCCTTCTGGGGCATCGGCAACGAGCAGATCGACTACAACGGCACGGCCACGAACAAGCTGCTCGCGGCACTGGCCGACATCGTCGAAGCCGAGGATCCGGACCGCCTCTCCACCTACGCCGTGCGCGGCGAGGACCCCGACAACGCGCAGGCGGGGCTGCACACGCGGACCACGGGGTTCAACAAGTACTACGGCTGGTACTACGGGTCGAAGGACGGTGACCTCGGTGCGTGGGCCGACAACGTGCACGCGACCTCCCCGTCCCGCAGGATCGCCATGTCGGAGTACGGCGTCGGCGCGAGCACCATCCAGCACGAACTCGACCCGCCGAAGCCGGCTCCGGGTGGATCCTGGCACCCCGAGGAGTACCAGTCGCTGTTCCACGAAGCGGCCTGGAAGCAGCTCGCCGAGCGTCCCTTCATCTGGGGCACGTTCGTCTGGGCCATGTTCGACTTCCCCTCCGACGGCCGCAACGAGGGGGGCCGGCCCGGCATCAACGACAAGGGCCTGGTCACCCGCGACCGGCAGATCCGCAAGGACGCCTTCTACTGGTACAAGGCCAACTGGGCTAGCACTCCCACCCTTTACATCACCAGCCGTCGCTGGACACAGCGAACCGACGCCGCCACCGAGCTGAAGGTCTACTCCAACGCCAGCCAGGTCACCGCCACCCTCAACGGCACCTCCCTGGGAACGCTGAGCAGCGGCGACCGTATCTTCAGATGGCCCGGCATCACCTTGAGACCTGGACAGAACACCGTGACGGTCACCGCGACCATCAACGGCTCCACCTACACCGACAGTGTCAACTGGACACTCGGCTGAGAACCCGGCCCTTCGACAGAGGCCGCTCCGACAAGCGGAACAGGCTGCCCCTGCCGCCGCTCGGGTCAGCCGGCCGTTGGCGGTGTTTTCGGGGCGCGCAGCAGGGCGGTGATCAGGGAAGCGGACAGACCTTCCATGAAGGCGCTCCTGACGCCGTCGGCGAGGGCCGTGCCCCGGGCGCCGAGCCGGTCGGCGACGTGGAGGCCGGCGACTGCCGAGCGACGCCCTGCTGCCCCGGCCGAGGGAGCCGGTGATGGCCGTCGTGCCGACGGCACCGCTCAGGCCGATGCCGAAGCCCGCCAGGATCAGGCCCGATGCGGCCGTTGCCATGCCGGGCGGGGGCGATGTCAGGGCGGCCGGAGCTATCAGACCCTCCGGGCACGTCGTTCGGCGCCGAGGCGGGCGTAGTGGTCGATGAGGTCGGGGTGGTCCACGGTGGCCGGATTGACGACCTGCTCGACCGGGGCGCCCTGGAGCAGGCGTTTGACCGGGACCTCGAGCTTCTTTCCGGTGCGGGTGTGCGGGATCCCCGGCACGTCGATGATCTCGTCGGGCACATGGCGGGGTGAGACGCCGGTGCGGATGGCCTCGCGGATGCGGTCGCGCAGCACGTCGTCCAGAACGGCGCCGGCCGCGAGGACCACGAACAGGGGCATCCAGTAGCCGCCGTCCGGCTCCTCCGCCCCGATGACCAGCGCTTCGGTGATCTCGGGAAGGCGTTCGACGACGTCGTGGATGTCGGCGCTGCCCAGGCGTACGCCGTTGCGGTTGAGCGTGGAGTCGGAGCGGCCGTGGACGATCACCGAGCAGTGGGAGGTGAGGGTGATCCAGTCGCCGTGCCGCCATACTCCGGGGTAGCTGGAGAAGTACGCCTCCCGATAGCGGGCCCCGTCGGGGTCGTTCCAGAAGGACAGCGGCATGGACGGCATCGGGCGGGTGACGACCAGTTCCCCGACCTGGTCGGTGACCGGCCGGCCCTCCGCGTCGTACGCGGCCAGTGCCACACCCAGACAGGGCGCGGAGAGTTCACCCGCCCACACCGGCAGCGTGGGGGCCCCGCCGGCGAAGCCGGACACGACGTCCGTGCCGCCGCTGATGGACACGAGCTGGACCCGCTCGCCGACGTGGTCGCGGACCCAGGGGTGGGCGGAGGCCGGAAGGGCGGAGCCGGTGCAGCCCACGGCACGGATCGCCGACAGGTCGTGGACGGACGGGTCGACGCCGAACTTGGCCATGCCCAGCAGGTACTGGGGGCTGGTCCCGAAGAGGGTGACGCGGTGGCGGGCCGCCAGCTCCCAGAGGATGTCCGGCTGGGTGAGCAGCGCCGGACTGCCGTCGTACGTGCAGGTCGTGGCGCCGGTCAGGAGGGTGGAGACGACGAGGTTCCACATCATCCAGTGGGTGGTGGTGTACCACAGGAGGCGGTCGCCGGGACCCAGGTCGGACTGGAGGGCAAGGGTCTTGAGGTGCTCAAGGAGCACACCCCCGTGGCCGTGGACGATGCCCTTGGGCAGACCCGTCGTGCCGGAGGAGAAGACGACCCAGAGGGGGTGGTCGAACGGCACGGGCGTACACGTCAGTTCCTCGGTGCGCGTCGCCGTCTCCTCCCACGGGAGGACCAGCGACGGGTAGGTGGCCGAGAGCCCCGGCAGGCCCACATGGTCGACCAGCACGGTCGCCTTCAACGTCGGCAGGGCGCGCGCCAGTTCGAGGGTGGCCTCCCGGCGGTCGTGCGCGGTGCCGTTGAACAGGTAGCCGTCGGTGGCGATCAGCACGGTGGGTTCGAGCTGGGCGAAACGGTCGGCGGCGGCCCGGGGGGCGTAGTCCTGTCCGCACACCGACCACACGGCGCCCAGACTTGCCGCGGCCAGGAACGCGACGATCGCGTGCGGGGTGTTGGGCAGATAGCCGACGACGCGGTCGCCCTTCCCGACGCCCAGCTCGCGCAGGGTAGCGGCGACCGAGGCGACCTGGGAACGCAGCCGGCCCCCGGTCACCTCGTACCCGGCGCCCGTCTCGTCGAGGGCGACGATCGCCGGGGCGTCGTCCGTGAGATCGCGCAGGACGTGGTGGGCGTAGTTGAGGGTGGCGCCGGTGAACCAGCGGGCGCCGGGCATGGTCTCCTCGGCCAGGACCCGCTCGTACGGGGTCTCCGCGTCGATGTCGAAGTACTCCCAGACCGCGCCCCAGAAGCCCTCCAGGTCGGTGACCGACCAGCGGTGCAGGGCGGAGTAGTCGGCGAGGTCGGCCTCGAAGCCCCGGCGCCGGGCGGCCCAGCGGCCGAAGTCGGCGATCCGGCTGCGTGCGGCGGTCTCCGGGGCCGGAGTCCAGAAGGGGTGGGCGTGCGGCGTGGTCATCGCGCGGAACTCCTCGACGGGGGTGCGGATACGGGCTGTGCGACGGGCCCGTGAGTGGTGCACAGCAGGGGCGCCCAGGCGACGGTGTCGGTGAAGTCGCCGCCGCCCGCCGGAACGACGTCCAGCACGACGCGATCGGGGCGCAGCAGGACGGCGTCGGCACGGCCCGCACGGAGCCAGGCGGCGAGGGTTCCGTCGTCGCCGACTTCGTGCACATCGACGACCCGGGCGCCGAGTCCGTCGGTGAGGGCGCGCAGGGAGGGCGGCAGCGGCACCGCCGTCAGCACGGCGAAGGAGTCGCCGAGGACATCGTCGAGACGGCCCCGACGTCCGTCCTCGGTCGTCACCCGGGGCTGTGGGCAGATCGTGCCGCCGAGCCGGCCGCGGCGTACGAGCGGACCGACGCGGAGCGGACGGCCGAGATCCCGGCTCGCCCTGCCCGTCACCCCGGGGATGCGGCAGGCCGCGGCGACGGCGGTACGGCGTAGGGCGGCCGCCCGGTCCTGGCCGCCGGTCATGGCCCAGCCGGTGGCGACCGCGAGGCGGATCACCTGACGGGCGTGGGGCTTGCGTTCCCGCTCGTAGGTGTCCAACAGCCCTTCGCCGGCGCCTTGTTGGAGGACACGGGCGAGTTTCCAGGTCAGGTTGTGGGCGTCGCGCAGTCCCGAGCACAGGCCCTGTCCGACGAAGGGCGGGGTGAGGTGGGCGGCGTCGCCGAGGAGGAAGACGCGGCCCAGACGCCAGCGGTCGGCGACGCGGGCCCGGAAGGTGTACCGGGCCTGCCGGATGACGTGGAAGTCGTCGACAGGGGAGAGGTGGGAGATGTCCACCCAGGGGGCGACCAGCTCCCGCAGCCGCTCCCACCCGTCGGGGCCGTCGAGGCTTTCCCCCGCACGGAGCCGGAACTCCCAGCGGTAGCGGTCCTCGCCGACGCGCATGAACGTCGACGGGCGGTGCGGGTCACAGACCTGGTCGACGCCTTCCCAGCAGCGGACGGGGACCTTCGTCGTCACGTCGATGACGGTCCACTCCTCCTCGAAGCGCAGGTCCTCCCACCCCGCGCCGATCGCGTCGCGGGTGAGGCTGCCCGCGCCGTCGCAGCCGAGGACGGCGTCCGCGAGCAGCAGGTGCTCGCCGTCGTCGTCGCGGTAGGTGACACGGACCGGTCCGTCGGCGGGCTGCTCGACCGCCGTCACCTCGACCCCGCTCCGCAGCTCGCACTCCGGGCGAAGGGCGAGTGCCTCGCGCAGCAACCGCTCCAGCTCGGGCTGGTCGAACATGCTGGTCTGCGGGAAGCCGTGGTGGCCGTGCGGGGACCGCCGGAACTCGGCGATCACCCGGTGCCGGGCGTCCAGCAACCGGAGGCCGCGCGCGGGACGGGCGACGGCGGCGAACTCCTCGGCGATCCCGGCGGTCTGGAGGATCCTGCGGACCTCGTCGTCGGTGGCGACGGCCCGGGGGAGGGGATAGACGTCGTGGTGGCGTTCGAGGACGACGGTACGCACCCCGCGCCGGGCGAGCAGCAGGGCGGCGGTCACGCCCACCGGTCCGGCGCCGACGATCACCACGGGTACGTCCGTCGTGTCGTGCTCGACGGTCATGTGCGGCTCACCTCTGCTCTCCGTGCGCGTCGGCCACGGGCGTGCGCTGCTCGCCCAGGTCGATCCGGCCGTCCGGGGTGGCGATGGAGGCGGTGACGACATCGCCGTGCCGCAGGTAGTGGGGGTTCCTGGCCTGGGACTTGAAGAACGCCTTCCACTTCACCGAGGGCGGCAGCAGGGCGCCGATCTTCTCCACCGGCTTCGGCGGCGCCTTGAGGGCCGTACCGCCGGGGGTGCCGGTGAGGAGCAGGTCGCCGGGGTCGAGGGTCTGGAAGCGGGCCAGCAGGGTGAGGGCCTGCGCCGGGCGGACGATCATGTCGGCGAGGGTGCGGTCCTGGCGTGGTTCGCCGTTGACGGACAGCCTCAGCCGCAGGTCGAGAAGGTGGGCGAAGTCCTCCGGCTCCAGCAGGGCCAGGTAGGGTCCGGCGGGCGTGAAGGTCGGGTACGACTTGCTCTCGTAGAACTGCGTCTTCGTCAGCTGGACCTCACGGGCGCTGACGTCGTTGGTGATGACGAGACCGGCGACGTACGACGGCAGGTCCTTCTCCTCGACCACGGTGCCGATGGGCAGCGGTGCCCCCATGACCAGGCCGAGTTCGATCTCGTAGTCGAGGAACTTCACATGGGTGGGGCGGACGATGGTCTCGGCCGGGCCGCTGACCGAGCCGGACGCCTTGCGGAAGAAGGCGGGCGGGATGTCGCCGGTGAAGCCCGAATCGCGGGCGTGACTGCGGTAGTTGACCATCTGGGCGACCACCCGGCAGGGCGTGGTGACCGGCGAGAGCACCGCCAGCTCGGAGACGGGCGTGCCCACCTCACCGGACAGGGCCGCCTCGCGTACGGCGATGGGGGTGCCCCCGCGCGAGCGAAGCCGAGCGTGGGGGAGGTCGGCGATCAGTTCGGCGGTGGTGACGGCCTTGGTGTCGACGCGGACGGCACGCCCGGTGGGGGTCCCCCCTGTTTGAGCGGAGTCGAGAGCTTGGGGGAGGACTACCCACCAGCCCTCGGCGGTGCGCAGGACGTTGGTGCTCATGAGTTCATCGCTTTCATCAGGCCCAGCAGACGTTCGACGTCCAGTTCGTTGTCTCCGCGCAGGGCGTGCAGCACCTCGCGGACCTTGGCGGGGGACGGGCTCGCGCCCAGGAAGTCACGGGTGGCCGGCGGGCCCCACTGGGCCAGCCCGCTCGCCGACATCGGCGCCCAGCCGGGCTCGACGTCGCTGGAGAACAGGTCGCCGTCCGCGAAGTGCTCCAGCATGAAGTGGTCGGGGTCGCGCCAGTAGTCGAAGAGCTGGCTGCCCTGGATGTGCCGGCCGATGCCCCAGCTGCGCCGGTAGCCGCGCTCGGCCAGGTACTCGCCGCCGGCCGCGATCGAGTCCAGGTCGGTGACCTGGTAAGCGGAGTGGACGTACCCGGTCCCCGGTCCCAGGTGCATCGCCAGCGTGTGGTGGTCGGCGGGCACGCCGCCCAGGTCGCAGCGGATGAACGCCATCGTCGGACCGCGCCCGCGCTGCCCGTCCAGGAACAGGAAGTCGGACACGATCATCCCGAGCGTGTCCAGATACCAGTCCAGGGCGCGGGCGAACACCCGTGTCTCCAGCACCACATGACCCAGCCGCTGGATCCGGGACGGCTCCCGCGGCGGGCGCTGCGTGACATTCGTACGGCGGTGATCCGTGCCGAAGTTGAGGAGCAGCGGGCGCTGCCCCGGCAGTTCGGGGAGCTGTTCGACGCAGTGCACCACCCGCACCGGGAAGCCGGACGGATCGAGCAGATCGACGACCTGGCCGCCGCCGGGCACGTCCGCGTCCCGTACGGCAGTCCCGGTCGCCCGTGCCAGCCGGTCCAGGTCGGAGCGCTCGGCCGCCCGGAACACCGGGCCGATGAAACGGGACGTACGACCGCGCCGGATCACCATGCAGGGCGAGCCGGCGAAGGTGCCCCTCAGCCACAGCTCGCTCTCCGTGCGGGCGGCGACACCGAAGCCGAAGTCGCGGGCGAAGACCTCCGCCCGGTCCAGGTCGGGCTTCTCGAACTCCAGCCAGGCCAGGTCCGCCACCTTGATCACGGGGTTCCGGGAGCGGCCGGGATGTTCGCCGCGCAGGGCGCCCCGCTCGCTGTGAAGGTCCTGGTGGGGCGTCGCGACGGCGCTACGGGCCGCGCGTGTTTCAGACATGGTGCCCTCCGAGCAGCATTGCCATAACCCATAATGAGGAAATCATCATTACTGACAGAGTGCTCGTCAATAGGTCAGCCATCTAGAGATGAGGATCTCATCAGAACTGTGGTGATAGTGGTTTCCGCGGCTACACTCGGCCCATGCCCACGTCAGCCCCGCCCAGCAACCGGTTCGAACGGCGCCGCGCCGAGACCCGCAGGGCGCTCGTCCGCGCGGCCCGGCAGATACTCGCCGAAACCGGGGACACCAGCGCCAGCATCCAGGTGATCGCCGAGCGCGCGGACGTCGGCTTCGGCTCCTTCTACAACCACTTCGAGTCCAAGACGGAGCTGTTCGAAGCGGCGGTGACGGACGCCCTGGAGGAGTTCGGCCGGACCTTCGACGAGCGACTGACCGGGATCGACGACCCCGCGGAACTGGTCGCGGCCGGCTTCCGGCTCAGCGCCCGTATGGCCGAGTCCCAACCGGAGCTGATGCAGGTCCTGCGCCGCCGTGGCCTCGGCCACCTCTACTCGGACAACGGCCTGGCCCGGCGGGCTCTGCGCGACCTCCGGGCCGGCCTCGCATCCGGCCGCTTCACGGCCGTCGAGCCGGTCGTGGCCCTGTCCGCGCTGGGCGGGACCCTGCTGTCCCTGGTGGAGCTGAGGTTCGCCCGCCCCGACCTGGACGGGGACGAGGCCGCGGTGAACCTCGCCGAGATGGTCCTGCGGATGCTGGGCGTCCCACCGGACGACGCCCACGAGGTCGCCCGGCGCCCCCTGCCCGACCTGGGCTGACCAGGTCCGCACCACGGGAAGGGCACCTTCCGTGACCGGGCGGGGGGCCGCGTGCGGCGTGGGGCAGCCACCCCGGCTCAGGCCGGTCGACCCGCCGGTCTGCGGGAAGCCGTGGTGGCCGTGCGGTCCACCGGCACGCCGAACACCGTGCCCGCGAGCCGCCTTCCGAGCTCGTGACAGCGCCGCCGACCTGGCTGTGTTCAAGGGCATCGCCGAGGGCCTCGCCGCCGAACCGTCGGACGTCGAGTTCGGCGGCCCATACGGTCGCCGGTCGCCCGGGCCGCAGAGGCCGGCGCCCTCGGGTTTCCCCGGAGCGGTGCGGGAGCGGTCGGCCCGCCGCATGAAGGCGCTTTCCGGTGAGCGATACTCTCCCGATGAGTTCACGTGATGCTCCCGGTAGGCGGCCGATCATGATCCGGAGGGCGGTCGCGGGGGACGCCAAGCGGCTCACGCGGCTCGTGCGTGGTTCAGGGGCCTACGAGGGCAAGTACGCGGCCGCGGTCGCGGGCTACCGGGTCGGGGCTGATTACATCGAGGCCCACCGCACCTTTGCGGCTGTCGGCGCCGACGACGACGGGGGCAGGGTCCTCGGGTTCTACTCCCTCGTCCTCGCTCCACCGGAACTCGACCTGCTGTTCGTCGCCGACGACGTGCAGGGACGGGGTATCGGACGGTTGCTCGTCGCGCACATGCGGGCCGAGGCCCGCGCCGCCGGGATCGACCGCCTCAAGGTCGTGTCGCATGTTCTCTCCGAGGGCTTCTACCATCGGGTCGGCGCGGTGCGGACAGGGACCGCGTTCGCGAACCCGCCCGCCGTGCCGTGGGACCGCCCCGAATTCGAGTTCCGCATTCCTACGGGCTGAGCATGGGGTGCCGGGTGCCGGGTGCCGGGTGCCGGGTGCCGGTGGGCGGGGCAGCGGCTCGGCCTCGTGGCAGGAGGTCCCACGGCGGACACGGCAGCGTCACGTCGAACCGGCTCGGAAGAGCGCTTGAGGCGGGCGCGAAGAGGATCGCGCCGTCCGCGGTGGCTGCGCCGGCGATCGCGGTGGCCATGCCGATCACGCCGGAGCGGTGCAGCAGGTCATGATCGCGGCCGCGGCCCGGCCGGGGGTAGGCCGGGTGCGGGGACCGGCCATGGCTTGGGTCTGACCAGTCCGGTGTCGTAGGCGGTGATCACGGCCTGGATGCGGTCGCGGGCGCCGATCTTGGCAAGGACGCGGCCCACGTGCTTCTTGACGGTGGATTCGGTCAGGACGAGGCGCTCGGCGATCTCGGTGTTGGTCCAGCCCTGGCCGATGGCGACGAGAACCTCGCGTTCGCGGTCGGTGAGGGCCCGCGGCCGGGGGTCCTCGGCGGCCGGGGTGTCCGCGGGGGCCAGGACCCGGTGGGTGTAGGCGTCCAGGAGGCGGCGGGTGAGGCGGGGCGAGCGCCGCGGCCTGTGCAGTCGACGTCAGGAGCGCGGCCGGCCCGGACCGTGGGACCGCGGGGGATACTTCGCCGCCCGACTGGTACCCCGGTTCCACTCGCCGACGATCACCCGTACACCTCAGGTATGACTCAGACGTCAGCGACCTGGGCCGTGACCGGCCATGCCCCGCGGCCCAGCAGATCGAGGACGAGCGCGGCGATGTTCCACGCGTCGTCCTCTCCCCGGTGATGGCGTCCCTCGAGTGGCAGTCCGGCCATCCGCAGTGCCTGGGCCATGCCGGGTTTCCTGCGGAGCCCGTGGGCCGCGGTGAACACGGCCTTGGCGTTGGTGTGGGTGCGCTCGGTCGGATAGCCGAACGGGTAGGCCACCCCGTCCGCCTGACTCTGCCGGGCGAACTGCCGACGGTCGTACTCGCCCCAGCTCGCCCAGGGGCGCTCCCCGGCCCCGTACTCCTCGACGAGGATCCGGCATGCGTCGGCGAAGGAGACGCCCCGTTCCACCTCGGCCTGCGTCAGCCCGGTCAGTTCGGTGCAGAAGTCGCTCACCTTCGACCGGACAGGCCGGACCAGGACACGATGGCGGGACACGCGGCGCGCTGCCGACACGTCCACGACGGTGAGACCGATCTCGATGATCTCGTTCACAGAACCGGGCGGCGGCTGTCCGTCCCAGCAGGTGGCTTCGACATCGATGACGTTCAGCAGGGAGGGTCCGTGGCTCATGGGGCCGAGGGTAGGAAAGCGCCCCGGCTCCGGCACCTCAATTTCCGGACCGGGGCGGAACGCTGTGGCGCCGGGGTGCTGTGCGGATCCGGGGCGTGAGGCCGCTTCGGTGACCGGGGCCGCGTCAGGCACCCGGTTCACGCGGCCCGCGCAGGGGCTCGTCGCGGTGGTGTCAGGCCGTGGCCAGGTGGCGGGTGTCGCCGAGGTGGACGAGTTGACGGTTGTGGAAGAAGTCGTCCTCGCGGAGGTGGGTGATGCTGCCGGACGGTGCGCGGAAGTTGAGGTAGCCGAGCGACTCGACGGGGAGCCGGGACCAGGCCGCGACCACGAAGGTCAGCGCGAAGCCGTGCGTGACGACGATCTGGTGCTCGGCGTCGAGACGCAGGACGTCGTCCATCGCGGCGTAGACACGCGTCGCGAAGGCCGTCTTGGTCTCCGCGCCCTCGACGCCCTCGTGGTGGTCCATCCGGTTGCCCGTCGCCGGGGGCGGCAGGAAACGCTTGTCCAGCCACTCCTGAGGGCGGCCCTCCGCCTCGCCGTAGGACTTCTCACGCAGCCGGGCGTCCCAGACGGGAGTGACGTCGAACTGCCCGGCGATCTCCTCGGCCGTGCTGCGGGTGCGAAGGAGGTCGGAGGAGATGACGTCGACGTCCGCACCGGAGGGGATGCTGTCGCGCAGCGCGCGGGCGATCGCCGCGGCGTCCTTCCGGCCCTGCGCGGTGAGGTCGGAGTCGTGCCAGCCGCCGACCAGCCCGTCGACGTGATGACTCGCCTCGGGGTGGGTGACGACATAGACGTTGCGCACCGTGGTGTGCCTTTCTGCTGGGACATGGCGTGACGGGCCCGATCGGGCCCGCGACTCGCGGGACGGTACCGCAGGGCGGTCAGGCGGACGTGCCGGGGAAGGACAGTTCCAGCACCATCAGGCCCCACAGCAGTCTCGCCCGGTCGTGGCCCGCCGCGTGGGCGGTGAGCACGTCGCGGACGGCTGTCTCGTTCAGATAGCCGGCCGTGCACAGGCGCGGCCGGGTCAGGATGTCGGTGGTGAACTCCCACAGCTTCCCGCCCGGACGCAGGAAGTGGGCGACGGGGAAGGTGAAGGGCTGCTTGGCCCGGCTGCGGACCTCCGCCGGGACGAGGCCGCTGCCCGCGTCCCACAGGACTCCCTTGCGTCGGTCGCCGTCGATCTTGGCCGGGTCGGGGGTACGGCGGGCGAAGGCGGTCACCTCCGGCTGGCAGTAGGGCACCCGGCCCTCGACCGAGTGGGCCATGGACAGGTGGTCGAGCTTGCGCAGGTTCAGAGCGGGCAGCTTGTGCAGCCGGTCGAACGTCAGCATCTGCTCCAGGCGCGAGGGCGCGGCCCGGTCCAGCAGCTCCCGCGCCTGCCGGCGGCTGCCGCCGTGCTCGTCGACCAGTGCCCGGTAGTCGGGCGTGTACAGGCCGCGGTACTCGGCGTGGGGAATCAGGGAGAGGCGGTCCAGGTAGCGCTCGCGCCAGGCGTCGTCCGTCGCGGCCAGGGCGGTGCTGTAGCGGCGGTAGCCGCCGAACTGCTCGTCGGCCCCGTCACCGACGAAGCACACCCGGAACCCGGCGGCGGAGATCTCCCGGAACAGCACGTACGCGCTCAGGGCGTGCGGAGTGGCGTTGGGCGTGCCCAGCGCGCGCACCATGGCCGGCAGCAGGTCGGGCACCTCCGCCTCGCGCACCTCCACGACCTCCAGGGGAATGCCCGCGTGCGCGGCGGCCACGCGCGCGTACCGCTCCTCGTCGGAGTCGTGTGTGCCCTCATGGGTGACATGGAAGCCGGTGACGTCGGACCGGTGGGCGGACAGCAGGCCCGCCAGGATCGCCGAGTCGAGGCCGCCCGACAGCTGGAGGGCCACCGGTGACTCCTGGAGGCACATACGAGCCGTCTCCCGGTCGAGCAGCTCGCGCAGGGCCCGGGGCCCGTGAGTCCCGTCGGGCGTCACCGGAGCGGGAGCGGGTGCCGCGCGCAGAAGGGCGCGCCGGCCGTCGTGCTCCAGGCGCTCGCCGGGCCGGAGGGTGCCCACGCCCCGGTACCAGGTCGCGCCGCCGGGCAGGCACTGCCAGTTCAGATAGTGGTCCACCGCTGCCGGGTCCAGCGGGAGGGCCGCTCCGCACTGCGCGGTCAGGCCGTCGAGTTCGGAGGAGAAGACGACACCGTCGTCCGTGATCCGGTAGTACAGACTCTTGACGGCGAGCGGGTCGCACCACAGGCGCAGCCGCCGCCCCGCCCGCAGGTCCACCACGGCGATCGCGTACATCCCTTCGAGCCGGTCGACGAAGTCGTCGCCGTACAACTCGTAGCAGGGCAGCAGGACCGAGCCGTCCGAGTCGCCCTCCACGGTCACTCCGTGCGCGGCGAGTTCGTCGCGCAGGGCGCGGAAGTTGTAGATCTCGCCGTTGAAGACGAGGCCGATCGTGCCGTCGGCGTTGGTGAACGGCTGCCGGCCGTGGGCCGGGTCCTGGATCGACAGGCGGTTGCAGCCGAGGCCCCACCCGTCACCGAGCACCCGGTCCTGCTGGTCGGGGCCGCCCGGCAGTTGGGCGTCACGGGCCCGGTCCAGCGCGGCGGGGCCGAGGTCGGCGCCGAAGTAGCCGTAGATGCGGCACACGAGCGGGTCTCCTTGGAGCTGACGTGGGGGCCGGGCGGGGACGATGACGTGCGGGGGCAAGCCTGAACAAGCTGGCCCTCAGGCGGACTTGTTGTCCTCTCCGGAGGGGGCGACGCGGCCCTCGGCCCAGCTGCGCAGCGGCAGCGTGTGGCCGACGGCGCGGCGCTGCGTCATCGCCGC
>NZ_LIQX01000722.1 GCF_001418475.1 Streptomyces ossamyceticus | reverse complement strand
ATGGACAACGCGACGGGCCCGCACCCCACGTGGGGGGTACGGGCCCGCTCGACGTTCAGCTGGATCGAGTGCTCAGCACTCAGCAGTCAGCCTTCGACGCTCAGCGTTCGGCGTTCAGCGTTCAGCGTTCAGCCGCCGAGGATCTCGCGCGCCAGCTTCGCCGTCTCGGTCGGGGTCTTGCCGACCTTGACGCCGGCGGCCTCGAGGGCCTCCTTCTTCGCGGCGGCCGTACCGGAGGAACCGGAGACGATGGCGCCGGCGTGGCCCATGGTCTTGCCCTCGGGCGCGGTGAAGCCCGCGACGTAGCCGACGACCGGCTTCTTCACGTTCGCCTTGATGAAGTCGGCGGCACGCTCCTCGGCGTCGCCACCGATCTCACCGATCATCACGATGAGGTCGGTGTCGGGGTCGGCCTCGAACGCGGCGAGCGCGTCGATGTGCGTGGTGCCGATGACCGGGTCGCCACCGATGCCGACGGCCGACGAGAAGCCGATGTCACGGAGCTCGTACATCATCTGGTACGTCAGCGTGCCGGACTTCGAGACGAGACCGATGCGGCCCGGCTTGGTGATGTCACCGGGGATGATGCCGGCGTTCGACTGACCGGGCGTGATCAGACCGGGGCAGTTGGGACCGATGATGCGGGTCTTGTTGCCCTTCTCGACGGCGTACGCGTAGAACGCGGCGGAGTCGTGCACCGCGATGCCCTCGGTGATGACGACCGCGAGGGGGATCTCCGCGTCGATGGCCTCGACGACGGCGGCCTTGGCGAAGGCCGGCGGCACGAAGAGGACGGACACGTTCGCGCCCGTCTTCTCGATCGCCTCGGCGACGGTGCCGAAGACCGGGATCTCGGTGCCGTCGACGTCGACGGTCGTGCCCGCCTTGCGGGGGTTCACGCCACCGACGATGTTCGTGCCGTCGGCCAGCATGAGCTTGGTGTGCTTCATGCCCGTGGCACCGGTCATGCCCTGGACGATGACCTTGGAGTCCTTGTTGAGGAAGATAGCCATGGCTGTTCTGTCCCTCGTCCCTTACTTCGCAGCCGCGAGCTCGGCGGCCTTGTCGGCCGCGCCGTCCATGGTGTCCACGCGCTGGACCAGCGGGTGGTTGGCGTCGGAGAGGATCTTGCGACCCAGCTCGGCGTTGTTGCCGTCGAGACGGACGACGAGGGGCTTGGTGACTTCCTCGCCCTTGTCCTTCAGGAGCTGCAGCGCCTGCACGATGCCGTTGGCGACCTCGTCGCACGCGGTGATGCCGCCGAAGACGTTGACGAAGACGGACTTGACGTCCGGGTCGCCGAGGATGATCTCCAGGCCGTTCGCCATGACGGCGGCGGAGGCGCCACCGCCGATGTCGAGGAAGTTGGCGGGCTTGACGCCACCGTGCGCCTCACCGGCGTACGCGACGACGTCCAGGGTGCTCATGACGAGACCCGCGCCGTTGCCGATGATGCCGACCTCGCCGTCGAGCTTGACGTAGTTGAGGCCCTTCTCCTTGGCGGCGGCTTCCAGCGGGTTCGCCGACGCCTTGTCCTGGAGCTCCTCGTGCTCGGGCTGACGGAACTCGGCGTTCTCGTCCAGGGACACCTTGCCGTCGAGGGCGATGACATCGCCGGAGGCGACCTTCGCCAGCGGGTTGACCTCGACGAGGAGCGCGTCCTCGGCGACGAAGGTCTTCCACAGGGTGACGAGGATGTCGGCGACCTTGTCGGCGACCTCGGCCGGGAACTTCGCGGCCTCGACGATGCCGCGGGCGACCTCGGGGGTCACACCCTTGTTGGCGTCGATGGGGGTCTTGGCGACAGCCTCGGGGCGGGTGGCCGCCACCTCCTCGATCTCCATGCCGCCCTCGACGGAGGCGATGGAGAGGAAGGTGCGGTTGGTGCGGTCGAGGAGGAAGGAGACGTAGTACTCCTCGACGATCTCCGGAGCGGTCTCGGCGATCATCACCTTGTGGACCGTGTGGCCCTTGATGTCCATGCCGAGAATGTCCGTGGAACGGGCCACGGCCTCGTCCGGGGTGGCGGCGAGCTTCACACCGCCGGCCTTGCCTCGACCACCGACCTTCACCTGAGCCTTGACGACAGACTTGCCGCCCAGCCGCTCGGTGATCTCGCGCGCCGCCTCAGGCGTGTCGATGACTTCACCGGCCAGCACCGGTACACCGTGCTTGGCGAAGAGGTCCCTCGCCTGGTACTCGAACAGGTCCACGCGCTTCCGTCCCTATCAGTGATCGCGGTTCGTTGGATGCGTGGGCGTGCCGCGAAGGGCAACGTGACGTCCGCCGAGAGTCACTAGGGAGGCGCACACGGTGTCCGAGCGCGCGGCATGTCCGTCTCGCAGGTTATCGCTGCTTCCGGGAGCCCTCTAAATCGCGCGTCACACCTGAGCGGTGATACCTGTCACATGATGCCGCGCTCACTGACACGGCGTGCCGTATGTGAGCCGCATGTGGGCCGGATTGCGGGGCCTCACCGGGCTGGGGTGCACCCGGTGAGGCCCTTTCACCGGGCCCTTCCTCGGCTCGGGGAAGGGCCCGCGGCGGGTGATCGTCTCCCCAATGAGGACCACCCGCCCTCTCCGTCGGCATCCACTCGAACCCGACCGACGGCTTCGGCCGTCCGGGTCTCCTCCGACGGAGAACAGCACTGGAGGAGCACTGGAGCAGCACTGGAGCAGCACTGGCAGCGCTACGGGCCGGACGCGTTCACCCGGCCCTCCCGCGCACCGGCCGAGCGGCACGACGCACGGGGCGCGGTCACCGGCCGCGCGGGACGTAACCCGGCGCGGTCGAGTCGGCGAGGGCCTCGACGCCGGTGACGGCGTTGCCGGCGAGCGGCGTGCCGGTCGCACCGACGGTCCCGGAGAGGTCCTCGGCGAACGGGGCGACCTGCCCGGCGACCGGCCCGACCTCGCCGGCGACACCGTGCCCGAAGGGGGTGACGTCCTCCACCACGCCGTACGCGAAGGGCGCGACACCGTCGGTCACGCCGTGCGCGAAGGGCATCACGTCGTCCGTGACGCCGTACGTGAAGGGGGTGGCGTCGTGCGCTACGCCGTGCGCGAGGGGGATGACGTCGTGCCCGGCGCCGTACGCGACGGGAGTGACGTCATGCGCGACGCCGTACGCGAAGGGCACGGCGTCGCCCGCCACACCGTCGGCCAGGTCGGCCGCGCTCCCGGCGACACCCGCGGCCACGGGGCTGACGTAGCCGACGACCACGTCCACGACGGGCTGCGCGGCGTCGACCGTGCCGTCCGCGAAACGCTGCGCGGCGCCGGCCATGCCCTCGGCGAACGGATACGGGGCATCGACCGTGCCGCCCACGAACGGATGCGCCGCACCTACCGTGCCGTCCACGAACGGCCTGGCCTCCTCCGCGACCAGCCGGCCCGCGAACGGCGCCGCGTCCTCCGTGACCAGCCGCCCGGCGAGGACCGCGGCGCCGTCGATGACCTGCTCCTTCACGAAGGCGGCCGCCTCGTGCGCGACCACCTGCTCCGCGAAGGGTGCGATCTGCTCCCCGACCAGGCCCGTCGCCAGCGGACCCGCCCCGCCGACGACACCCTCCGCGAACGGCGTCACGTCCCCGGCGACCCCGTACGCCAGCCCGCCCGCGTCCCGGACCGCCTGCCCGGCGACGGGCAGCACTCCGTCCACGGCGGTGCCCACGACCGGCGGAAGCACCGCGTCGGTCGTGCCGTCGACGGCGTACGCGACAACACGGGACGCGTACGGCGGTACGTCGGCCGCGACATGCCCGGCGAGCGCGGAGGAGTCACCCGCGGCCCCGTCCCCGAGGCCATGGGCACCAGCCAACGCCTGGTCGGCGAGTGCGCCGGTACCGGCGAGGGTTCCCCGCGCCACGGCGGTGGTGTGGGCGACCGTGCCGTACGCCACGTCCGTGGTGCCGGCGACCGTGCCGTACGCCACGGCGGTGGTGTGGGTGGTGGTCGTGCCGGTCAGCGTCGTGACGTCGTCGGCGGTGTGGCCCGCAACCGGGGTCACACCGGCGACGGCGGTGCCGACGACCGGGGGTGTGACGGCGGTGATCGTCTCGTCGACGACCGGGGTGACCGTGCGGGTGACGGCTGCGGGCAGCCCCTCGACGGTTCCGGTGGCGGTGCCACGGGCACTCGCGACTGTGCCGACCGCCGTCGTGTGGACGTTCCCGACCCTGCCCGTGATGTGGGCCGGGACCGCGGCGACCGCGGACTGGGCGGCGTTCGTGGTGGCGGTGGCCTGCGACTGGGCGTGGCCGATCGGCGCGGTGAGGCGGGTCCGGGCGCGGTCGGCGGTGCCGCGGGCCGAGGTGCGGGCGGCGGCCACCGTACGGTCCGTGCCGGTGGTCACGGCATCCACCTTCTGCCGTGCCGTGCCACGGGCTGCGTTCCCGGTGCTGCCGTGGAGCCGGGTCTGAGCGGCGGCGAGCGCCTGCTCCAGTTCGGGGGCGAAAGCGGCCAGCGGGCCGAAGAGGTAGTCGATCTCGTCGCCGGGGTGGTGGAGGTCGGCGGCGGTCGCCCGAGCGGTGCCGACGCCGGGATCCGCGGTCGCGGTGGTTGCCGCGACACGACCCGAAGCCCTGCCCACGGTGTGCGGGACCTCGCCGTCGACGTAGCGGCGCGCCTGGTCGGCGGCGTCGACGGACGCAACGGGCTCAACGGGCGCGATGGCGGCTGTCCTCTCCGCCTGCGCGGAGATGTAGCCGGTGACTGCCCCCGTCCTGTCGCCTGCCTGGGCCTTCGCCCCGGCGGTCGTGTCGGCGATCGTCGCGGTCACGCCGCTGACCGCGTCGGACGAGGTGACGTCCGAGACAGTGCCGATGACCCCGGTGAGGGCGCGGTCCACCGTGCCGGTGACCGTGCCCAGCGCGTCGGCGGCCGTGCCGCCGGTGTCGCTGTCGGCGGTGTCGGCGGTGTCGGCGGTGTCCACGGTCACGTCGTGCGCGGTGACCGCCGACGTGTGCAGTTCGTCCGCGCCGGCGGCGGTGGAGCCGAGCGCCCACGCGCCGGTGACACCGGCGGCTATGACGATGGAGCGGCGGATGTTCTTGTTCATGCGTACGTCAGTTCCTTCGGGATTCCGAGTCGTGGGAACCGGGTGGGAACCGCGACCGGTGCCGCCGCTCTCGTTGCGGTCCCGTGAGTGGGGACCGGCGGCCGAGCACCCGGCGTCGTCGCCTCCGTCGCTGGGACGGGGCCGCGGTACCGGTTCCGAGGGGTTCGTCCGGGCCTCCGCGAGAGGGAGGGACGTTCCGGACGGAGGGCTGAGCTGTCACGCCCCCGCTCGACCAGTGCTGCGGGGGAGGACGGCCTGCCCTACCCGGGGAACTCGGGGATGTCCCGGTGCCGCTCCCGGGTCCCGTCCGCGACATCGGCCGCGATGGCGCCGGGCGCGAGACTCAGTGGCGCCCGTAGAAGAGAGGTGACGGCGTGGGGCTCGGCGTGACGCGGCCCGCCGTTGTCGACCGCGGAGTGACCACCGAGGGCACCCGTGGGTACACCGCCGGGGCCCTGCCCCCGCGGCTCGACCGTCCGCCCGACACGCACATCCCCGGCCCCCGCGTCACGGTGGGGCACCGCCACAGCGGCCACGTCACCGTCCCCGGCGAACGGTCCGTGCACGACACGAACGGGACCGACGTACCGTTCACGACCGCCGTCCACACCGTGGTCGGCCTCGTCGGGCCGCACCGCGCCGGGCGCCCGAGGCGTCACCTCGACGGGCAACGTCTCCCCCGGCAACGTGGGCAACGTAGGCACGCGAGGCATCTGGGGCAGCTCAGGCGCGTCCGGCCACTCAGGGACCCCCGGCCATCCGGAGCCCTCGGGCCACGAAGGCATCTGAGCCTCCGGCGGGAACGACGACGCGTCCCCCGGCCCTCCGGCCACGGCCTCCAGGGCATCCCCGACCGGCCGCAACACGTCCTCGGTGACGGGCCGCAGCACCTCGTCAACGACCGGATCCGGATGCACGACGTCCCGGCCGACCGGCCGCACGACGTGCTGTGCCACAGGCCGCACCACTTCCCGCGCGACGGGCCGCACCACTTCCGGCGTGACGGATCGCACCGCATCCCGCGTGACTGGCCGCACCGCATCCGCCGTCACCGTCTTGACGAGCTGCCCGCCCGCCGACGCCGTCACGTCATCGACCACGCCGGTGGTCTCGACGGGCCCCGTGTCCCCAAGTCGCGCAGCAGGGGCACTCGTGCCGACGGCAGTCGAAGTCGTCGCCCCCTCCGCCGCGTTCGCGCGCCCCCCACAGAGGATCCCGAGGACGAACAGTCCACCCACCACGAGCAGCAGCCGCACCACACGGCGCCCGGTGGCTCCGCGCAACACGCGCGGGGCGGCACCGGCACCGGGAAGTGCGGCTGCTGGAGTCAAGACGGGGAGGTTCCTCCCGTGCGGCGGTACTACGGGGTACGGGGTGGAGATGCGAACACCCGTGTGAAGGCTGTGAAGCGCTGCCGATCCTCGCACGGACCGCCCGCCGTCGCGCAAGCCCCACGTCACCGATGCGCCGTCATGTCCGCTTTTCAACCTCCCCTGTCCGGTTCCTCGCCCTGGCCTCAGCCCCAGCCCCAGCAACCACCCGGCCACCGCCGCACAGCCGCTACCGCCGCACAGCCGCCCCCACCCTTCAGGCGCTGTCCGGTATCGGCAACGGCCGCTTCTCGATCGCCGCCGCCATCACCTCCGGGAACAGGTCGGGCGTACAGGCGAACGCCGGTGCGCCCAGGGCGGAGAGGGCCGCCGCATGCTCCCGGTCGTACGCGGGCGCCCCCTCGTCGGAGAGCGCGAGCAGCGTCACGAACTGCACCCCGGACGCCTTCATCGCCGCCACCCGCTTCAGCATCTCGTTGCGGATGCCTCCCTCGTAGAGGTCGCTGATCAGCACGACCACCGTCTCCGCGGGCCGGGTGATCTGCGACTGGCAGTACGCGAGGGCCCTGTTGATGTCCGTGCCACCGCCGAGCTGGGTGCCGAAGAGGACATCGACCGGATCGTCGAGCTGGTCGGTGAGGTCGACGACCGCCGTGTCGAAGACGACGAGCCGGGTGCTGATGGACCGCATCGACGCCAGTACCGCCCCGAACACGGACGCGTAGACGACCGACGCCGCCATCGACCCCGACTGGTCGATGCAGAGGATGACCTCCTTCTTCACCGACTGCGAGGCCCGCCCGTACCCGATGAGCCGCTCGGGCACGACCGTGCGGTACTCGGGCAGGTAGTTCTTCAGGTTGGCCGCGATCGTGCGGTTCCAGTCGATGTCGTGGTGGCGCGGCCGGCTGACACGGGCGCTGCGGTCGAGCGCTCCGGTGAGGGTGGCCCGGGTGCGGGTCGCGAGCCGCTTCTCCAGGTCCTCGACGACCTTCCGCACGACGGCCCGTGCCGTCTCCTTCGTCGTCTCCGGCATGGCCTTGTTCAGGGAGAGCAGGGTGCCGACGAGGTGGACGTCGGCCTCCACGGCCTCCAGCATCTCCGGCTCCAGCAGCAGCGTGGACAGCCCGAGGCGGTCGATCGCGTCGCGCTGCATGACCTGGACGACGGAGGAGGGGAAGTACGTCCGGATGTCCCCGAGCCACCGCGCCACCGACGGCGCCGACGCCCCGAGCCCCGCCGAACGGTCCCGCCCCGTCTGCGGCTTGTCCCCCTTGCCGTACAGCGCGGTCAGCGCCTGGTCCATCGCCGCGTCCCGGCCGCCGAGCGCGCATCCGGTGCCGTCGGCCGAGTCCCCGCCCAGCACCAGCCGCCAGCGCCGCAACCGTTCATCGGCCGCACCCCCACGCGCTCCCTCCACGACGGCCCCCTTCGTCCCCTTCGCCGACCCCGTAGCGCCCTCCACGGCCCCC
>NZ_LIQX01000721.1 GCF_001418475.1 Streptomyces ossamyceticus | reverse complement strand
TCCCTGAGGACATGGCCCCGAGGGACACATCCCGTCGGGGCGGGGCGGTCCTCGTCGGGGCGCGGGGAGCCGCGCTGTCCGCCTCTTCTCCCCTCCCCCGGCACGGAAACGGTTCAGCTTGCTGCCGCGTCCCGTTCCGCAAGGACCTGGTCCCGCACCGCCAGACGGCGGAGCATTTCGAGGACTCGGTCGCGGGCCTCGTCGGCGGCGTCGATCGCCTCCATGCACTGCCAGTACGTCGACTCCTCACCGGCGGCGCTGGCGAGGCCGACCAGGGCGATACCGACCTCGCCCAGGAGGCCGCCGAGGCGGGTGAGGGAGTCATGGGCGTCGCCCAACTCGGTGAGCTGGGCGGCGCGTAAATCGCCCACCCCGAGCGCGGGGGCGCCGAGTATGCCGCAGCCGCTGCCGGCCAGCTCGGTCAACCCCAGAGCCTCACCGCGTAGTTCGGGTGGTCCGGAGACGGCGAGGCGGCTGCCGATCGCCTGCGCGAGGGCGTACGCCTGCCATGCCTCCGCCATCAGTTGAGGTTCCTCGACGCTGCCCGCCAGAGCGCGTCTGCTCGCCAAGATGAGCCGCACCGCGTCCATGCGCTGCTCCCGACTGTCCCGACGCGCTCTCACACGTCCCGCCCGACCTCTTGTCTGTTCATTACCCACAGTGAGGGCGACTGAGACAGAAAGCCAGAGGAAGCCTGAAATCTGTGGATAACAAGTCGGCAGAGCACCGCATTTCGACTACGTAGAGTGATATGCGGGGTGTTGTGGCTCGGCTTCACGGGCCTTCCGGCGCCGGGAACCTCCGTTCGTTGCGGTCGATCTTCGCGTCCAGTGCGGCCAGCGGATCGATGTCCAGCACCTCGCACAGCTGGAGCAAGTAGGCGAGGACGTCGGCGACTTCGTCGGTGACCCGGTGTGCGGTGTCGGGGTCCGACATCACCCGGGCCGACTCCTCGGGCGTCAACCACTGGAAGATCTCGACGAGTTCGGATGCCTCGACGCTGAGAGCGGAGACCAGGTTCTTCGGGGTGTGGAACGGCGCCCAGTTCCGGGCGGCCGCGAACGCGGCGAGGCGGCGCTGGAGGGTGGGGACGTCGAGTCCGTCCGGGGCTTCAGGATCTTTCACGGTCCAGGTGTACCACCGTCGCCCCGGGGACCCCTGCGGCCCAGGACGCGTCGCTCACCGCGCCCACCAGCCGGATGTGGCCGCGTTCACCCATGCGGGCTGCCACGCCCAGGAGTTGGGCGCGCTGGCGGGGGTCGAGGCAGCGGTCGAGGCCGTCGGCCAGGACAGTCAGGGTCTGGAGCGCCGCCGGGACCTCTGCGACCGGGTCGACCTCCAGTACACCGGGGCCGGTGAACAGCACCAGGGTCAGGGCGAGATACCGCAGCTCGCCGTCGCCGAGGAGGGCGAGGGGTGTCCGGATGCCGTCACCGCGGTCGAGCACCGCCCGCACCAGGCCGGGGCCGACCCCGCGCCCATGGCCCACCCCGGTCCCGTTCCCCTGACCGGGTCCGTTGCCGTGGCCAGGTCCGTTGCCGTGGCCAGGTCCGTTGCCGTGGCCAGGTCCGCGACCCCGTCCGTGGCTGACTCCATGACTGCCTCCGTGGCCGAGCCCGCGGGCAGCCCTGGGTGCGTCCCCCTGGCCGTTCCCGCCCGGGGCGGCTTCGGAGAGGAGGTCGGCGACCGGTCCCGCGCAGCCGTCCCGGACCGCCGCTACGAGTTGCGCGTGGCGTCGGCCGCACTCCGTGCGCGTGCGCCACAGCACGTCGGCGAGGTTGTCGCAGCCACGCAGGAGACGGCCGGAGCCGAGCGGTACGGCGGCGCGCATACGGCGGGGACGGGGGTCGCAGGCGAAGACCGAGCGGAGGGCAACCACCATTTGTTCGGCGGCGGCGAGGACCCGGCGCTGGCCGTCGGTCTTGCCGGCGACGCGCAGGGGAAGCAGGGCGGTGCCGAGGAGGTCGTCGGGCAGGGGGCCGCGGGTGACGGGGGAGGCGCCCGCGGTGTGCCAGGCGGCTTGGACGACGGGGCGACTCGGGTCGACCAGCGCGGTCTCCAGGAGAGTCAGCCCGCCGGAGGTCAACCGCTCGCCGACGATCCGGAGTTCGGGTTCGACCTGGACGGCGATGTCGAGCCGGATGGGGCCCTCGGGACCGTCGGCGGTGCAGCCGAGCCGGAAGCCGCGTCGGCTCTGGGCGTCCGGGCGGGCCTGCTCGGGCACGCAGCCGTGCGGGTCGGGGAACGCCTCGTCCAGACGGGCGCCGCCGCCGAGCCGGGCAAGCGCCTCGTACGCCCTGAGCGCCGTCGTCTTGCCGCTGCCGCTGGGTCCCGTGAGGAGGGTGAGTGGGCTGAGCGGGAAGGCGGCGTTGCGATGGCCCGCGAAGGCCGAGAGTCGCAGTTCGGTGACGCTCGGGCGCTCCGGGCGGACACCTGCGTCGGCGCCGGGCCGCACCGGCGGCGAGGGTGACACGGTCATATGCGGACCGTAGAGGGCCCCGCGCCAGCCGAACCGTTCCACCACG
>NZ_LIQX01000720.1 GCF_001418475.1 Streptomyces ossamyceticus | reverse complement strand
AGGGTGAGGGCCACGGCACCGGCGGACCCGGACAGTACCTCGGTGCCGTGGCCCTCACCCTGTTGCTCACCTCGCTCGGACTGCTCGCCGGCGGCATGAGCGCCGTCGGACCCGTCGCCTCCGGCGCCGGCACCCAACTGCTCGTCGCCGCCGCCATCGGGGCCGGGATGCCGTTGCCGGAGCCGGGGTGGGAGCGGGCGCTCGGCTATCTCGCCGGGGCCGGATGGCTGCTCGCCCTGCGTCTCGTCCTGCCCACCCCCGGCGCGCTGACCGGCGGCGACTACCGGTTCGACGGGGAACGGGACGCCGTGGCCGCCGTGTACGACGCGATCGCCGCGCTGCTCGACGCCGTCGGGACCCCGGGCGCGACCGACCGCCGCGCCGCGCTCACCGCGGCCCTCGACCACGCCCAGGACGCGCTCACCGGACCCCGGCTGCGGCGGTACGCCGGTTCGTCGACCGAACGGCGGCTGCACGCCCAGTACACGGCCGCCCTGCCGCTCGCCGAGGCCGCGACCGCGCTGGCCTGGACCGGCGACGACATCGAGGACCGGGCCTCCGCGGGACCCCGGCGGCTGGCGGAGGCCGTACGCGGCAACACCGCCACCGGGCCGCTGCCCGCGCCCGCCCGCTCCGCGCCCGCGCTGCGCGCCCTCGACGACGCGCTCCTGCACGCCGCCGAGGCCTTCGACCGGGGCGACGCGCGCACCCTCCCCACCCGGCGCCGTACCGTCGGATCGCTCCTCCGTCTCGCGCTCGGGACCGGCGGCCGCGAGTACGGGCTCCGCGTCGCCCTCTCCTTCGGCGCCAGTGCGGCCGTGGCGCAGGCACTGCACCATGAGCACTGGTACTGGCTGCCCGCGACCGCCGTGTTCCTGGTCAAGCCCGACCTCGGGCCACTCGTGTCCCGTGTGCTGTGCCGGGCCGCGGGAACCGTCCTGGGCGCCGTGCTCTTCGCCGGTTGCGCCGCCGTACTGCCCCGGCCGGAGGGCCTCGTCGTCCTCGTCGCGGTCAGCGGCGCGCTCATCCCCGTCGCCACCCGGCACTTCGCCGCCCAGACCGCCGTCGTCACCGTGCTCGTCCTCGCCCTCGTCATGGTCGGCGGCGAACCCCAGGCCTCCTGGAGCCGGATCGGGGAAACGCTGCTGGCCTGCGCCATCGTCCTGATCGTCGGCCATCTGCCGATACCGAAGGGCCAGCGAGGCGGAGGCGTCCGCGCCCGCCTCGACGAGGCGGCCACGGCCGCTCACCTCTACCTCGCCCATGTACTGGAGTCCGACGACCGCGCCGCCCGCTGGACCCTGCGCCGCGAGGCCTACCGGACCCTCGCCGGGGCACGGACCGCGATCGCCCTCGCCGGAGCCGAACACCCCGCCCTCGCCAGGCACAGCGAGGGCACCGACGAGATCGCCGCCGCCCTCGAAGAGCTCGTCGACACCACCACCGCCTGCGCGGTCCACCTCGACGACACCGGCCGACTCGGCCGCCACCACACCGAGCAGCTCACCGCCCTCCTCGACCAGCTCGCCCGCCATCAGCGTCACACGGGCATCAGCCTCCCGGATGTGTCGGACGTGCCGGACGTGCCGGACGTACTGGAAACGCCGGTGGGGCAGGTGGGTCGGGTGCGAACGATGTGAAGGGTGCGTCGGGTGGGGCAGCCGGCGCACCCTTGGCATGTGGAGTGGCTGGGGGTGGGGCTGCGGCCGGTGGAGGGGAAGGGCGCAGGGGCGTAGGACCTCGGCTCACGGCTTGAGCCGGTGCTGCCCACCGCCCGACACCGCCCTTCCGGGCGGCCCTCGCCGGCCCGAACACCGCCCTTCCGGGCCCACCCTCACCGACCTGGATACCGCCTCCGGGCCCGCCGTCGTCCGGCCCGAACACCGCCCTTCCGGGCCCGCCCCCGTCGTACCGTGGCCGCATGACGCCGCCTCCGCACCCGTCACCCTCTCCCCCTCCCTCAGATACTCCCTCGCCGTCCTCCTCGCCCGCCGATCTCGTCATCACCGGTTGTACCGCCCTCGTCCACGACGAGCACGAGGGCATCGCCTTCGTCGAGGACGCCGCGATCGTCGTGCGGGGCGGGACGATCGCGAGCATCGGGCCGCAGTCCGAGACGGCCGTGGTCGCCACGGCCCAACGCATCGACGCCCGGGGCCAGGTCGCGATGCCCGGTCTGATCAACTGTCATACGCACACACCGATGGTCGCGCTGCGCGGCATCGCCGAGGACATGCCGGCCGAGGAGTGGTTCAACGACGCGCCTCCCGCGTGAGCACCCGCACGAATCCCGGTGGAAAGCCCGCATGAGGTGGGCCGGTTCCGGTACCCGACGTACGCACTGACCATGAGTGAACCGACACCCACGCAAGGTGAGAGGAATGGCTGTCACGACGTGTGCGGGAGATGGCACGGAAAGTCACCGGAACGTGTGGTTTCTGCGAGGTATCTCTCGCTTCGGCGTTGACCGCGTGTCAACTACGTCTCAGTAGCGTCACTGGAAGAGTCGTTCAGGCCATGGTTGGCGTTTAACTCTACGAGGACAGCGCTACACGGAGGTGCAAGGTGGACGTGCGAACGGTGCTGGGACGCTTTCCCGCCGGTGGGCCGCGCGGCTCGTGGCCGGCGGAGGAGTTGGCGCACGCTGCCCGCCAGGAGGGGCAGCAGGCGGAAGTCGTGATGGACATAGCGACGGACATGTTCCTGGTCATCGTGCGCGGCGCCGACACCGCCGCGGCCGCCCCCGCCTGAGTCGTATCGACAGGGTCGTACCGCCTGCGTCGTCGGGCCTGCGTCGCACTGCCCGGAGGCGAGTCGTACCGCCCGCGTCACCCCGCCTTCGGAGCGGGCACCTTCGCCGCCGGGACCTCTACCGCGAACTGCTCCGCCTGGAGGGAGTACAGCTCCGCGTACACCCCGCCCCTGGCCAGCAGCTCCTGCGGTGTGCCGGACTCCACGAGTCGTCCCTGGTCGAGGACGTGCACCAGGTCGGCGTGACGGACGGACGCCAGCCGGTGCGTGATGAGGACGACGGTCTGCCCGGTTCCGGCCAGGGCGCGGATCTTCTCGAATACCTCCAACTCGGCGCGCGCGTCCAGGGCGGCGGTCGGTTCGTCCACGATGAGGATCCGTCCGCGCCGGTACGCGGCCCGCGCGATCCCGAGGCGCTGCCACTGGCCGCCCGACAACTCGTGCCCGCCGCTGAACCCGCGCGCCAGCAGGGTGTCGAGGCCGCGGGGCAGGTCCTCCACCACGTCCTGCGCCCCCGCCTCGGCGACCGACGCGGCGAGCCGTTCCTCGGTGAGCGGTGCGGAGGGGCGGCCGATCGCCATGTTGACGCGGGCGGTGAACGGCCACCGCTTGAAATCCTGCGCGACCATCGCGATGCGCTCGGCAAGCTGGTGCCGGTCGGCGCCCGACGCGTCCACGCCGTCCCAGAGGATCTTGCCCCGGTCGGGGGTGTACAGCCCGGCCAGCAGTTTGACCAGCGTCGTCTTGCCCGAACCGTTCTCGCCGACGAGCGCCACGATCTTGCCGAGCGGCACGGTCAGCGTCACGTCGTCGAGCGCCGGCCGGGTGGACTTCCCCGGATACGTGAACGTCACGTTCTCCACGCGGATCTCGTGCGGGTCCTCGGGCAGCGAGTCGCCCCCCACCGGGATCGCGCGCTTGGCTGCCTCGACGTACAGGCGTTCCATGTCGCCGACGAAGAGGGCCTCCTCGTGCAGGGAGTTCACCTCCAGGACGAGCGTGTCGAGGCTGGCGGAACCGGTGCGGATCGCGATGACCGCCGTACCGGCCACGGACAGCGCCATCGCCCCGCCGAGCAGCAGACCGCCCAGCGTCGCGTACGTCGCCACGGTGGCCAGTCCGGTCCACACAGCCGCGTACAGCCCCGTCCGGGCCGCCAGCCGGGCCAGGCGCGCCTGCTCGGCCTCCGCGGTCTCCGACATGGAGCGGAAGTGACGCAACAGGAACGGGCCCACTCCGTGCACCCGGATCTCCGGGGCGGCCTCCGGCTCGATCAGCAGGGAACCGATCAGATAGCCGGCGCGCGCGTGCTGCACCCAGGCGTGGAACGAGGCGTAGCGGCGGCGGGCGATCGTCAGGGCGCTCCACGCGCTCGGCAGCGTCATCGTCACGAGCAGCGGCAGCAGGGCCGGATGCAGCACGGTCAGCACCCCGGCCGCGGCGATCAGGGAGATCAGCGAGTTCACCACGCGCGCGGAGTAGCTGATCATGCGGCGGGCCGACTGGGCGCCGTACTTGGCGGTGTCGAGCAGTTTGTGGAAGCCGTCGTCCTCGATCGCCGACAACTCCACGGCCGCCGCCCGCTCCAGGTACAGCTCCGTCGCGACCCGCTCCACCTTGGGTTCCAGTCGGCCCGTGGCATACGTCGAGGCGGCCCGCAGCAGGGTGGCCACGAGGGCGACGGCGGCGATGGTGATCAGTGCGGGAGCGGCTCCCCGTAACCGCTCCTCGACGGTGCCCTCCGCCATCAGCCGGGCGAGGATCGTGTTCACAGCGAGGAGGCTCACCGCCTGGGCGAGGCCGCGGCCCGTCTCGGCGGCCAGCACCGTGCGGGCGGCGCGTCGGTCCGCGCGCCAGGCCAGCCGGAAACTCGACGCCAGCAGCGACGGCAGCCGGCGCACCATCCCGCGGAAGTTCAGCTCCAGGAACGCGTCCGCGTGCTGCGACCAGCCCATATCGTAGCGCAGAGGACCCCCGAACAGCAGCTGCTCCGACTCCGACGTCTCCGGCTTCACCCTGTCCCGCGCCTTCCGCACCCGCGTCCTCCCCGGAGTCGTCGCCGACGGCCACTATGGCCCCCAGCCCCGCCCCGAACCAGGGCGCACGGGAGCGCCCCCTCGTCCCTCCGGAGCACGCAGGGCGCTCGGAGCCGGAAGAGAGTGCGCCGCCGGAAATCCGGAGGCGGAGGCTCGGGAGAGAACCCGCGGCAGACCGCGAGAGGAAACGGCGGGGCCGCCGGAGGATCCGACGGCGGAACGCGAGAGCGTTCCCGCGGACCCGAGAAGGCCCGGCGGGCCATGAGAAGGGGCTCGCGGCGAAACCCGCGAGCACCTCGGCGAAACGCGCGAGGCCCTGGTGGGCCGCGAGAGGGTTCGGCGGGCCTTCTCGGGTCCGCGGGAA
>NZ_LIQX01000072.1 GCF_001418475.1 Streptomyces ossamyceticus | reverse complement strand
CCCCTCGACGGTCGTGTCGCCCTCCACCCGTACGGCGACCTCCCGGCCGGTGCGCCGCCGCGCGGTCGCCGCGACGTCCTCGGCGATGTCGGCGAGCTGCACCCGCTGCATGGGCTCCGTGCTCGACTGCCCGGCGGCGAGGTCCACCAGTTCGTTGACGAGGTCGGTCAGTTCGCGGGCCTCCTGGGCGAGGTCGTCGACCAGTTCCTCCCGCACCCGGGCGGGCAGTTCGTCGATGCGCCGCAGCAGCGAGATGTTCGTCCGCAATGAGGTCAGCGGGGTCCGCAGCTCGTGTCCCGCGTCCTGCACCAGCCGCCGCTGGTCCTCCTCCGACTGGGCCAGCCGCACCAGCATCCGGTCGAAGGACCGCCCGAGGCGCCCCACCTCGTCCCGGCCCGTGACCGGCACCTGGATCCCCAGGTGCCCCGTCCTGGCCACGTCCTCCGCCGCCCCGGCCAGCTGCACCAGCCGCCGGGTCTGGCGCCGCGCCAGCCACCAGCCGAACAAGCCCGCCGAGAGGACGACACCCGACACGAACAGCAGGGTCCGCTGCTGCAACTCCCGCAGCAGGTCCTCCGTGTCGCTGAACTCCTGGGCCACCTGCACGGCCCCACGCCCGCCGCCGAGCGCGACGGTCGCCACCCGGTACCGGCCGCCGCCCACCTCGACCTCGCCGTGCTCGACCATCGTCCCGGCGAACCTCGCCGCCGCGGTCCGGCGGTCGGCCGGCCGCACGGGCAGACCGGGGTCGCCCTTGTCGAGGATCTGCCCCTCGGGGCCGAGCACCTGGACATCCGTACGGCCGGAGCGGATCAGGTCGTCACGGGGGCCGCCGCTGTCCGAGGGCGCGAAGTCCTCGGGCCCCAGCCGGTCCTGCTCCACCAGCTCCCGCAGATCGCGGACCACCTCGGCGAACACGGTCTGCTGGTCCACCCGCACCAGCCGCGCCGCCGCGCTGTAGCTGAGGATCCCGACGAGCACGGTGACGACACACGCCACCGCCACGAACGACACGGTGAACGTCGCCCGCAGCGACGGCACCGGACGCAGCCGGGCCGGCACCCGCGACAGCAGCCGGACGAGACGCTGCGGCACCGCCCGCCGCCTCAGTCTTCCCGCAGCGCGTACCCCACACCCCGCACGGTGTGGATCAGCGCGGGCGCCCCGGGCTCGTCGAGCTTGCGCCGCAGATAGCCGACGTAGACGGCGAGGTTCTTGGAACCGGGCCCGAAGTCGTAGCCCCAGATACGGTCGTAGATGGTGGCGTGGTCGAGGACGATCCCCGCGTTGCGCACGAGCAGTTCGAGCAGGTCGAACTCGGTCCGCGTCAGCTCCAGCTCCCGCGACCCCCGCCACACCCGCCGCGCCTGCACGTCCATCCGCACCCCGGCGGCCGACACCAGCCCGGACTCCTGCGCGGGACTCGCCGCACCCGCCGCACCCACGGCACCCGGCGCCACCGGGCCCGACGCCTCCGGGGACGACTTCCCGGTGAGGTCACCGGAGTTGCCGGTCCGGCGCAGCAGCGCGCGCAGCCGGGCGAAGACCTCCTCCACGTCGAACGGCTTGACGACGTAGTCGTCCGCGCCGGCGTCGAGCCCGGCGATCCGGTCGGCGGTCTCCACCAGCGCGGTGAGCATCAGGATCGGCGTCCGGTCGCCCTCGGCACGCAACACGCGGCACACCTGGAGACCGTCTATGCCGGGCATCATCACATCGAGGACGAGCACGTCGGGCTGCCTACGGTGCGCCTGCGCCAGCGCCTCGACGCCGTCGGCGACCGCCGTCACCTCGTAGCCCTCCAGCGTCAGGGCCCGCTCCAGGGCATGGCGGATGGCTCGGTCGTCCTCGGCGAGCAGCACGTTCTGGGGCACCCCACCAGTCTGCCAAGGTCACGGCCGCGCACCACCTCGCCGAGTGCGCCCGAACGCCCCTTCTTACCGGCCTCTCACCACGACCGCGCGGCTGGCTTACCCCGCCGCAGGACGGTGTTGGTGTGACACCGGCCCGCAAGGGAACCCGGACGGAGAGGATGGATGCAGTAAAAAGGGTCGTAACCTGCCCCAATTCTCCGATACACCGTCAATACCGTCGGGAAGGTAGTGCATGAGCCGCCGGATGAAGATCGTGTTCCTGCTGCACAACGCGTACGCCATCGGCGGCACTGTCCGAACCACCCTCAACCTGGCGTCGGCCCTCGCGGACCACCACGACGTGGAGATCGCGTCGATGTCCCGCCACCGCGACGAACCCCGTTTCACGGTCGACCCCCGGATCACCCTCGTACCCCTGGTCGACATCCGCGCGAACAGCGCCGACCTGCGCGACCCGGCCCAGATGCGGCCCGCCGTCGACTTCCCGACCGCCGACAAGCGCCACCGCCAGTACAGCCGCCTCACCGACCGGCGCGTCCGCGGCTATCTGGCAGGCTGCGACGCCGACATCGTCATCGGCACCCGCCCCGGCCTCAACGTGTACGTCTCCCGCTTCGCGCCCCACCGCGCCCTGCGCATCGGCCAGGAACACCTGCGTCACGACGCCCACTCCAAGCAGTTGCGCGCGGTCCTCGCCCGCCACTACCGCACCCTGGACGCGGTCGTCACGACCACGGCCGCCGACGCCGAGGTGTATCGCACACGGATGAAACTGCCGGGTGTACGGGTGATGTCCGTGCCCAACATCGTCCCCGCGCCCGGCACCGCCCCCTCGGACGGCACCGCCCCCGTCATCGCCGCCGCCGGACGCCTCGCCCGCGGCAAGCGCTTCGACCTCCTGCTGGAGGCGTTCGCCAAGGTCGCCCCGAAGGAACCCGACTGGGAGCTGCGCATCTACGGCGGCGGCAAGCAGAAGGACCGCCTCGAGACCCTCATCGAGGAGCTCGACCTCACCGGCCGCGCCCATCTGATGGGCCCGCACACCCCCATCGAGGACGAGTTCGCCCGCGCCTCCCTCGTCGTCAGCGCCTCCGACGCCGAGTCCTTCGGCATGACCCTCGTCGAGGCCATGCGCTGCGCGGTCCCCGTGGTCAGCACCGACTGCCCGCTCGGGCCCGCCGAGATCATCACCGACGGCGTCGACGGCCGCCTCGTCCCCGTCGACGACCCGCACGCGCTCGCCGACGCCATCCTGGACCTCGTCACCGACGACGCCCTGCGCCGCGCGATGGGCCGGGCGGCCCTGAAGTCGGCCCACCGCTACGACCCGGCCCCGATCGTGACGCGGTACGAGGAACTGTTCGAGGAACTCCGCGCGACCAGGCTCCAGCGCACCTGGGAGAGCTGGACGACGAGGACGCGCGTCTGGCTGCACCACCGGGCCGCCGCGGGGAAGAGGGCGGCCCTGTCACCGCTGCGGGGCGCGGGCCTGTCACCGGTGCGCCTCCGCCGCGCGACCGCGACCGCGAACAGTCACGGACACCGCGCGGCCTGAAGCGCACCGAGGCCCCGGCGGCGGGACACGACCCTCGCCCGCCCGGCGGCGATCGTCAGCCGACGGCCTTGGCGCCCATGGCCCACGGCCCTGACGTCGACCCTCAGCCCGCGAACTCGCCGTCGGCGGCCCGCAGCTGACACACCCGCCGGCGCCCCTCAGCCCACACCCGCCGACGGCCAACAGCCCACGCCCCGCCGGTGACCCTCAGCCCTCGGCCCCGGCGGTGGCCAGCGCCTTGTGGGTCGGGGCGTCCGGGACCCCCGCCGGCCGGCCCTTCGCGAATTCCTCCCGCAGTACCGGCACGACCTCCTCCCCCAGCATGTCGATCTGCTCCAGCACCGTCTTCAGCGGCAGCCCGGCGTGGTCGACGAGGAACAGCTGCCGCTGGTAGTCGCCCGCGTACTCACGGAAGGCCAGCGTCTTCTCGATCACCTGCTGCGGCGACCCCACGGTCAGCGGCGTCTGCTCGGCGAAGTCCTCCAGGGACGGCCCGTGGCCGTACACCGGCGCGACGTCGAAGTACGGGCGGAACTCCCGTATCGCGTCCTGGGAGTTCTTCCGCATGAACACGTGCCCGCCGAGCCCGACGATCGCCTGCTCGGGCGTGCCGTGCCCGTGGTGGGCATAGCGCTCCCGGTACAGCTCCACCATCCGCTGGGTGTGCTCGGCCGGCCAGAAGATGTTGTTGTGGAAGAAGCCGTCACCGTAGAACGCCGCCTGCTCGGCGATCTCGGGCGAGCGGATCGACCCGTGCCAGACGAACGGCGGCACCCCGTCCAGCGGCCGCGGCGTGGACGTGAAGCTCTGCAGCGGCGAGCGGAACTTGCCCGCCCAGTTCACGACGTCCTCGCGCCACAGCCGGTGCAGCAGCGCGTAGTTCTCGATGGCGAGGTTGATGCCCTGGCGGATGTCCTGCCCGAACCACGGGTAGACCGGCGCGGTGTTGCCGCGGCCCATCATCAGGTCCACCCGGCCGTCGGCCAGGTGCTGGAGCATCGCGAAGTCCTCGGCGATCTTCACCGGATCGTTGGTGGTGATGAGGGTGGTCGCGGTGGAGAGGATCAGTCGCTCGGTGCGGGCGGCGATCCAGCCCAGCATGGTCGTGGGCGACGAGGGCACGAACGGCGGGTTGTGGTGCTCACCGGTGGCGAAGACGTCGAGGCCGACCTCCTCCGCCTTCAGCGCGATCTCGACCATCGCCTTGATGCGCTCGCGCTCGGTCGGCGTACGGCCCGTCGTGGGGTCCGGCGTCACATCACCGACGCTGAAGATCCCGAACTGCATCATCGTTGCCACCCTCTCAGGTTGTTTATGATTCAACCATAGCGCCAAACAGGTGCTCCGCTTCCACTATTCCGCCGGCACCGCGCACCGGCCTCCCCATGCCCCGCAGAATGTCAGTCCCCGTCCCTACCCTCTCCCCATGGCCGCCCCACGCCGTGACACCCGAGGCATCGTGGACGCCGCGGAACTCTTCGCGCGCGTCCGCTTCCGCCGCCGTGAACCCGCCGCACCGCTCCGCCCCTACCTGGAGCACTACTGGCTGATCGACTGGGACCTGCCCGAGCCGTACGTCTCCCAGGTCGTCCCGCACCCCTCGGTCAACATCGTCTTCCAGCGGTACGAGGGACAGGCCCCCCTCGCCGAGGTCTCCGGCGTCGGGCTCGGCCTGTTCACCCAGAAACTGGAGGGCAGGGGCCGGGTCTGCGGCATCCAGTTCCGGCCCGGCGGCTTCCGTCCCTTCGCCCCCGGCAGCCCCGTGTCCGACTGGACCGGCCGCCGCGTACGGCACCCCGAGGTGTACCCGGGCACGGACCCCGACACCGTCCTCGCCCCCGACGACGAGGACGCCCGCGTCGCCGCCCTGGACGCGTTCCTGCTGGGCCTCGACCCCCGCCCCGACTCCCAGGCGGACCTCGCCATGACGCTCGTCGACCGCGTCCGCACCGACCGCGCCGTGCGCCGCGTCTCCGACTTCGCCCGCGCCGAGGGCCTCTCCGTACGGCTGCTGCAACGCCTGTTCGCCGCGTACGTCGGCGTCGGCCCCAAGTGGGTCATCCTCCGCTACCGCATCCACGAGGCCCTGGAACGCGCCGAGACCGAACGCGCGGTCGACTGGGCCGCACTCGCCGCCGACCTCGGCTACGCGGACCAGGCCCACCTCGTCCGCGACTTCACTGCGACGGTGGGCGTCCCGCCGACGGCGTACGCGGAGGCCGTGGCCCCGGCCGTCAACCCGTCTGTGGCCACGTCCGTGGGCACGTCCGTGAATCGCGGAGCCTCCGCACCGCCCGCGCCCGGCTGATCACTTGGCGTGCATGACCGCGTAGATCATCACGAACGCCACGAGGTGGATGCCGAAGAGGAAGTACGCCAGGTACCACCACACGTACCGCTCGTTCTTCTTCTCCTCGACGAGCCGGCGCCGCTCGGAGTCGAGGTCTCGCTCGGCGTCGAGGCGCTGCTCGGAATCGAGGCGCTGCTCGGCGTCGAGGCGCTGCTCGGTGTCGGGTTCCCGCTGCTCCGGCGGCATCACAGCTCCCGGTGGACCTTCGTGTTGGATGCCTGGGCACGGGGGCGCAGCACCAGCAGGTCGACGTTGACATGGCTGGGTCGGGTGACCGCCCAGGTGATCGTGTCGGCCACGTCGTCGGCGGTCAGCGGCTCCGCGACCCCCGCGTACACCCGCGCGGCCTTCGCCTCGTCCCCGCCGAACCGGGTCAGGGCGAACTCCTCGGTCTTCACCATCCCCGGCGCGATCTCGATGACCCGCACCGGCGTCCCGACGATCTCCAGCCGCAGCGTCTCCGCGAGGACATGCGCCCCGTGCTTGGCGGCGACATAGCCCGCGCCACCCTCGTACGTCCCGTGCCCCGCCGTCGACGACACCACGACGACCGTGCCGTCTCCGCTCGCGGTCAGCGCGGGCAGCAGGGCCTGGGTGACGTTGAGGGTGCCGAGGACGTTCGTCTCGTACATCCGCCGCCAGTCGGCGGGGTCGCCGGTGGCCACCGGGTCGGCGCCGAGCGCGCCGCCCGCGTTGTTCACCAGCACGCCGATCGTCCGGAAGGCCGTCGCGAACTCGTCCACGGCCACCCGGTCCGTGACGTCCAGCGCGTACGCCGTCGCCTGGCCGCCCGACGCGTTGATCTCCTCCGCCAGCGCCTCGATCCGGTCCTTGCGGCGCGCCGTCAGCACGACGCGGTACCCCGCCGCGGCGAGCCCCCGGGCCGTGGCGGCGCCGATGCCGCTGCTCGCACCCGTGACGACGGCGATACGGGAGGCGGCGGACGGTGCGGCGGTGGCCATGAGTGCTCCTGGTGCGCGGCGACGGAGTTGCCCGGCCAGGATAGGCATGCGGTGGGACAATGAGATGAACGAGACGGGTGATCCCCTGTTCAGGAGGTGGATCATGGGACAGGCGCGCGAGGTCATGGACCAGCTCACCGAGGCCCTCACCACACATCAGGACCCGAAGACCATCGGCAACCTCTTCGCGGAGGACGCGGTCGCCCACACACCGGACGGCGGCGAGATACACGGCCGGGAGAACATCGCCGAGTACTGGCGCCAGATGACGGACGCCGTACCCGAGGCCCACTTCGAGTCGCTCAGCTCCTACGAGGTCGGCGACACCGCGATCGACGAGGGCATCTACAGCGGCAGGAACACCGGCCCCCTGGCGTTCCCCGACGGCACGTCCCTACCGGCGACCCAGAAGGACATCACCCTCCACGGCGTGGACTTCGCCACGGTGAAGGACGGCCGGATCACCAGCTACCGGCTGTACTTCGACCAACTGGAGTTCCTCGACCAACTGGGCCTGCTGCCGGAGGAACTGACGCAGTAGGAGCTGACGCGGTGGGAGCCGACGCAGCGGGCACTCCGAGGACGGCGGTGGGAGCGGGCGGGAGGCGGCGGGGAGGCCGCGCCGCCCCGCCGCCCCTGGCCGTGTTCATCCCTTGACGCAGACGACCTGCTTCAGCTTCGCCACGACCTCGACCAGGTCCCGCTGCTGGTCGATGACCTGCTCGATCGGCTTGTAGGCGCCCGGGATCTCGTCGACGACGCCGGAGTCCTTACGGCACTCCACGCCCCGCGTCTGCTCCTCCAGGTCCTTCGTCGTGAAGCGACGCTTCGCCGCGTTGCGGCTCATCCGCCGGCCCGCGCCGTGGGACGCGGAGTTGAATGCCTTCTCGTTCCCGAGGCCCTTCACGATGTACGAACCGGTGCCCATCGAGCCGGGAATGATCCCGTAGTCGCCGGAGCCGGCACGGATCGCGCCCTTGCGGGTCACGAGCAGGTCCATGCCGTCGTAGCGCTCCTCGGCCACGTAGTTGTGGTGCGCGCTGATCTCGGGCTCGAAAGTCGGCTTCGCCTTCCGGAACTCCTTGCGGACGACGTCCTTGAGGAGCGCCATCATGATCGAGCGGTTGTACTTCGCGTACTCCTGCGCCCAGAACAGGTCGTTGCGGTAGGCCGCCATCTGCGGGGTGTCCGCGACGAAGACGGCGAGGTCGCGGTCGACCAGGTCCTGGTTGTGCGGCAGCTTCTGGGCCACGCCGATGTGGTGCTCCGCGAGCTCCTTGCCGATGTTGCGAGAGCCGGAGTGCAGCATGAGCCAGACAGAACCGGTCGAATCCGCGCAAATTTCGACAAAGTGGTTTCCGCTGCCCAGGGTTCCTATCTGCTTCTGCGCCCGCTCATGACGGAACTTGACTGCTTCCGCCACACCGTCGAAACGTCCCCAGAAGTCGTCCCACCCCGCCGAGGCGAAGCCGTACAGCTGTCCCGGATCGACGGGCTCGTCATGCATCCCCCGCCCCACCGGAATCGCCTGTTCGATCCTCGACCGCAGGCGGGAGAGGTCGCCCGGCAGGTCGTTGGCGGTCAGTGACGTCTTCACCGCGGACATGCCGCAGCCGATGTCCACACCCACGGCCGCGGGGCACACCGCACCCCGCATCGCGATGACCGACCCGACCGTCGCGCCCTTGCCGTAGTGGACGTCCGGCATCACGGCCAGCCCCTTGATCCAGGGGAGGGTCGCGACGTTGCGGAGCTGCTGGAGGGCGACATCCTCCACCGACGCGGGGTCGGTCCACATCCGGATCGGCACCTTCGCGCCCGGTATCTCTACATACGACATCTCAGCCTCATTCCCCCGCAATTCATGCAAAAGTCTCAGAACGCAAAACCGGCGCCAAGGTCAACGAAAGGGATGCCGGACCGGCGTCCGCGGCAGTGCGTGCGATACACATGGTGCCCGGGGGTCACCCCCGGTCGGCAAGTGAAATACGCACAGGCCACAGGACAGAACTGCGCAGGCGTCCCCCAGGGACCCCGTCGAGAGGAGCCCCCACGGTGCAGCGGAAGGCGTACGTACCCGGCGTCGCCGTGCTCCTCGCGGCAGTGCTGACCGCGTGCACGGGATCGGGCGACGACGGCACCCCGGACGACCCCCGCCCCGGCGAGGTCACCGCGTCCGCCTCGACCGCGCAGCCCGGCCGCTACGACACGCTCCCCGAAGCCTGCGGCTCCATCGACGACGACACCCTCGAAGCCCTCCTTCCCGGCCTGAAGCAACTCCCGGACGCGGAGCAGCGCGAGGAGGCGTACGAGGGGCGGGCGACGCTCACCTACGACACGGACCGGAAGGCCGGCTGCCGCTGGAAGGTGGAGTCGCCGACCGCCACCGATTATCTGTTCGTCGACTTCGAGCGCGTGGTGTCGTTCGACGGCACGGTCAGCGACGACAGCAAGGCGCAGGAGGTGTACGGCGGCAAGGTGGAGGCCGCGGACCTCCCGGAGCCGTCGCCGAGCTCGACCGAGGGGGCCGGCGAAGGGGACGAGGGGAATGGAGGGGAGGGTGACGGCGACTCCTCGGCGGCTCCGTCGCAGAGCGCTTCACCTTCCGACGCCGCTGAATCCCCCAAGTCCTCCAAGTCCCCCAAGTCCTCCAAGCCGTCCGGCTCTTCCGGTTCGTCGGAATCTTCGGACTCCTCCGGATCATCCGGTTCTTCCGATGCGTCCGGTTCTGCTTCCGCGTCCGCCACTCCGGCCTCTCTTCTGCCCCGCACGCTCGACGGTCTCGGGGACGAGGCGTTCCTGGACGACGCGCTCGGGACGAGTCGGCAGCGCACGGTGACTGTGGTGTTCCGCACGTCGAATGTGATCGTGACGATCGAGTACGAGGAGCAGCCGGCGACGACGACGGATGTGCCGGACAGCGAGGAAATGCAGGACAGGGCCCGGAATCTGGCCGAGTTGCTCGCGGAGGCGTTCGACGAGTGAGCGGTTTCCGGGGGTGCGGTGGGCGGCCCGCCGAACCCCCTGATTCAGGACCGCCTTTCCGCCTCACCGCGTACCGTGGCCCCTCGGACCCGATCCGACCGCAGGAACCACGAGCGTGATGAACGTCATGAGTGAAGGAACCATGCAACGAGCCGCAGAGTCAGGTCATCGTCAGCAGCAGTCGCGTACCGCGCGGGGCACGGGCGTCGCTCGTGCCGGGCGTCCGGGGCGGGCACGGGTGCTCGTCGGCGCCGCTGTCGTCCCGGTGATGCTGGTGGCGGTGGGCTGTTCGTCGGACTCCGGCTCCGGCAGTGCGTCGGGGGACAAGCCGTCGGCGGGGGCGACCTCGGCGCCGCCGAAGTCGGCGACGCCGGAGGTGGTCGAGGCGGCGTACGCGGTGCTGCCGGACGCCTGCGAGGTGTTCGAATCCAAGACGTTGAAGTCGCTGGTCCCGCAGGGCGCGAAGTCGGGGAAGGCGATCAACACCGCCGAGGAGAACGTGACCGGCGACTGCCGCTGGACCAGCCTCGACAACAACGGTGTGGACGGTTCGCAGTACCGCTGGCTGAGCGTGTCGCTGCATCTGCTGGCGTCGGACGCGGCGAACGGTCCGGGTGAGGACCGGGCGCACGAGGCGTTCGAGTCGAAGGTGACCGCCGCGAAGGCGGTGAAGGGGGCGAAGAACGTCAAGACGGAGCCGGTGACGGGCACGGGCGACGAGGCGACGGTGGTGCGTTACGACCTGAAGAAGGACGGCGACACCTTCAAGCAGCAGACGATCGTGGTGCGCACGGAGAACGTGGTCGTCACGCTCGACTACAACGGCGCCGGTCTGGCCGGCGACAAGAGCCCGGACCCGGCGGCGCTGCTGAAGTCGGCGAAGTCCGCGGCGAAGGAGGTCGTGGAGGCGGTCGAGGACGCGAACGACGGCGACGGCGGCGGGTCGTCCCCGTCGGCGAGCGCGTCGAAGTCACCGTCCAAGTCCGCGTCGAAGTCACCGTCGAAGTCACCGTCGAAGGGCGCCACGAAGGCGGCGGGCTCGGGTTCCGGTTCGGATCTGGGCACCGGCTCCGACAGCGGTTCCGGCTCGGGTTCCAAGACCTCGACGAGCGGCTCGTCGTCCACGCGGAAGACCTCGCGATAGCGGACGCGCACGACCGGTCCTCAGCGGGCCGGTCGAGCCGGGCCCGCGTAGTGCCCAACTCGTAATGCGCGGCGGGTGACGCCCGCCCTCACCAGGGGTTTCGTCCGGGCCCGGTCCTCTCGGGGGCCGGGCCCGATGCGTACCGGCAACCCGTTTGCCGTACACATGTGCCACCCTGTTGCGCGCAACAACACGCAAGGGGAGGGGAGTACGGGTGGCCGCGCCAATGCAGCTGACTCGAATGCACCGCGTTCTCATCGGCGTGGTCGTGTTCGGCGCCGTCATCATCGCCGGGATCGGCTTCGCGGGTTCCTACGCGGCGGTGCGGGAACTGGCCGTCAAGAAGGGCTTCGGGAACTTCTCCTACGTCTTCCCGATCGGTATCGACGCCGGTATCTGTGTCCTGCTGGCCCTGGACCTGCTGCTGACCTGGATCCGCATCCCCTTCCCCCTGCTGCGGCAGACGGCGTGGCTGCTGACGATGGCGACGATCGCCTTCAACGGCGCGGCGGCCTGGCCGGACCCGCTCGGTGTGGGGATGCACGCGGTGATCCCGGTGCTGTTCGTGGTGTCGGTCGAGGCGGCGCGGCACGCGATCGGCCGTATCGCCGACATCACCGCCGACAAGCACATGGAGGGCGTGCGCCTCACGCGCTGGCTGCTCTCGCCCGTCCCCACGTTCCTTCTCTGGCGCCGGATGAAGCTGTGGGAGCTGCGCTCCTACGACCAGGTGATCAAGCTGGAGCAGGAACGTCTCGTCTATCAGGCCCGCCTGCGCTCCCGCTTCGGCCGGGCCTGGCGCCGCAAGGCCCCGGTGGAGTCCCTGATGCCGCTGCGCCTGGCCCGCTACGGCGTCCCGCTCGCGGAAACGGCCCCGGCGGGTCTGGCCGCGGCGGGCATCGAGCCGACGTTGCTGCCGCCGGCGCCGCAGGTCGAGGTCGGCCGGGCCGCGGAGGACCGTGTCGCCGGTACGGCCCGTGCGGGGGTGGCCGCGCCCGCCGCGGAGCAGCGCCGCCAGCTGGAGAGCGTCCCCGCCCCGCGGCAGCCGGAGTACCCGGAGTACGAGCGGCAGGGGTACGCCGAGCAGGAACCGCCGCCCGAGGAGAGTCCCTGGCTGCACGCCCGCCATCCGCAGGAGGTCCCCTACCAGGGCGGCTACGACCCGTCGTACGACCCTGAGGAGGAGTACGAGCGGTGGTACGAGGAACAGGACCCGGAGCAGTACCAGCGGGAGCAGTACCAGGCCGACCAGTACCCGGCCGAGCAGTACCAGCAGCAGCGGTTCGAGGAGACCGGGGCGCCGGTGGAGGAGCCCTCGCCGGAGGAGACCGGCAGTTTCCCCATTCCGGTGGCCCCGGGCCGCACCCGTGAGCTGGGCGAGGGCGGCGGTACTCCGGAGCCGGACGAAGAGGCGTACTACCAGGTCTTCAAGCAGTCGATAAGTGCCGGCAGCGGGTACCCGACCCCCCGTGAGTTCAGCGACAACATCCAGATGACCTATGGCGTCAGCGTCCTGGACGCCGAGGCCAAGCGCATGGTGCTGCGCTTCCAGAACCGCCACACCGCGGAGCTGGAGGACGACCACATCGCGTGAGCGACGTGAAACGCGCGGAGGGGGCGCCCGGTGGTGATCACCGGGCGCCCCCTCCGCGTCGGTGCGGGTGCTACTCGCCGAGCAGGGCCCGTACCCGGTCCTGACCCACCGCGAGGAGCAGCGTGGGCAGGCGCGGGCCGGTGTCACGGCCGACGAGCAGGTGGTAGAGCAGCGCGAAGAACGACCGCTGGGCGGTCTTGATCTCCGGCGGGAGCTCCTTGGGCGTGGCGTCCGCGGAGAACCCGGCCTGGACCTTGGGCACGCCGTAGACGAGATGGGTGAGCCCGTCGAGGGACCAGTGGTCGGCGAGTCCGTCGAGCAGCAGCCGGAGGGAGCCCTGCGCCTGCTCGTCGAGGGACTTCAGCAGCTCGGCGTCGGGCTCGTCGCGCACGATGGTCCGCTGGTCGGCGGGGACGTGCGTGTTGATCCAGGCCTCGGCCTTGTCGAGGCGGGGCCGTACGGCGTCGAGGGACGACAGCGGGTCGGTGGGGTCGAGCTCGCTGAGGATGCGCAGGGTCTGGGCCTCGGCGCCCGCGGTGATGTCGGCGACGGACGCGAGGGTCCGGTACGGCATCGGGCGGGGCGTGCGGGGCAGCTCACCGGCGGCGGTTCCCACGGCACGGGAGTGGGCGGCCACGTCGGCCGGCAGCGCGGAGCCGTCGGTGACCTTGGCGTCGAGCTTGTCCCACTCGTCGTAGAGCCGCTGGATCTCCTGGTCGAAGGCGATCTTGAAGGACTGGTTGGGCCGGCGGCGGGCGTAGAGCCAGCGCAGCAGCTGCGGCTCCATGATCTTCAGCGCGTCGGCGGGGGTGGGCACGCCCCCCTTGGACGACGACATCTTGGCCATGCCGCTGATGCCGACGAAGGCGTACATGGGGCCGATGGGCTGCTTGCCGCCGAAGATCCCGACGATCTGCCCGCCGACCTGGAAGGACGAACCCGGGGACGAGTGGTCGACGCCGCTGGGCTCGAAGACGACGCCCTCGTACGCCCAGCGCATCGGCCAGTCGACCTTCCAGACGAGCTTGCCGCGGTTGAACTCGTTCAGCGCGACGGTCTCGGCGAAGCCGCAGGCGGTGCAGGTGTACGACAGCTCGGTGGTGGCGTCGTCGTAGGCGGTGACGGTGGTGAGGTCCTTCTCGCACTGCCCGCAGAAGGGCTTGTACGGGAAGTACCCGGCGGAGCCGGAGCTGCCGTCGTCCTCGGCGGCTGCGCCGGAGCCCTCCGCGGCCTCCAGCTCGGCCTCGTCCACCGGCTTCTGCGACTGCGGCTTCTTGGCCGGGTCCTTCTTGGTGCGGTACTGGGCGAGGATCGCGTCGATGTCGCCGCGGTGCTTCATGGCGTGGAGGATCTGCTCGCGGTACACGCCGGAGGTGTACTGCTCGGTCTGGCTGATCCCGTCGAACTCGACGCCCATCTCGGCGAGCGCGTCGACCATCGCGGCCTTGAAGTGCTCGGCCCAGTTGGGGTGGGCGGAGCCCTTCGGCGCCGGGACGGAGGTGAGGGGCTTGCCGATGTGCTCGGCCCAGGTGCCGTCGACGCCGTCGACGCCGTTCGGGACCTTGCGGTAGCGGTCGTAGTCGTCCCAGGAGATCAGGTGGCGGACCTGGTGGCCGCGCCGGCGGATCTCGTCGGCGACGAGGTGCGGCGTCATCACCTCGCGCAGGTTGCCCAGGTGGATGGGGCCGGACGGGGAGAGCCCGGACGCGACGACGACCGGTTTGCCCGGGGCCCGACGCTCCGACTCCTCGATGACCTCATCCGCGAAACGGGAGACCCAGTCGGTGGTCTCGGTGCTCTGAGCCACGATCGGCACGTCCTCTTTTTCTGAGTGTTCTCCGGGCCGACCGGTACGGTCCCCGGCCGACGGGGCCCATTCTCCCAGCTCTGGCCATAACCACGAAACCGCGTTTTGAGGGGGGTCGGGCGCCTAGTCACTCGGGGGTGCGTGTTCGTCGGCGGGTGCGGGTGAGTGGGGGCTTGTCGCGCAGTTCCCCGCGCCCCTGAAAAGCGACCGGGGCTGCGCCCCGTGCTTTTCAGGACGAAGGGCGGGCCGCAGGCCCGATCCCTTCAGGGGCGCGGGGAACTGCGCGAGAAACCACGACCCACCCGCACCCGCCGACGAACCGCGCACCCCCGAGCCATGACGCGCCCTCCGCTCGCCCGAAAACCCCTTTACCCCCCGTGGGATACTGAACGACATCCACCCGTACCCCGAGGAGAACGGCTCCCCATCTCATGGCTCCGGTCACGTCCCTCACCGCCTCCGTCCACCAGCGCCTCGCGACCGCCCTCTCGGCCACCCTGCCGGAGGCCCCCGCGGACCCGCTGCTGCGACGCAGCGACCGGGCGGACTTCCAGGCCAACGGCATCCTCGCCCTGGCGAAGAAGGCCAAGGCGAACCCGCGGGAGCTGGCGACGCAGGTCGTCGCGAAGGTCGAGTCGGGGGTGACCAGCGACCTGATCAAGGAGATCGAGGTCTCGGGCCCCGGCTTCCTCAACATCACCCTCACCGACGCGGCGATCACCCGTAACCTCGCGGAGCGCTACGCGGACGAGGTCCGCCTCGGCGTGCCGCTCGCGGAGCGCCCCGGTACGACGGTCATCGACTACGCCCAGCCGAACGTGGCGAAGGAGATGCACGTCGGCCACCTCCGTTCCGCGGTGATCGGTGACGCGGTCGTCCAGATCCTTGAGTTCACCGGCGAGAACGTGGTCCGCAGGCACCACATCGGCGACTGGGGCACCCAGTTCGGCATGCTGATCCAGTATCTGCTGGAGCACCCGCACGAGCTGGACCACAAGGCGGAAGGCGAGGACACGGCGGTCTCCGGCGAGGAGGCCATGTCGAACCTGAACCGCCTGTACAAGGCGTCGCGGGCGCTGTTCGACTCCGACGAGGAGTTCAAGACGCGGGCCCGGCGCCGGGTGGTCGACCTGCAGGCGGGCGAGCCGGAGACGCTCGCGCTGTGGCAGCGGTTCGTGGACGAGTCGAAGATCTACTTCTACTCGGTCTTCGAGAAGCTGGACATGGAGATCCGGGACCCGGACATCGTCGGCGAGTCGGGTTACAACGACATGCTGGACGAGACGTGCCGGCTGCTGGAGGAGTCGGGGGTCGCGGTCCGCTCCGAGGGCGCGCTCTGCGTCTTCTTCGACGACATCAAGGGCCCGGAAGGCAACCCGGTCCCGCTGATCGTGCAGAAGTCGGACGGCGGCTACGGCTACGCGGCGACCGACCTGTCCGCGATTCGCGACCGGGTCTTCCACCAGAAGGCGAACACGCTGCTCTACGTCGTGGACGCCCGGCAGTCGCTGCACTTCAAGATGGTCTTCGAGACGGCCCGCCGGGCGGGCTGGCTGAACGACGACGTGAAGGCGCACCAGCTGGCGTTCGGCACGGTCCTCGGCAAGGACGGCAAGCCGTTCAAGACCCGTGAGGGCGAGACGGTCCGGCTGGAGGACCTCCTCGACGAGGCGGTCCAGCGGGCGACGGCCGTGGTCCGGGAGAAGGCCGAGAAGGTGGGCCTGGCCGAGCAGGAGATCGTCGAGAACGGCCGGTACGTGGGCATCGGCGCGGTGAAGTACGCCGACCTGTCGACGTCCGCCGTACGGGACTACAAGTTCGACCTGGACCAGATGGTGTCGCTGAACGGCGACACGTCGGTGTACCTCCAGTACGCGTACGCCCGTATCCAGTCGATCCTGCGGAAGGCGGGCGAGACCCGTCCGGCCGCGCACCCGGAGCTGGAACTGGCCCCGGCGGAGCGGGCGCTGGGTCTGCACCTGGACCAGTTCGGCGAGACGATCGCGGAGGTCGCGGAGGGGTACGAGCCTCACAAGCTGGCCGCGTACCTGTTCAAGCTGGCGACGCTGCTGACGACGTTCTACGACCAGTGCCACGTGCTGTCCCCGGACAACGCGCCGGAGGTCGTGGAGAACCGTCTGTTCCTGATCGACCTGACGGCCCGCACCCTCCACCGCGGCATGGCCCTGCTGGGCATCCGGACCCCCGAGCGCCTCTGACGGGCGACGGCCGTTGCGCTGACCGCAACGGCCGTTACCCTTCGCGCGGGGACACCCCCACGT
>NZ_LIQX01000719.1 GCF_001418475.1 Streptomyces ossamyceticus | reverse complement strand
CGCCCGCACCCGCACCCGCACCCGCGACGGTGTGTCAGTACTGCCGTCAGTAGTGCTCTTCCCGGTAGACACCGTCCGCCTCGACACCGCCGGCCCACTCGCTGAAGTAGGTGTTCGCCAGCTCCATGTTGTCGACGAAGGAACCGGCGGCCGCGAGGGTGATCCTGAACGGGGCGTCGTCCTCGTCGGGCAGGTTGTTCACGGCCAGCAAGGGGCACTCCGCCGACCCCAGTGCCCGCTCGTCGGCGACGAGGACGAGCGTGCTGTGCGGCCAGTCCTCCTCGTCGCGCCCGATCCGCGCCAGGATCTGCTCCGCGGCGAAGCCGGCGTAGGCGGGGTTGTCGACGACGGTGATCGACTCATGGTGCTCCGAGCCCTCTTCGAGGGCCTGGAGCAGACGCGCCCACGCGTCCGGCTGCTCGAAGGACGTCCGCACGAGGAGCGGCCCGGCGGCCTCCTCGATGGTCTCGATGGTGGCGGAGGGCGGTCCGGGCTCGGCGCCCGTACGGTCGCCGGGGATGACCTGGATCAGGAAGCGGGGCCGCCTGCCGTCCACCGAACGGTCGCTGGCGTGGACGCGGACCAGGTAGGCGCCGGCCCCCGCGGTGGCTAGATTCTCCTTGCGCAACGGCTCGTACCCGCTGTCGCACAGGGTGAGGAAGCCGGTCGTGGAGACCATGGTGATTTCCTCGACCTCGTCCCAGCCGCTCTCCGCGCCCGGGTCCTGACCGGCGTAGAGGGTGACGACGGGGTTCTCCAGGGCGCTCCCGGCGTCGATGTGCAGCCAGTCCTTCTCGGCGGCCAGGAATCCGTGTCCGCGCGGCGGCTTGCCGGCGTCGGGGTCCATGACGGCCAGGTCCCCCCACTCCTTCAACTTGAGCGGCCGGGTGCGACCGTCGAGGAGCGGCCAGGTGGAACGCTGCATGGAGAACCCCCATCGTGCTTCTGTGCCCGCCGGTTACCTGCCGTCCGTGAGGCAAGCACACTACGAGCGTCAACCGCCTCGCCTCCATTGGCCGTTGGGGCATTGCAACCGCCCACCGCAGCCGACCGGGAAGGGAATCAAGCCACTCGCGCGTTGCACCCTCCGGAACGACCGTCGAAGGGGGCGCTGGACGTGGACGGCACCGAACAACAGGCACAACAGGCACATCAGACACAGCAGGCGCCACAAACCCGGTGGACACGGGCGACCCTGGGCGGTCCCGACCGCCCCCTCGACCTGTTGACCGCCCGCTTCGACCGTCACCGCTACGCCCCGCACACCCACGAGGAGTTCAGCGTGGGCATCTGTGTGCTCGGCGCCTCGTGCATCGAGTACCGGGGCGGTGCCCTCACCGTGGGGGAGGGCTCGATCGTCGTGCTCGCCCCCGGGGAGGTCCACACCGGCGAGTCGGCGTACGGTACCTACGCCTACCGCGCCCTCTACCCGGCCCCCACCCTCCTCACCGACGGCATCCTCGGCGGCACCCCGCACTTCCGGGAGCCCCTCCTGCACGACCCCGAACTCGCCGCGGCCCTGCGCAACGCCCACACCGAGCTGAGCACCTGCCCCGACCCGCTGGAGGCGGAGTCCCGCGTCCCCTGGCTGCTCACGGCCCTGGCCCGCCGCCACTCCACGGCCCGCCCCACCTCCGACACGGTCCCCGGCGCCGGCACCATCGCCCTGGCCGTACGCGACCGCCTCGCCGACGAACTCCAGGCCCCGCCGTCCCTCGCGGTCCTGGCCGCCGACCTCGGCCTCTCCCGCTACCAGCTGCTGCGCGCCTTCCGTACGACGATGGGCATGCCCCCGTACGCCTGGCTGGCGCAGTACCGGGTGAGCCGGGCCCGCGCCCTCCTGGAACTCGGTGGCCGCCCGGCGGAGGTCGCCGGCCAGGTGGGCTTCGCCGACCAGGCCCACATGACGCGCTGGTTCGGACGGGTCCTGGGGGTGACCCCGGCGGCGTACCGGACGGGCGTACGACAGTAAGCCCGAAGCACGGCCGGAGAAGCCCCGAAGGGGCAGCCCACTCCTCCCCGCAACAACGTTCAAGACCCGGACCCCCCACCGGCCGGACACTGATCCCATGACTGCACGCGGCTGGTTCCTCTTCTCTCTGATGGGAGTCCTCTGGGGCATCCCCTACCTGATGATCAAAGTGGCGGTGGACGGCGTGTCCCCGTCGATGGTGGTGTTCGTCCGCTGCGCCCTGGGCGCGGCACTCCTGCTCCCCTTCGCGATCCGCCAGGGCGGACTGGCCGCGACCGTACGGACCCACTGGCGCCCCATGCTGGCCTTCGCGGTGATCGAGGTGATCGGCCCCTGGTGGACCCTGACCGACGCGGAACGCCACCTCTCCAGCTCCACGGCCGGCCTGCTGATCGCGGGCGTACCGATCGTGGCCGTGCTCCTGACCCGCTTCTTCGGCGACACGGAACACCTGGGTGGGCGGCGACTGATCGGACTGATGCTGGGCCTGGCCGGCGTCGGCGTCCTCACGATCCCGCACCTGACCGGGGGCGACGCACGCTCACTGGCGGAGGTCGCGGTCACGGTGATCGGCTACGCGACGGCCCCGCTGATCATGGCCCGCCATCTCAAGCAGGTCCCGACGCTGCAGCTGATCGCCCCGGTGCTGCTCCTGTCGGCGATCGTCTACGCCCCCGCGGCGGCCCTGACCTGGCCGACGACGATGCCCTCGACCTCCGTCCTGGCCTCGCTGGCGGGCCTCGGCGTGATCTGCACGGCGCTTGCCTTCGTCGTCTTCCTGGAACTGATCCGCGAGGTCGGCCCGACGAGGGCGACGGTCTTCACGTACGTCAACCCCGCGGTGGCGGTGGCGGCGGGAGCGCTCTTCCTGGACGAGCGCCTGACGGGGACGGTGCTGGGGGCGTTCGCCCTGATCCTGGCGGGCTCGTTCCTGGCGACGGGGTCGTCGGGGCCGAGGCGGACGGGGCGGACGGAGCGGCCGGGGCGGGTGCCGTCGCAGCCGACGCCGCCGCGGGACCGGAGCGCCCCGGCCGCCCGGTAACATGGTCGACACGGCAGACGAGCCGGGCGGACGGCCGCGTGAAGTCCCTTTATGGGGCTTCCCGAGGAACGTCCGGGCTCCACAGGGCAGGGTGGTGGCTAACGGCCACCCGGGGTGACCCGCGGGACAGTGCCACAGAAAGCAAACCGCCGGGGACCTCGGTCCTCGGTAAGGGTGAAACGGTGGTGTAAGAGACCACCAGTGCCCAGGGTGACCTGGGCAGCTAGGTAAACCCCACCCGGAGCAAGGTCAAGAGGGAGTCCCACCAGGGATTGGGAAGGGCTCCTGCGCGGACGTTCGAGGGCTGCCCGCCCGAGTCCGCGGGTAGACCGCACGAGGCCGGTGGCAACACCGGCCCTAGATGGATGGCCGTCGCCCGGGGCTCCGCGAGGAACCCCGGGAACAGAACCCGGCGTACAGCCCGACTCGTCTGCCGCCGCCGGCGATCACCGGTACGACTGCGCATACCGCCAGGTACCCTCGAGCACAACGTCAACGCGGCCCGACGGGCTTCCGCTCCACCTCGGTGGAGTCTCGAAGGACATGCCCCCACCCGCACGAGTCTCTTCGTGCTGCCTGGGGGAAGTCCTTGCTGTTCCGCGCGTCCGCGAAAACGGTCGCCGTCATGGCACTCGACGGTTCGCTGTTCCTGCACCTCACCGAGCAGTTCGTCCACTTGCACGGCCATCGGCCCGGCACCTCGGAGGTGCGTTCCTGGGAGCGCAGCATCCCCGTCCTGGCCGCCGCGCTCAACGACGCCGGCCTGGGCGACGTCGAGGTCATGCTGGAGTACGCGCTCCCGCTGAACAGCAAGCGCGCCGACGTCGTCCTCGCCGGAGTGCACCCCGGCACCGGGGAACCGTCCTATGTCGTCGTGGAGCTCAAGCAGTGGAGCCAGGTACTGCCCCACGACGACGACCCCACACTGTGTCACGTCGACCCCTACACCCACCCCGTCCTCAACCCCATCGAGCAGGTACGCCGCTACTGCGACTATCTGGTCAACTTCAATGGTGCGGTGGCAGAGCACGGCCATCGGGTCAACGGCGTGGCGTTTCTGCACAATGCCACGGAGCTAGATGTGGCCGTCCTGAGGGAGATCGAGCGGGACGGGCGGGGGCTGCTCTTCACGGGGCAGCGTCGCGGTGCGTTCCTGGACCATCTCCGGTCGAAGCTGAGCGACAAGCACCCCGGTGCCCAAGCGGCCGACGAACTGCTCGCGGGCGCCACCGTGCCGTCGAAGCAGTTGATGTCCGTGGCCGCTCAGGAAGTGCGGGAGCGGCAGCAGTTCGTTCTCCTCGACGAGCAGCAGGTCGCCTACCGCATGGTGGTCAACGCGGTGGAGAGGGCGAAGCGCGCCGACCGCAAGGAGATCGTCATCGTCACCGGTGGTCCCGGCACCGGCAAGAGCGTGATCGCGCTCCAACTCCTCGGCGAGCTGTACCGGAGGGGTGAGGCCGCGGTCCACGCGACCGGGTCGCAGTCGTTCACCAAGACGATGCGCAAGGTGGCCGGTTCCCGTAAACGGGAAGTGCAGGACCTCTTCAAGTACTTCAACAGCTTCATGACCACGGAGAAGAACAGCCTGCGTGCTCTGATCTGCGACGAGGCACACCGTATCCGGGAGACCTCCGCCAACCGCTACACCCGCGCGGCCCTGCGGACCGGCAGGGCACAGATCGACGAACTCATCGACGTCGCCCATGTGCCGGTCTTCTTTCTCGACGAGCACCAAGTGGTGCGCCCCGGCGAGATGGGCACCGTCGCGGAGATCCGTGAGGCCGCGGCCAGACGGGACATCGCCTGCCGTGTCGTGCCCTTGGACAGCCAGTTCCGCTGCGGGGGCAGCGACGCCTACGTGCGCTGGGTGGTCCGGCTCCTCGGCCTCGAACCCGGCGGGCCGGTCGTGTGGGAGCCCGACGACCGCATGCGGTTGCTGGTCGCGGACAGCCCGGAGGAGCTGGAGGCGTTCCTGGACGCCCGCCGCGCCGAGAAGTACGGTGCCCGGATGTCCGCGGGCTACTGCTGGCGGTGGTCCCCCGAGCCCAAGCCCGGCGAACCCCTGCCTGCCGACGTCGTCATCGGGAGCTGGGCCCGGCCCTGGAACCTGCGCGGGGACCGGTCGGTCTTGGGCGCGCCCCCGTCCGCGCTGTGGGCCACCGATCCGGCGGGCTTCGGGCAGATCGGCTGCGTCTACACCGCCCAGGGGTTCGAGTACGACTGGTCCGGCGTCATCATCGGCCCGGACCTGGTCTGGCGAGGCGACCGCTGGGTCACCGACCGCACCGCGTCCAAGGACCCGGTGTTCAAGAGGTCCACGCCGGACACCGACGTGGACCGCCTCATCCGCAACACGTACAAGGTGCTGCTGACGCGGGGCATGGTCGGCACGATCGTGTACTCGACCGATCCGGAGACCCGGGAGATGCTTCGGGAGCTGGTCTCCGGCCGCCCGGAGCCACGGCCTGCCGAGGCCGAGGAGCCCGTCCTGCGGCGGTGAGCGCGTGGTATCCGGCCATGATGCCTGTGCTTCCAGCCGACCGACGTGTCACATGCGTCGGGGAAGGCGATCACGTCCTTAAGATCCCAGGCGTCATCGCGGCCCGACGGGCTTCCCACGTGGACATGCCCCCACCCGCACGAGTCACTCGTGCCCTGGGGGATCCACCTCGTGTCCATGCTCCTGCTGAAACTGGCAGCGCGGGATCTGCTGAACCTGAACTCGAGACGCCGTATGGTGCCCCACCTCGCCGCGAGGTGGAAGCACTTCCTCAGCACCGACGCCTCGTTGACTGAACGTTCCGCCTGGGCCGAGAGCCTGGTGCGTCTTGCCGAGGATCTGGTCGCCGCCGAGCGTGGGAACGTGGAGATGGTCGTCGAGTGCGCGGCCACGCTCGACGAGACCGACCGCGCCGGGGACCCGCGCCTCATCGACGTCGTCCTCGTGGGCCATCATCCCGAGGAGAAGGGGCTGTCCGTCCAGCTCGTCGAGTTGAAGCGCTGGTCGACGGTGACCCGGGTGGAGCGAGCCACCGCGGAGCTGGTGCATGTCCCCGGTATGGGGAAGAAGAAGCATCCGGCACTGCAACTGCGGGAGTACTACGAAGCGTTCACGAGCGACCGAGGACCGCTGCACGGACTGGACTACGAGTGCGGCGGCTTCGCCTATCTGCACAACGCCACCGACGCCGCGGTGCTCCCCCTGGTCGGCGTGGACGCGCCGACCGGTGCCTACGCCCGTGTCTACACCCGCGACCGCCGCGCCCGACTGCTGTCGGACCTGCGGAGCAGCTTCGCCGCCGACGGTGCCGACTCGGCGGCCGAGATCCTGTTACGGAGCATGGGCCTGCGCAACACCCCGCTGCTCGACGCCATGATCCGCTCCAGCGGGGAGGACACCGTCTTCACCCTGCGTGGCCGTCAGAAGAAGGTCGCGGACGAGATCCTGGAAACGGCCGCCAAGGTGCTTCCCGATCCCCGGCGGCCCGCTCTGATACCTGATGAACGGCGGGTGGTGTTCCTGGTCACGGGAGGCGCCGGCACGGGCAAGAGTGCCATCGGTCTCCAGATCAAGGCCGAACTGGAGGCGGAGGGCCGTACGGTCAAGTACGCGAGCGGCAGCAGGGCGTTCAACGGCGCCCTGCAGGAGCATGTCGGTTTCGGTGACCGGGAGTTCAAGGAGACCTTCACCTACTTCAGCAACTTCGTCACCCCGCCCGATCCGCCTCTGGACGTGCTGATCTGCGACGAGGCCCACCGCCTGCGCGACCGCTCCACCAACCGCTTCTGGAAACCCGAGGACTGGGGCACCAAGCCTCAGGTGGACGAACTGCTCGACGCCTCCCGGCTGACGATCTTCTTCCTCGACGAGGGTCAGTCCGTGCGCCCGCAGGAGGTCGGCACCGTCGACCTCGTGGAGGACGCGGCTCGGCGCTACGACGCCCACCTGGTCCGTAGCAGCCTGTGGGAACAGTTCCGATGCGGCGGCAGCGACGGCTACATCCGCTGGGTGCGTGGCGCGCTGGGAGTGTCCGACGCGGAGCCGGAGGTGTGGACTCCGGACGGACTGATGCACGTCGAGGTCGTGGACAGCCCGGAGGAACTGGAGCGGATCATTCGTTCCGAGGCCGCGGCGGGAGCGTCCGCGCGCATGGTCGCCGGATATTGCTGGCCCTGGACGAAACCCCTGGGCAAGGAGAAGCGGCTCGAAGCCGACGTCCGGATCGGTGACTGGCACCGGCCCTGGAACGCCGACAGCGAATCCTTCTGCGAGAACAAGACCGTCCCACCGTCCAAGATCTGGTCCGTGCACGAGAACGGCCTCGGCCAGATCGGCTGTGTGTACACCGCGCAGGGCCTGGAGTGGGACTGGTGCGGCGTGATCATGGGCGAGGACATGGTGCGCCGGGGCGACCGCTGGGTGTTCCGTCGGGGCAAGGAGACGGCGGACAAGGAGGCGGGTGTCAAACGGGTGGCCGTTCCCGGGTCGTTCGATCCCAAGGTGAAGCCGAAGAGCGTGGACGATGACGAGTTCGCCCGTCTCGTCCGGCACGCGTATCACGTGCTGATGACCCGGGCGAGCCGGGCGACCGTGCTCTACTCCACGGACGAGGAGACCCGCGACTACCTGAAGGGGCTCGTCGGCGACGTCCACATCCACGGTCTGCGCCCCACCTGGGAGAACCTGCCGGAGCAGGCGCGACAGCCGCATCTGCCCCGTCCTGCCCGAGGAAGCCGCCGCCGCAGGCAGCGTCGGAAGAAGAACACCCCGCCCGGAGAGCTGCGTCTCTTCTGAAACAGCGGACCGGTACGTGGAGTGGCGGGCTCCCGGAGCCCGCCACCTGCCGGTCAGAAGACCAGGCGCGCTACCACGACAAGGGCCGTCACCAGCAGATTGGTGATGACTCCCACCGTGACGTCGACCAGAATCTGACGAATCCGGTCACGACGTGCAAGGTTGTACTCAACGGGGTTCATCGGTTTCCACTCCTGAGCGTGAGCTGGGAATGGCAGGGATCGCCCTACCGGGCATCCGCAGTCACACCGCGTGAGACACGCGGTGGAGACCACTCGTCGCTCAGCGCCGAGGACCGGCACCTGGAACACCGCCGGCGTACCCTCCGGGAAGGTGCGCAGCGGGTAACCACGTTAGTGCACACGCCAGTTGACGCAGATCGATTTTGGACGCTCCGAAGTCCCGCCCCCGACGGCGGACGCGATGGCGCCGGGCGTGAGGACGGCGTCGACCGCGATGGCCTCGGCTGTGTGGAGTTTGCGCATTTCCATCTGAGGGGATGGGTGAGGCTCCAGAACGTGAGTGGTTCGCACGCCGCAAGTCGCCGAATTCGGATGATAAGGGTGGAAGATCCCGTACTCCCGTCCTTCACCGTCTCTTTTCATGGCACGGTCGGCCACTAGGATCTGGACCCTGGGTCTGACCATGGGGAACGGCGGGCCCTCGAAGGACACGACGAGCGGGGAACGGCATGCGGGAAGGCCGGTGGGTCACGGTCACCGAGTCCGAGTTCGATCATGAACGCCGCGGCCTGGAGGCGATCCGGGAGAAGCTGCCGGACTCCGACCCCTGGCGTGCCTGGTCGAACTTCACCTTCACCGCGAACACCGGCCACGTCCGCGAGGTGGACCTGCTGGTCGTCGCCCCCGGCGGCGTCTGCATGGTCGAGCTGAAGGACTGGCACGGCTCGGTCACCTCCGAGAACGGCACCTGGGTGCAGACCACCCCCGGTGGCCGCCGCCGCACGCACGGCAACCCGCTGCACCTGGTCAACCGCAAGGCCAAGGAACTGGCCGGCCTGCTCGCCCTGCCCGGCAACAAGCGCGTCTGGGTCGCCGAGGCCGTCTGCTTCACCGACAACAGCCTCCGCGTACGCCTGCCCGCCCACGACCAGAACGGCGTGTACACCGTCCACCAGCTGGTCGAGATGCTCAAGGCACCCCCGCGCGACGAGCGGCGCCGCATCACCGCGATCGGCTCGCGCGAGATCGAGGCGGCCCTCAAGCACATCGGCATCCGCAAGAGCGACGCCCAGTACAAGGTCGGCCCGTACGAGCTGGAGCGGAAGTCCTTCGACTCCGGTCCCACCTGGGCGGACTACCTCGCCCGCCACAGCGACCTCCCCGAGGCCGCCCGCGTCCGTATCTACCTCAGCGAGCGCGGCTCCGACGCCTCCCTGCGCCAGTCCGTCGAGAACGCCGCCCGGCGCGAGGCCGCCGTTCTGGGCCGCTTCAAGCACCCGGGCGTGGTCGAGCTCAAGCAGTACTTCCCCTCCGGGCACGCCGCCGGCCCCGCCCTGATCTTCGACTACCACCCGGACACCCTGAAACTGGACGAGTACCTGGTCCAGTACGGCGACAAGCTGGACATCCTCGGCCGGATGGCGCTGGTCCGCCAGCTCGCCGAGACCATGCGCTCCGCGCACTCCAGCCGCATCCACCACCGGGCGCTCGCCGCCCGCTCCGTGCTCGTCGTCCCCCGCCCGCGCGGCCGGAAGGGCCGGGCCGTGGGGGAGGAGGCCGCCTGGCTCACCCCGCAGCTCCAGATCTCCGACTGGCAGATCGCCACCCAGCGCAGCGGCGACTCCTCCCAGGGCCAGGGCATGACCCGCTTCGCGCCGACCGCGCTGTCCGCCCAGCACGTGGCCGACGACGCCGACGCCTACCTCGCCCCCGAACTCACCGCCCTCAACCCCGACCCCGTCCACCTCGACGTGTACGGCCTCGGCGTCCTCACCTACCTCCTGGTCACCGGCAAGGCCCCGGCCGCCAGCCAGGCCGAGCTGCTGGCCCGCCTGGAGGCGGGCGAGGGCCTGCGCCCCAGCTCCCTGGTGGACGGCCTGTCGGAGGACGTGGACGACCTGGTGCAGGCCGCCACCGCCTACCGCCCCGGCCAGCGCCTGTCCAGCGTGGACGAGTTCCTGGAACTGCTGGAGATCGTCGAGGACTCCCTCACCGCCCCGGCCCAGGCGGCCACCGCCCCGGAGGGACCGGCCGACGAGGACGACGACACCGCAGCCGCCGACAAGGACCCGCTGGAGGCCGTCGCCGGTGACGTGTTCGCCGGCCGGTGGGAGATCCGCCGCCGCCTCGGCACCGGCTCCACCAGCCGCGCCTTCCTCGTCCGCGACCTCCAGGCCGAGGCCCGCAGGACCCGCCCGCTCGCCGTGCTGAAGGTCGCCCTCTCCGACAGCCGCAGCGAGATCCTCGCCCGCGAGGCCGAGGCCATGGGCCGCCTGCGCCCCCACTCCGGCATCATCCGCCTCGTCGAACCCGAGCCGCTGCACATCGGCGGCCGTACGGTCCTGGCCCTGGAGTACGTCGGCGACGAACGCGACGACACCGGCCCGCACGGGCAGCCCGGCCAGGGCACCGACGGCGGCGCACGCCCGCGCCGCCGCGAGGAGACCGTCGCCCGCCAGCTCCGCGAGCACGGCCGCCTCCCTGTCGACCAGTTGGAGGCGTACGGCGACTACCTCTTCGGCGCCGTCGACTTCCTGGAGGGCGAGGGCGTCTGGCACCGCGACATCAAGCCCGACAACATCGCCGTCCGCATCCGCCCCAACCGCACCCGCGAACTCGTCCTCATCGACTTTTCCCTCGCCGGCTACCCGGCGAAGAGCACCAACGCGGGCACCGACGGCTACCTCGACCCCTTCGTCGACGTCATCACCCGCGGCTCGTACGACTCGCACGCCGAGCGGTACGCCGTCGCCGTCACCCTGCACCAGATGGCCTCCGGCGAGCTGCCCAAGTGGGGCGACGGCAGTCTCCTGCCCCGGATGACCGACGCGAAGGAGTGGCCGTACCCGACCATCGCGGCCGAGGCCTTCGACCCGGCCGTACGGGACGGTCTCGTCGCCTTCTTCCAGAAGGCCCTGCACCGCGACGCGGGCAAGCGGTACCCCGAGCTGAAGCCGATGCGGGACGCCTGGCGCAAGGTCTTCCTCGACGCCTCGCAGACCGTCCCCTCCAGCCACCGCTCCCGCCACCCGGCCCCGGCGGCCACGACCGCGGGGGAGGGGCTGCCCGCCGAGGGCGCCGCCGCCCTGGCGATCGCGGACGCCGAGCCGGAGACCGCCGAGCAGCAGCGCGACCGCCTCGCCGCCGAGGTCACCCGGGACACCCCGCTGACCGTCTCCGGCCTCACGCCCGCCGCCCAGTCGTTCCTCTACGGCCTGAGCATCACGACGGTCGGCGAACTGCTCGACTACAGCCGCCGCAAGCTCGTCAACGCCCCCGGCCTCGGCGCCAAGACCCGCAACGAGGTCCAGCAGCGGCAGCGCGAGTGGGGCGAGCGGCTGCGCGAGATCCCCGTCTCGCCGCTCACGGCGAAGGGCCGGGCGGAGGCGAAGGAGGAGCTGGAGCAGCTCACGGCCGCCGAGTCGGCCGTCGCGGGCCAGCTCGCGACGGGCGCGTCGGCGGGCGCCCTGTCCCCGC
>NZ_LIQX01000718.1 GCF_001418475.1 Streptomyces ossamyceticus | reverse complement strand
GCCCCCGCCCCCGCCCCAAGCGGCACGGAAAGCCCCGGCCGACGATCGTCATCGGCATCGTCATCGGCCGGGGCTTTCCGTCGTGTCCGCCCTCGTCGGCCGGGCCTTCCGTCGTTCGGCCCTCGTCGGCCCGGCCTCCGTCCGGTCCGCCCTCGGACGCCGGGAGTGCGTTCCCCGCGGGCCTCCGCCACGTTCCGCCGACCGCGGTCTCCGAGGCCGCCGCCCTACGGCACCAGCACCAACGCCGCCACCCACACCAGCCCGAGGGCCGCGCCCAGCGGCCACAGGGCCCGGCCCCGGGCGCGTTCGTCGCTCGGGGCCGTGGGCCGCAGGGCCGGGTCCTGCCACATCGCGGTGATCTCGGCGGCCGTCCGCTCGTACGGGTGGACCAGTCCGAACCGCCGCTCCAGCCGGCCCCAGCGGGGCGCGTGCGCCGTCCAGGCCGAGCCGAACCTGGGCCTGCGGCTGTCCAGCTTCAGCTCGCCGCCCTCGCACCGGACGGTCATGAGGTGGTCCCACTCGATGTGGCGGACTCCGCGCAGGCCGTTGAACCACAGCCCGTCCCGGTCGGCGGTGATGCGCCACGCCGCCATGCGCGGCAGCAGCAGGACGCCGATGACCCCGAGGAGGACTCCCGGCACGTACCGCCATCCGCCGACCTCGGACAGCACCATCAGCGCCGCCCACAGCACGACCACCAGGCAGACGGCCCGGTCCAGCCAGCCGGCCCGCCACCGCCGTACCGCCCCGGACGCCAGCCGTTCGGTGAGCCCGTCGGCGGCGGCCGCGCGCCGGTCCGCGTACACCGCGGCCCGCCGGGCCCGCGCCTTCTCCGCCGCGATCCGCAGCCGTACCGCCCGCTCGGACAGAGCCCGCACCGGCGCCATGGACGACTCGACGACGAACTCCTCGTCCCCCGAACCGCCGCCGCTCCCCGGCTCCCGCACGCCCTCCGGCGCCTTCCGCTCCCCTTCGCCCTGGCCCCTGTCACCCTCGGTCTCGCCCCGGGCCTCATCACCCTCGGTCTCGTCGCCCGGGGCCTCGTCGGCGCCGTCCCGCACGTCCTCGGGGGCGCTGACGATCACGAGTTCGCCGCCGTCGTACGGCGCTCCGTAGAGGACGGCCTCGCGCAGGGGGCCGGGCTGTGCCGCCTCCTCCGCGTCGGCGTCGAGGGAGTCGAGGAGCGCCTCCATCTCCTTCTCCTTGAGCAGGCGGGCCACCTCGTCCTCCTCGTCGCCCTCGTCGTCATCGTCGTACCACTCCTCGGCGGTGACGGTGAACATCGGCCGCAGCGCCGCCACGTCGTCGGCGGTGAAGACCTCCACGTCACCGTTGGCCCCGTCGCGCACGAGGACCCGCAGGACGGGAGCGGGGGCGCCGCGCAGCCCGGCGGCGCGGCGTCGGGCCAGCCGGCCGGAGGCCAGCGCGGTGACCCCCCAGCCGACCGTGAACCACCCGGCCAGCACGGCCTCCCGCCGGTCGGTGGGCGCGTCCCACCCGGACGCGACGAGGACGAACGCCCCGCCGAGGGCCGCGAGCACCAGCCCCAGCGCGATGAGGAACCGCCCGCGCCGCAGCGGTCCTACCCCCACCGGCACCACGGCGGTGACCCCCTCGGCGGCACTCACGGCCCACATCCGCTGGGTACGCCGCGCGCTCATCCGGAACTCGGCGAGCGCCCAGGCGGCGGTCACCAGCAGGAAGCCCACGAGGATCGGCAGGTCGTGCGTGCCGCCGTACCACGCGAGGACGAGGGTCAGTACGGGGCCGGAGACCCGCAGCACCTCGGGGCGCGCCAGGGTCCACACCAGGTGCAGGGGGACCAGCGCGGCGAGGACGGGCGGTACGTCACGGGAGTTGGCCAGCCAGAACCCGGCCGTCAGCCCGACCATGGCCAGGGCGAGCAGGTGCAGGGACCGCATCCGCACCGGCACCCACACCGGCGGCTGCGCCCGCGCCCACAGCAGTGCCTTCTCGCCGCTCCAGGCCGGGCAGCCCTCGGGCACGGCGGACTCGGGCAGCCTGCGCGTCGGCCGCCCCGGGGACTCGATGTTCGTGGTCATGGCTACCCAGACACTCGGACCGCAACGGTGCTCATCATTCGTACGACCGTACGGCCCGGGTCTGACGAGCTCTCAGTACGGGTGCCCTTCGCGGCGGGACAGAGGCGGGACAGCGGCGACCCACGTCGGCGACCCACGTCTGTCTCGCCCCCCGTCAGGCGTACCGCGCCCCCGCGCTCACCCGAGCGCGATCAGGATCGTCAGCAGTACGGCTCCCGCCGCCGCCGGCGCCATGACCTCCCAGGCCCAGCGGACGGTCGGCTCCCCCTGAGAGCCCGGGGCCTTCGCGCGGGCCTCGCACAGCTCGCGCAGGTCGGCCATGATCTGGTCGGTCTCGGCGCGGACGGTCCGCTCCTCCAGCGACGTACGGCCGCTGCTGTCGCCCTTGGCGGCCCTGCCGGTCTCCCGGGCCTGGCGCCGGGCGGCCTTCTTGCGGGCGCGCAGCGACACGGGGACGGCCCAGAGCTGGTACTTGGTCCCGGCCTCGTCGATCACCTCGTTGGAGTAGCCGGAGCGCAGCGAGACGATGGAGGCCCAGGGCAGTTCGATCACACGGAACGGGTTGCGCACCCGGAGGCGGTCGTCGTTGGCGAAGACGGCGGGTCGCACCGAGAAGGCGACCACCAGCGGCACGGCCAGCAGCAGCGCGGCCAGGGTCAGCCAGGGCGTACGTCCTCCTCCGGTGAACACCGCGTCCGTGCCGAGCCAGGTGAAGAGGCCGAGGAGCAGCACACCGCCCGCGAGACCGCCGGGCGACCGGTAGGCACGGTCCTTGTAGGCCGGCTTGGCGGGACGGGCCGGGGTGGCGGGCTCTGCGGGTTCGGCGGGCCGCGGGGCCGCCACAGCGGGCGTCTGCCGCGGTCGGGCCTGCGCGGTGTCGGGAGCGGGCTCGGTCTTCGGGGTCTCCGAGGACGGCGTGCCCTCCGATGACGTCGAGGCCGCCGAGCGCTTCCGGGTTTCCGGCTGCTCCTGGGACGACGGTCGATCCGGGGTGGTCATACTTCCGATTCTGCACGACACCCCACCCTCACCCCGCACACGGCCCCGGCCCACACCTCCCGGCTCCGCCCCGCAGGCGCGCGGCGCGGGGCCACAGGTAGAT
>NZ_LIQX01000717.1 GCF_001418475.1 Streptomyces ossamyceticus | reverse complement strand
GCCCCGGCCCCGGCAGGCTCCCCGACCGCCATCCCCGGAGGCCCGCGATGACGACACTCGCCCTGACCGGCAGCCCTCTGTGGTACGCCAGCCGCGTCGGCGGCACCCTCACCCTGATCCTGCTCACCGCCACCGTGGTGCTCGGCATCGCCGCCGGCGGACGCACCACGCCGCGGCGGATCGGCAGGTTCGAGGTCGGGCTGCTGCACCGCAACCTGTCCCTGCTCACCCTGGTGTTCCTCGCCGTCCACGTGGTGACCGCGGTGCTCGATCCGTTCGTGCACCTGGGCTGGGCGGTCTCCCTGGTGCCGTTCGCGGCGTCCTACCGTCCGCTCTGGCTCGGACTGGGCACGGTCGCGCTCGACCTTCTGCTCGCGGTACTGGTCACCAGCGCGCTACGGCGCCGACTCGGGGTGCGCCGCTGGAAGGCCGTGCACTGGCTGGCCTACGCCGCCTGGCCGCTCGCTCTCTTCCACAGCGTCGGGACCGGCACCGACACCCGGCTCCCTCTCCAGCTGTGGCTGTATGCCGCCTGCCTGATGTCGGTGGTCGGTGCCGTGTGGTGGCGACTGGCGAAGGCCGGTCCCGGGCGGGGCGTCCGGCGCTCGACGGCCGCGCTGGGCGCGATCACCGTACCGGTGGTGCTGACCGCGTTCCTCGCCACCGGACCGCTGCAGCCGGGCTGGGCCCAGCGTGCCGCGACGACGATCCTGCTCGGAGGCGGACGATGAACTCCTCGGCCGCGGCCCCCCTCGCGTCACAGCACCGTGTGCCCCCGCCGGACGACCCTGCCGCAGCCCGGCTGCTGTCCGCCTGGCACGCCACGGGGGCGCCGGCCGCTCTCGCCGATCACCTCCGACGCCACGGACCGGCCCCTGTCGCACCGGCTGCCGGCAGCCGGACGTCGTCGATGCCGCTGGTGGAGGCTGCCGAGGCGGCCGGGCTCACCGGGCGTGGCGGCGCCGGGTTCCCTTTCGCGCGCAAGCTGCGGGCCGTGGCGGAACGTGGTGGCCGGGCCGTGGGCGTCGTCAATGCGATGGAGAGCGAACCCGCGAGCCGCAAGGACCAGTTCCTGCTCGCCGTCGCGCCTCACCTCGTCCTCGACGGTGCCGTCCTGGCCGCGATCGCGGTCGGCGCCGACACCGTTCACGTCTGCCTGCCGCGCACCCGCACTGCCCAGTACCGGCAGCTGAGTGCGTCCCTGAGCGAACGACGGCGCGCCCGCCTCGACCCGGTGCGGCTGCGCCTGCACGCCCTTCCGCACGCCTACGTCTCCAGCGAGTCGACCTCGCTGGTGCGCTGGCTCAACGGAGGACCGGCCCGCCCACAGGGCAGCCCGCCACGCGCCCACGAACGCGGCGTCGCACGTCGCCCTACCCTCGTGAGCAACGCCGAGACCCTCGCCCACCTCGCCCTCATCGCCCGCCACGGACCCGACTGGTTCCGGGAGACGGGAACCGCACACGAGCCCGGCACCACACTCGTCACCGTCTCCGGCGCCGTCGCCATGCCGGGCGTTCAGGAGGTCGCGCTCGGCACACCCCTCGCCAAGATCCTCGCCCGCGCCGGAGGTCCCACGCAGCCTCTGCGGGCGCTCCTGCTCGGGGGCTTCGCCGGCACCTGGCTCCCTTCGGAACACCTGGGCACCCCCTTCACCCGGCGCGACCTGGCCCCGCTGGGCTCCGCACCCGGGGCCGGCGTTCTCGTCGGTCTTCCCCGCTCCGTCTGCGGGCTGAGCGAGACGGCGCGCATCCTCGCCTACCTCGCCACCCAAGGCGCCCGCCAGTGCGGCCCCTGCCGCTTCGGACTACCCGCCGTCGCCGACGACTTCGCCGCGCTGGCCGCCGGAAGGGCCGACCCCGGGCTGCTGCCCCGGCTACACCGCAGGACCGGTCTGCTGCCGGACCGGGGCGCCTGCCGACACCCCGACGGCGCCGCCCGCCTCGCCGCCTCCGCACTGAGCACCTT
>NZ_LIQX01000716.1 GCF_001418475.1 Streptomyces ossamyceticus | reverse complement strand
CCTCGATCTTGCATGAGGGTCCGTCGGTTTCTTCGGCGGGCCGTTTCGGTTGTTCGGGCTGGTGGTGGCCAGGCTGAGGGCCCGGCTGTCGCGTCGGGTGTGCGCCGGGTTCCACGGCTCCGGTCGGGTGGTGATACTCGCAGGGACGGGAAAGTGCTGGTCAGCCGGGGTTTGGGAGAGTTTCGAGCCTTGCGAGGGCGTCGGTGATCACGTCGGTCCAGGGCCAGTGGCTTGCGAATCTCAGGCGCCGGCGGCGGGCGGTGGTGATGATCTGGGCGGCGGCGGAGAAGAGGCGGAGCCTCAGGCGGCGGGGCTCCCACCTGCGGGTTTCGCCCAGCAGGGCGAGCATGGGCATCCATGCGAGGAGGTCGAGGGCGAGCTGGACGATCTCCAGCCAGATCTGGTTCTGCGCGGTGTCGTGCAGGGGCAGATTGCGCAGGCCGGTGGCGCGCGCGGCACGGATGCGGTCCTCGGCTCGGGCTCGCCGGCGGTGCCTCAGCTCCAGTGCCGCGATCGGCATGTCGGTGGTGTTGGTGGCGAAGCAGGTCAGCCGCAGTCCGTCAGCGTCAGTGATCCGCAACTGGGCGCCAGGGTGCGGCCGTTCCTTACGGACGATCAGCCGCATTCCCTTCGGCCAGCCCTTGAGGCAGTCGCCGATGATCTCGGCGACCCAGGCCCCGTCCCGGATCTCGCCGCCGGGCTCGACCGCCGGTGTCCAGGCGCGGGTCGGGACCTTGAGGACGGCCTGGTGAATCTGCTCGGTGATGGTCATGCCGACTGAGTACGACAGCCACCGGCCGCGTTTCGCGAGCCAGGCCACGAACTCGTGGGTGCCGCCGCCGGAGTCGGTGCGGACCAGCGTCCGCCGGCCGCGCCGGTAGGTCTTCGGCAGCTGGGCCAGGGCCAGTTGAGCGGTGGTGATGTGGTCCGCGGCGGTGTTGCTGCCCGCGTTTCCGGGCCGCAGCACGGCGGCCACCGGCTCGCCGGACCCGCCGGTGCCGTGGTCGACAAACCCCATCAGCGGGTGGTGCCCGAAGGTCCTCTTCCAGGTGGCGGCCGCGTCCTGCTTGTCGGAGTGGGAGATCACCAGGACACCGTCCAGGTCCACGGTCACCTGCCCGTCGGCGTCCGGCGCCGTGTCGCCGGCCAGTTGCCAGACGTGTTCGCGGGAGTGAGCGCGGGCCTGGCGGATCGCGGTCAGCGCACGGTTCCCACCGGCGGCGAGGGTGTCGACGAGCCGGGAGACCGTCGGATCCGAGGCGACTGGCCCGAACATCGCTGGCTCGGCCCGCAGCATGGCGACATCGGCGAGGCAGTCGCCGCCGAGCGCGACCGCGAGCGCCACATCCAGCAGGACCTTGCCAGGATCGTGCACCGCGCGGGGCTTCCGCCAGGGCGCCAGTGCCGTCGATATCGCCTGATCCAGGCCGGACTTGCGGACCGTCTCCACCAGCAGCACGGACCCGGCCTGCGAGACCACTCCGCGACCACCGCCCTCGACGCGGACGCGCGGGTACGACCCGATACGCTTCTTCACCTGGAAAGTGCCTCCGACAGGGGCGGGAACAAGGGCCTAGACAATCCTCATTCTCGCTGGTCAGAGGCACTTTCTGCTGTCCTGATCACCTGCTGGACAGCCCACTTCGTGAAAGCACGAGG
>NZ_LIQX01000715.1 GCF_001418475.1 Streptomyces ossamyceticus | reverse complement strand
GCCCTCAACCAGCCCCCCGAGCCGCTCCGCCTCGGCCCCTCCGACGACGCGGAATGGGCGGCGTTCGCCGCAGAGGCCCTCCTGCGCGCCGGGGACGCCGCCGCGCTCGGCGACCTGAGCCTGGAGCGCCGTACCCGCGCCGCCATCGACCTGTCCTGGAACACCGTCGCCAGCGAGATCGCCGCGGCCGCGGAGCGTGCCCCCGAGGTCGAGTCCGCCGTGCTCCCCCTGCGCGCCCGCATCTCCGTGCGCGCGGGACTCGGCAACCTCGCCACCGGCCTGCGTCCGCCCGCCACCGGCCACGACAACCCGCACTACTTCGACGACGCGGCCTGCGTCCGCGCCTGCGTGCTCGCGGTGGCCCACCCGGGAGACCCCCGACGCGCCGCCGAACTCGCCGAGTTCGACGCCCGCTACACCCAGGACGGCGACGGTGTGCACGGCGCCCGCGCGATGGCCGCCGCCCTCGCGCTCGCCCTCGACGGCGCGGACGTCGACGCGTGCGCGGCGGCGGCCCTCGCCGAACTCCCCGCGGAGACGGAGATCGGCCGCAACGCCCGCCACGCCCTGGACCTGGCCCACCGCCACAGAAGAGAAGGAACATTCGCGCTCGTGCCGCTGCTGGAGCACCAGATCGTCGACCACGTCTACAGCTACGGCATCGCCGCCGCCGAGACGGTCCCCGTCGCCCTCGCCCTGGCCACCGCCGCCCGCGGCCGGATCGCCGAGGCCGTCCCCGCCGCCGCCTGCCTCTCCCGGGTCGCCGACTCCGCGCCCGCGCTCGCCGGAGCCCTGACCGGCGCGCTCGGCGGCGCCGCCGCCGTCCCCGACACCTGGCGGGACGCCTGCCGCACCCTCTCCGGCTGCGCCCTGCCCCGCCTCACCGGTACGGATCTCGTACACCTCGCCGAACTTCTCGCAGCCACGGAACTCGGCACCCCTGGAGGATGATTCGGGCATGACGCCTCCAATGGAACCCCATCGCCACACAGTTCCCCATACCGACGCGGGTCTGGAGGAACGCATCACCGGCGCCCTGGTCGGCGCCGCCGTCGGCGACGCCCTCGGCGGCCCGGTCGAGGGCTACACCCCGGAGCAGATCCTCGAACGTCACGGCGGCCGCGTCCACGGCATCGTCGGCCCCTGGAACGGCGACGACTGGCGCACCGCCCGCCCGATCGCCCCGTACCACAAGGGCGACGGCCACGTCACCGACGACACCTTGATGACGCACGCGCTGGTACGGGTGTACGAGCGGGTCCGCGACCACCTCGACGCCTACGCGATCGCCGAGCACCTGGTCCCCGACATGATGACCACCCCGCGCTGGATCCCGGAGCTGGAGGCGGAGGCCCTCCCCCTGCAACGGGTCTTCCTCGCCGAGAAGTGGCTGGTGGCCCGGCTGCACTACGGCCATGTCGACCCCCGCGAGGCCGGTGCCGGCAACATCGTCAACTGCGGTGCCGCGATGTACATGGCGCCGGTCGGCCTGGTCAACGCGGCCGACCCGAGGGGCGCGTACGCCGAGGCCCTCGACATCGCGGGCGCCCACCAGTCGTCGTACGGCAGGGAGGCGGCGGGCGTGTTCGCGGCGGCCGTCGCGGCGGCGTGCGCCCCGGGCGCCACCGCGCGGTCGGTGGTCGACACCTGCGTACGGCTGGCGAAGGACGGCACGCGCGCCACGATCGAGGCGGTGTGCGAGGTGGCGTCCCGGCACGCGGACTTCGAGTCGGCGCTGAAGCCGCTGCGGGAGGCGGTGGCGCCCTTCGACACGGTCGGCCCCGACTACCGCGCCCCCTCCCTGGGTGCCCGCCGACCCTCCCGGCTCCACTCCATCGAGGAACTGCCCATCGCGCTGGGCATGTTGCTGGTGGCCCGCGGCGACTACCGCCACGCGGTGCTGGGTTCCGTGAACTACGGCCGCGACTGCGACTCCATCGCCACGATGGCCGGGGCCCTGGCCGGGGCGCTGGGCTCGGACGTGCCCGCGGACTGGGCGAAGACCGTCGCCGAGGCGAGCCGCCTGGATCTGCACGCGCCGGCCACGGCGTTGACCGAGGTGGCCCTGCAGATCCACGAGCGGGACGTACGCAGCCGTCGCGCCCACGAGGCCGCCTTCACCACCCTGGCGGGCACCCGATGACCGCCCTGCGCCTCACCTGGGTCCAGCCCGAGGACCTCCTCGGCCACGAGCTCCAGCAGGCCGCCCAGGACGGCCGGGCGCCCGCCGCCATCGCCACCCGCTGGAAGAACGCGGGCGGCCCCCCGGCCGTCCTGGGCGGCCT
>NZ_LIQX01000714.1 GCF_001418475.1 Streptomyces ossamyceticus | reverse complement strand
CGACCTGCTCGCCGCCGCCGATGGCGTGCCAGATGCGGTCGACGGCGCCGTGCAGGACGGCGGCCTGTTCGGCCCGTCCCGCCAGGGCCTCGGCGGCGGCGAGCAGGTCGAGGGTCCGGGCGAGGCTCTGGTGCTGGCGTTCGGTGTACGGCAGCCGCAGGCAGGCGCGGGCGTGCCCGGCGGCCCGCTCGTACTCCCCGGCCGACCAGTGGGCGAGGGCGAGGGTGCGCAACGCCCAGGAGCGGGCCCACTGTTCGCCGTGGGCCTCGCACAGGGCGACGGCCTCGGCGCACAGCGGGATCGCCTCGGCGGCGCGGCCCCGGCTGACGAGGGTGCAGGCCAGCTCGATCCGGGTGAGGACGACGAAGGAGGCGTGGGACGTCCGGGCCAGGCCGGGGCCGAGGGCGACGGGCGGCGGCGCGGGCACCGGAAGTTCCGAGTCGTCGGCGGGTGCGGGCCGGGCGGGGTCGAGACCGGCGAGGACGGCGGCCGAGCGGCTGTGCACCAGTGAGGTGAGGGCGCCCGCCCACAGGGCGCGGGTGAGGGACCCGTCCGGTCGGGCCCCGGCCAGCAGCGCGCCGTCCATCCAGTGCCGGCCCTCGCCCCAGATGCCGTACGCGACCCAGTGGAACCACAGGGTGGAGGCGAGCCGCAGCCCGTGCTGGGCCTCGCCGGGGGTGGTGAGGCAGAAGTCCAGCGCGGCCCGGAAGTCGTCCTGGTCGATACGCAGCCTTTCGGTGATGCCGACCTGGTCGGGGCCGAACCAGGCCCGCTCGTACGCGGCGCCCAGCCGGGCGAAGTGGTCGCGGTGCCGCCGCCGGGTGGCGACCGTCTCCCCCAGGTCGTTCAGCTTCTCCAGGCCGTAGTCGCGCAGCGAGACCAGCAGCCGGTAGCGCACCCGGCCGTCGTGCTCCTCCCGGACGAGCACGGACTTGTCGACGAGCCCGGCGACCGCGTTGAGCACGTCGATCCCGGCGGTGGGGGCGGGTCCGGCGATTCCGGCAGCTCCGGCGGGTCCGGCCACTCTGGCGGGCCCCGCGACTCCGGCAGCTCCGGCGACTCCGGCGACTCCGGCGACTCCGGCGACTCCGGCCGGTCCCGCGACTCCCGCGACTCCCGCGACTCCCGCGACTCCGGCAGCTCCGGCGGGTCCGGCAGCTCCGGCAGCTCCCGCGACTCCGGCAGCTCCCGCGACTCCGGCGGGTCCGGCGGGTCC
>NZ_LIQX01000713.1 GCF_001418475.1 Streptomyces ossamyceticus | reverse complement strand
CGGACCGGCCATCGGACGCGTGGCCCGACAGGCCGCCGGCCGGGTCAACGGACCGGCCATCAGGCGCGTCGCCGCACCGGCCGCCGGACGCATCGCCCGACGGGCCGCCGAACAGGCCGCCGAACAGGCCGCCGGACGAGTCGCCGGACCGGCCATCGGACGCATCGGCGGCTTTGCCGGACGCGTCGTCGGTCGTGGGTCGGCCCTCACACCGGACCTCCGCGTCGGAGGAGGTAGTTGGGACCGGTCGTGTAGTGCTTGTTGATGTCGGCGGCACCGGACCGCTCCTTGCTGAGCAGGGTCCCGGCGGTCACCATCGCCTTGACCGGCAGTTCGGGGGCATGGAGGACCCGCTCCCGCAGTGCGGCGGCCGCGTCGCCGCCGAGCCGGTCGACGGCCTCGGTCAGCCGGTCCCGTACGAGGTCCAGCAGCACCGGGAGCGGGGCGCGACCGTGGCGGGCGAGGCCGAACGCATAGGCGCCCGCGCAGAGGTGCACCGTGATCGTGGTGAACACGTCGGCCACCGCCCGGTCGCCGGGGGCGAAGGTCCGGTCGTCGTCGAAGCCCCAGGTGCCGCCGCCGAGCGTGGTGGTCAGCCGGGTGCTGTTGACGCGGGGGCCGTCGTTGTCCTTCAGCAGCAGCCGCAGTTCACCGGGGGCGGGGTCGAACACCAGGGAGATGTTCTGCTGATGGGACTCCAGCGCTATGCCGTACCCGAAGAGGGTCGTCTGCCAGTCGAACAGCAGGGTGAGCACCGCGTCGAACAGGGCGGTCACGTCACCGCCGTGGTGGCGTGCGGCGAGATGGTCGACGACCAGGCCGCCGCCGGGCGCCTCGGCGAGGAGGGCGGCCATCGGGACGACGGCGGAGTCGTCGAGGTCCCCCGGGTAGCGGCGGCACAGGACGGCGAGCAGTTCGTGCCCGGCGTGCGCGTACACCGTCTCGTCGGCGTGCAGCACCCTGCCCCGGAAGCGGGGTTCGCGGTCGATCACCGCCTCCAGGAGCCGTTGGCCGGCGGCGCCGTCGACCAGGGTGCCGGGCTTGACGGAGCGCTTGTTGCGCAGGCCCAGGGTCGAGGTGGCCAGCGGGAGCTTGAGGTGCAGGGAGGGAGCAGCGGTCGGGGCGACCGTGCGCATCGACAGGGTGGGGACGACATCGAGGTACGGCCAGTCGGCGAGTACGGCCCGGCCGGCGAGTCCGCTCTCGCGCAGCGCGGCGTCGAGGGGCGCGCCGACGGTCGACGGGTGGACGGGCAGGGCGACATGGGTGCGGTCGAGGTCGGCGAGACCGAGGGCGGAGGGGGTGGGCCATCCGTCCGGGAGCTGCCCGGCGACGGTGACCGACTCGCGGGGCAGGGCGAGCCACTGAAGTCGAAACTCGGGGTGGAACTCCGGTGCGTGGGCGAGCAGTTGCCGCTCGTCGAGGCCGGCTCGACCGCGTGCGGTCGGGTAGACGGGGTGGTCGAGCCGGGCGGCGAGGGTCTCGTACGCCAGCTGGCCCCGCAGCCCGGTCCATTCGGCGAGGTCGGTGCCGTACAGCTCGCCGAGCCCGTCGGCGACCTCCTCGGCGGTGTCGTCGTGCAGCCGCGTCGCCAGGAGGGCCTGGCGGCACTCCTCGGCGAAGGCGTCGAAGCCACCGTGGTCGACGGGGTCGGCCAGGGCGCGCAGTTGGGCGAGGGCACTCGCGCAGGTCGGGTACGCGGTGCCGTCCGACTCCCGGAGGAGCAGCGGCAGTCGGGCGGCGTACACCTGCTGGAAGCCGTCCTCGGTGACGGGAAGCAGCAGGGCGTCGTCGCCGACGGGCAACCGCAGCCAGGGGCCGTCCGGCCGCTCGACGAAAGTGCTGTTCTCCCGCAGCCCGACCACGTTCTCGCGGAGCAGGGCGCTGAGCACGCGGGTGAGGAGGGCGGCCTCGGCGGGGTCGGGCTGCGGGAGAACAGCACTTTCGT
>NZ_LIQX01000712.1 GCF_001418475.1 Streptomyces ossamyceticus | reverse complement strand
TCCTTCTTCCTCCCGTCTGCGGGCCGTGATCCGCAGGGCCGTGGAGGATGCGCTGACTGCCCGGGGAGGGGCTGGTGGGGGGCACGCGGGCGGGCGCGGTGTCCGCATCGGCCGGAACGCTCCCGCCGACCGTGACGCGCGACGCCCAGGATCGGGCACGGCGCTGTATTTCCGCTGAAGTCCCGGCGACGCCCTCGTGGGCCACTGCGCGGGCACGTCGGAGCCGCCGTACAGCACCGTGTGCGCGGTGGCCGAGGCGCGTGCGGCGGGACCGGCGGAAGGGACCCAGGTCGAAGAACCACGGCGACAGACGGACCGCGTCGAGGACGGCGTCGCCGGCGAACAGGCGCCAGAAGGTGGGGTTGCAGGCGAGGCCCGAGCGGGCGCGCCGGTGCGCTGAAGCCCGGGCGACGGCCTCATGGGCTGCGCGGCGGCCCTGTCGGGCCCGCTCGGCGGAGGAGGGCGCAAGACCGGCTTTAGGAGGCGCCCGAAGCATGGCGGCGCCGCGTACGACGAGCCTCGGCCGGGACCGCCCCGTGTCCGGCCGACCTGCGCCACGGCGCGGTGCGGCTCCGCCCGGGGGTGCCCCGGGCGGAGCCGTCGGGGAGGCAGCCGACGGCGCGTGACGCCGTCAGGGCTTCCCCCTGGGCCGTGAGGCCGACTTCTCCCCGACGAGGGGCCGACGTGCAGGAGGGACAGCCCGTGACGGGATCTGACAGGGCCAGGCCGGCCGGGAACGCGGCGGTGCACACCCAGGTGTGCATCATCGGCGGCGGACCGGCGGGAATGACACTCGGCCTCGAACTGGCCCGCCGCTCGGTGGAGGTCGTCGTCGTGGAACAGAGCGGCCACTTCGACCGCTCTTTCCGCGGTGAGTCGATCTCACCCGACTCGGTGTGGCTGCTGGACCGTCTGGGGATCCTGGACAAGGTCCGCGACCAGACGCTGGAAACCCGCCGGATGCAGATCATGGACGGCGGCCGGGTGGTGCTGGACGCCGACTTCTCCGCGTTCGACCAGCCGTGCCGCTACCCGATGGAGCTTCCGCAGCCGCCGCTGCTGACGGCGCTGGCCGAGGAGGGTGCCTCGCTTCCGGGGTTCACCCTGCTGCGGCGGAGCACCGCGGTGGAACTGCTGCGGGACGGCGAGGCGGTGACCGGCGTCCGGGTCCGCGGCCCCGAGGGGGACGTCGAGGTGCGGGCCACGCTGACGGTGGGCGCGGACGGCCGGTTCAGCAAGGTGCGCCAGATGGCGGGCCTGCCGTACGAGAAGATCCCGCTGGAGCGGGACTTCGTCTGGTTCAAGGTGCCGGTCCCCGAGGTCTGGGACCCGCACACCTACCGGGTGCGGATCCGGGGGAACCGGCACGGCCTGTTCATCCCCACCGTGCCCGACCTGGTTCGGGTCGGCTTCAACATCCCCAAGGGCGGCCTGCGGGAGATGCGGGGGCAGGGCCTGCCGGCGCTGTACGAGCGGATCGACGAGCTCGCCCCCGAGATCTCCCGGGAGGTGCGGGAGTCCGTCACCAGCTGGTCCGACACCTCCATGCTGGACATCTTCACGACGGTCGTGCAGCGCTGGTCCATGCCCGGCCTGGTACTGATCGGCGACGCGGCGCACACGCTGACACCGGTGCTCGGGCAGGGCGTGAACCACGCCATCACCGACGCCGTGATGCTCGCCCCCCTGGTGGCTCCCGTCCTGCGGGGCTCGGGCGACCACCGGTCGGCGCTGCTGAGGGCCACCGAGCGTTTCCAGCACGAGCGGGAGCAGGCCGTGGCCCGCTCCCGTGACCTGCAGCTGCGCCAGGAACGGGCGTTCGCGCTGTCCGGCACCGTGCCGGTGGCGCTGCGCAAGCTCGCCTACCGGCTGGTGAGTTCCAACGACGCCCTGAAGCGGCGGATCGTCGCGGGCATCTACTACCCGCTCCAGGAAGCGCACCGCACCGGCCGCACCGTGGTGCGGGTGGCGTCCTCCGCACCCGCCGCGCCCGCCGCCCACCTCGGCGCCGACCCGTCCGACGTCTGACCCCGCCGACCTCGCACCGCGCCTTACCCCACCGCCCGACTCCGACGCGCTACGAAGAGGATTCACCACCATGACCGCACAGCCCGAGACGGCACCCGACACCGCTGCCGCGCACTCCGCCCACGACGACGAGGACGTACGTCCCTACCCCTTCGAGCGGCCGTCCGCGATGCAGGCCTGCCCGGTCTACAAGGACCTGCGGGAGACGTGCCCCGTGTCCAAGGTGAGGATGCCCAGCGGCGACCAGGCCTTCCTGGTCACCACGTACGACGAGGTCCGCACCGTCCTGTCGGACCAGCGGTTCAGCCGGGCCGCCACGCTGGAGGACGGCGCCCCCCGGCTGGCGGCCGCCCCGCAGAAGTTCAAGAGCCTGCTCAACATGGACCCGCCCGAGCACACCCGGGTGCGCAAGCTGGTCTCCAGGGAGTTCACCGCCCGTCGGGTCGCCGCTCTGCGCCCGCGGATCCAGGAGCACACGGACGCCCTGCTGGACGCGATGGCCGAGCAGGAGGGCCCGCTGGACCTCATCCCGGCCCTGGCCTTCCCGCTTCCGGTGATCGTGATCTGCGAGCTGCTGGGGGTGCCCTTCGACGACCGGGAGAAGTTCGCCGCCTGGGCGAGCGCCTTCCTGGCGACCACCTCGCGGACCAAGGACGAGATGCTGGAGGCCCAGATCGGGCTGTTCACGTACCTCTCCGAACTCGTCGAGGCCAAGCGGGAGAACCCTGGTGAGGACCTGCTGTCGGCACTGGTCCAGATCCACGACGAGGACGGTGACCGGCTCAGCCACGAGGAGCTCATCTTCCTGGGGATCAGCCTTCTCGTGGCCGGCCACGAGACGACGGTCAACCAGATCGCGAACAGCGTGGTCGCGCTGCTCACCCACCCCGAGCACCTGGCCGCCCTGCGCGCCGAGCCGGAGCTGATCGGCAACGCCATGGAGGAGATGCTGCGCGCCTACCCGCCCGGCGACGAGGCTCTGCTCCGGATCGCCACGGAGGACGTCGAGCTGGGCGGTGTGCTGATTCCGGCGGGCAGCGCCGTGCTGCCGGGGCTGGCCTCGGCCAACCGGGACGCCCGCCAGTTCAGCGACCCGGACGGGCTCGACTTCCACCGGCCGACGAACCCGCACTTCGCCTTCAGCCACGGCCCGCACTACTGCATCGGCTCCGGCCTGGCCCGCCTGGAGCTCCAGATAGCGATCGGCACGCTCATCAAGCGCTTCCCGACACTCAAGCTGGCCGTGGCGCCGGAGGAACTGCCCCGTCCGCACGGGATGCTCGTCCACGGCATCACCGCGTTGCCCGTCACCTGGTGACGAGGCCTCGTACGACGCCTTCTCCACGCGGTACGCGACTCCCCCGGGCGGGGCCGGTCCTCCGGCCCCGCCCGGGGCGTTCGTGTGGGCGGCGTACACACGGCGTACCCGCCATGAGGCGGGCGGACGAGCCCCCTGGTCGAGCACGTGGCCGGACCGGAGACGGACGGCCGTCCGGCCGGACGCAGCCGCACGTGGGCCCCGGCCTTGAACAGGCCGGGGCCCACGTGCGGCGAGCCGGAGGCTGCCGGGCAGAACGCGTCAGGACCGGTCGTGTACCGCTGTGGAGCGCGCCCGTACGACGAAGACGAAGGCGACCAGCGCTGCCAGCGCGGGCGGTACCGCGGACAGCAGCAGGATCTCGCGGCCCGGGACGTCCAGTGCGAGGAGCCCTCCGCCGACGGCGGGGCCGATGACGGAGCCGGTGCGGCCGAGCGCGGCGGCGTAGGCGACACCGGTCGTGCGGGTCGCGGTGGGGTACAGGGTCACCGCGAGGGCCGTCTGGCCGAGCACGCCCGCGACGATGCCGGCGCCGGCCGCGGCCAGCATCACCAGCAGCGCCGCGCGGGCGGTGTCCGCCCACGCCGTCGCGACGAGGAACACGACGGCCGTCAGCGCCATCACGGTCAGGGCGCGCGGCGTACCGAGCCGCGCGCACAGGGGAACCATCACCAGTCCGCCGAGCACACCGCCCACGGCGATCATCGACGTGCCCACCGGTGCCTGCTCGGGAGTGAAGCCGTATCCCCGGGCGAGCAGGGTCGGCAGCCAGGTGAGGAGGCCGTAGTTCGTCGTGTACATCAGGAGGGCGAAGCACCACAGCAGTACCGTCGGCACGGCTGTGCCCTTCTCGAACAGCCGGCGTACGGACGGGTCCGCCGCCTCCGCGCGTCGCACGGCGGAGGAGGGGGTGCCGGGCAGGCCCCGTACCAGCAGGGGGACCATCAGAGCAGGCAGCAGGGCACCGGCCCAGAACACGGAAGTCCATCCGAACGCTGTGATCAGGGGCGTGCTGGCGAGGCCTCCGGCGACGGCGCCGACGGCGATCGCCAGGACGACCGCGACGCTGGCGGACTCCCGCCGCGCGGGGGGCACGTGCTCCGCGGTGAGGGAGACGCACGCGGGCAGCACAGCGCCGAGACCGAGCGCCGTCAGCAGGCGCGCCACGCCGAGCATCGTCACCGAGTCCACGGGCACCGTCAGTGCCGACCCCGCCGCGAAGACCAGGGTGCCGGTGACGATCAGGGGTTTGCGTCCGAAGCGCGCGGCGGCTCGGGCGGAGCACAGGTAACCGATCACCACACCGAGGTTGGTGGCGACGAGCGCCGGTGTGAACGCGGACTCGTCCAGATCCCACTCCCTCGCCAGCGTCGGGACGACGAAGCCGAGCGAGGCGGTGTCGAATCCGTCGAGGAAGATGGTCAGGAAGGCGAGGACGACGACCCGCCGACTCGTCGTCCCGGCACCTCCCTCGGCCGTCGCGTCCGCCGGACGCTCGTGAGTTGTAGTCATCTGATGTCACCTCGGGTTCACGGGCGCGGGCCCGCGCCCTGGTGTGCGGGGTTTGCGGTCGGAGGGGGGCGGACGACCGCCGCCGGAACCGATGCGGTTCCGGCGGCGGTCAGGCCCGGTGTCCGGAGCCCACGGGCTCCGGACACCGTCGGGCCCCTGTCGAGGGGGCGTGTGTCACGTGGTGGTGACGCAGCAGGCTGTCGGCCGTGCCACCCTCGACGCGGGAGACGGCGGCCAGCCATTCACTCAGCCCGGTGCGGCCCAGCAGGGACCGCAGCCGTTCACCGGCACCCGGCTCAGACACGGCCCGCGGCCTGCTCGCGCAGGGCGGACACCACGCGCCACAGCGAGGCGGGGGTGGCGAAGGTGTCGGCCATCAGCTCGGAGTCCGGGACGGCGATGCCGTACGTCTCCTCCACCCGGACCAGGACCTCCACCATCGCGAGCGAGTCGAGGCCGGCCGCCTTGAGGCTGGTGTCGGGCTTCAGTTCGCCCTGGGCGGCGAGCCGGGGCAGGGCCTCCTTGAGGAGTGCCGAGTACGTGGGGTCCCAGGGCGCGGCGGGTTCGTCCGCCGTGCCGACAGGCGTCGTCCCCGTGGTCGTCTCTGTCATGGCGGTGGTGTCCTCCGTACGGGAAGCGGTGAGAGGGGAGACGGTGTGGCGCCGCAGGGTCAGGCGGCCGGCGGAGACGGTCTCGGTGCCGTCCACGACGAGCTCGGCGGGCGCCGGGTGGCCGAGGAAGCCGAGCAGGCTCGCGGACAGTCCGTAGGCGCCCACGTTGGGGAAGGCCAGCAGGTCGCCCGGGCGCAGCCCCGGCAGGTCGACCGCGCGGGCGAGGATGTCCGCGGGGGTGCACAGTGGACCGGCGAGGGTGACCATGGCGGGTTCCCGGTCACCGGCGTCGTCCGCCGCCGGGCCGGAGCCGGCCAGCGGCTGGGCGGAGAGGGGCAGTAGACGGCCCAGGCCCGACAGGCCGCCCAGGTGGTTGATGCCGGCGTCGAGCACCGCGTAGGTGTTGCCGCGGCTGTTCTTCACGTCGGTGACGGTGGTCACCAGCCGGCCGCTGTCGCCCACCAGGTAGCGGCCGGACTCGAAGGCGATCACCGGTTCGCCGTCCCGCCAGCCCGGCAGGTGCTCGTCGAGCACGGCGGTCAGGGCCGTGCGCAGCCTCCCGTACACGGGCCGCTCGCCGGGGTTCGCGTACGGGGCGGCGAAGCCTCCGCCGAGGTCCAGCAGATGCAGGGGGATGCCGAGTTCCTCCCGGAGCTGGGCGGCGGTGCGCACACTCTGGGCCAGTTCGGCGATGAGACCGTCCTCGTCCCGGGAGTTGGTGAGCGGGAAGAAGTGCATTCCGATGATCCGGACGCCCTTCACCAGGAGCCTCGCCCCGTGCTCGGCCAGGTCGTCGAGGTCGAAGCCGAACTGGGAGGGGCCGCCGGTCATCCGCAGCCCGGCCTGGCCCGGTGCCCCGGCCGCGTTGATGCGCAGGACGCAGTCCGCGGTGACGCCCTGGGCGTCGGCGGCGGCGCCGATCCGCTCCAGGTCGCCGAAGGACTCGGCGGAGAAGGTGCGCATCCCCGCCGCGATCGCCTCGTCGAGCTCGGCGGGGACCTTGCCGGGACCGGAGTACATCAGTTCCGCCGCCGGATGACCGGCCTCCAGGGCCGCGGCCAGTTCGCCGCGTGAGGTCACCTCGGCGCGGGCGCCGCCCCGGCGCAGCTCGGCGACGAGGTCGGGGTGCGAGTTGGCCTTCAGCGAGTAGTAGACGCGGCACGGCTGGGGCAGGGCCGCCCGCAGGTCCTCCAGGGCTGCGCGCACCCGGGCCAGGTCGTAGACGTAGAGGGGGCTGCCGTACTGCTCGACGAGCCGACGGACCGTCAGGTCGTCGCCGGGATGCCCGGCGTGGTCGTGGTCAGTGGCCATCGGTGCCCTCCATGAGCCGCCGGCGCAGCTCCTTGCGGTCGGTCTTGCCGTTGGGGGTGAGCGGAAGAGCGTCCAGCACATGGCAGACGTCCGGCACCTTGGCGGCTTCGAGGCGGTCCCCCAGCCGGGCCAGCACCTGCTCCCCGTCCACGTCGGGACGCTCGCCGACGACGAAGAGGACCATGTCGCGGTCGTCCTCCGGCACGAGCAGCGCCGCTTCCCGCACGCCGTCGATGTCGAGCACGGCGGCCTCGATCTCGACGGAACTCATGCGTGAGCCGCGCCGCTTGAACAGGTCGTCCCGGCGGCCCTGGAAGTAGACGTGCCCGTCCTCGTCGAGCCGGCCGTAGTCACCGGTGTGCAGGGTGACCGGGCCGCCGTCCGCGCCCGGCCGGAACCGCAGGGCGGTCTGCTCGGGGGAACGCCAGTAGCCGGCCATCAGGTGCGGGCCGCGCACCACTATCTCGCCGGTCTCCCCCGTCGGGACCGGCCGTCCGTCGTCGTCGACGACGAGCACCTCGGTGCCGGGCAGCGCGGGCCCCACCGAACCGGGGCGGGCCAGATCGCCGTCGGGTTCGAGGATGGTGATCCGCTTGCACTCGGTGGTGCCGTACATGGGCACCACCGACGCGCCGGGGAACGTCTCCCGGAGTGTGGCGATGAGCGGGGCGTTGAGGGCGGCCCCGGTGTTGGTGAACAGGCGGACGCGGGTGGATCGCTGGTCGCGGGAGGCGAGTTTGACGAGCAGTTCGCCCAGGGACGGCACGAGAGGCACGACGGTCGCCCCGTGGTCCCGGGCGAAACCGAGCAGCCGGGCGTGGTCGGCGGGGCCCGACAGCAGCAGTTCGGCGCCGGCCAGCGCGCTGAGGAAGACCTGGTAGAGGCCGTAGTCGAAGGAGAGCGGGACGGCGGTGAGCACGACGTCGTCGGGGCGGTAGTTCAACCGTGCCGCGATGGCGCGGGCGGCGAACGCCACGGGCCCGTGCGGGCAGGCCACCCCCTTGGGTGCCGCGGTGCTGCCCGAGGTGTAGATGAGCAGGGCGAGCCGGTCGGCGGGCACCTCGGTCTGACTACGGGCGGCCGGGTCGGCCGGACCGGACAGGTCCAGTTCGGAGACGACGGCGACCGGCACGCCGGACGGCCAGCTGAGGCCGTCGGCACCGTCGCGCTCGGCGTCCTCGGCGACGATCAGCGAGGGTTCGGAGTCGGCGATCACCGACTGGAGGTGGAAGGCCTTCATGCCCGGGTTGATGGGCACCAGGACGGCACCGTGTCGCCAGGTCCCGTACAGCAGGGCGGTGAACTCGCGGCTGCTGCCGACACGGGCCAGCACCCGGTCGCCGGGCTTGACGCCGTGGCCGTCCAGGATCCGGGCGAAGGAGTCGGCGGCGGCGTCGAGTTCAGCGTAGGTCCACATGCCGTAGCGGTCCCGCACGGCGGGGGCGTCGGGGCACCGGGCGGCGGCGGCCGTCAGGAACACCTCGGCGGCGTTGTCGACCCGGGGGGCGGTCTCGGTCCCGACGGCGTCGTCGATCAGGGCCGAGGCCGGAAACGACGTCAGTGTGCTGGTCACGACCGCGCCTCCTCGTCGTGCGCGGCGGGCGTCTGCCAGGCCGGTTCCTCGGTGATCTCCAGCACGGCGCAGGTGGAGGTGAACCCCGAACCGGCGCCGATCAGCAGGACCGTGTCGCCGACGCGCAGCAGCCCGCGCTCGGCGAGGTCGTTGAGTCCCGCGAACTGGTCGCCCGCGCCCAGGTGTCCGCTGCGCCGGGCGAACTCCCAGCTGGTGCGGTCCTCAGCCAGTCCCAGGACGGTGCCGGCCTGCCACTCCATCTTGCTGCGGCCGCTCGCCGGGATCACGGCCCAGGTGATGTCCTCGCGCTGCTTGCCGGCGTCGGCCAGCGCCGCGTCGACGGCGGCCACCGCCACACCCACCAGACGCTGGGTGGCCTCGCGCAGGTTGCCGTGGTGCTGGAGGTAGTGACCGAGGCGCTCGGCGAGTCCGAGCGGCTTCTCGTCGGGCAGCGGGGTGAAACCGGGGCCGCGGGTGACCACCTCCAGCGAGTTGTCGGCCCGGGTCGCGGTCGACAGCAGCTTGGCGAAGCCGCCCTGGTTGGAGAGCAGCAGCGCGGTGCCGCCGTCGCCGTAGACGATTCCGGCCTCGTCGCGCCAGCGGTCGATCAGCGGCTCGCCGAAGCGGTCCGCGGTGGTGAGCATCGAGGCGGCGGCACCGGGCGTGGTGGCCAGATGACGGGCGGCCAGCTCCATGGCCCCCGTGCCGGCGTTGCACTCCTGCTTGAGTTCGAACGCGGGGACGCCCCTGCCGAGCGCCTTGTCCGCGACGTACGAGGCCACCGGCCACAGGGTCTGCCCTTGGAACCAGACGTAGCTGTGCAGCAGCAGGCTCACGGTCTCGGGGTCCAGCCCGGACCGCTTGAGTGCCGTGGTGGCCGCCTGGACGGCCATGTCGGGCGGTGCGACCTCCTCGTCGGCCACCCGGATGGACAGCAGGGCGTCGGCCTCGAACTGTTCGGGGTCGTACTTGCCCGCTTCCACGGCCGCACGTGTCGGATACGGCTCCGGGAGCCAGGATCCCGTGGCCGCCACGTAAACGCTTTCCCAGCGCATGGTCCTCCCATCATCGGTGGCTGATCTCTCGATCCGTCGTGTCGTGTCAGGAGATGAGCCCTCGGGAGGAGCGTGTGGGGGACGGCTTTGGCCCGGCTAAAGAAGGGGACCGCCGGGGCACCGCGTGTGCGGGCGCAAGTGCGGCTTCAGTGACCCCGCCCAGGCTGGGGGCGCGTGACGTGAGGAACGCCGCGTCCAGGCCGCCGAGAGGAGCCAGCACATGCACAGGACCGATGGGGACGGCGCAGACCCCGGGCGGTGGTGGATGCTCGGGATACTGTCCCTGGCCTTGTTCGCCATCGTGCTGAACAACGGGCTGCTCAATGTGGCGATACCGGTACTGATGCGCGATCTGGGCGCGGGCATCGGGCAGGCGCAGTGGATCGTCGACAGCTACGCCCTGGCCTTCGCCGGGGTCCTGCTGACCGCGGGAGCGGTGGCCGACCGCTTCGGCCGCAAGCGGGCCACGCTGGGCGGCGCGGCGGTCTTCGGGGCGGGCTCCCTGATCGCGCTCGGCGCGGACGGCCCCGGCCAACTGATGGCGGCACGGGTGGTGATGGGCCTGGGTGCCGCCTTCATCATGCCCGGCACGCTGGCCATCATCGTCGACGTCTTCCCGGAGGCCGAGCGTGCCCGGGCGATCGGGGTGTGGAGCGCGGTCTCCGCCCTGGGGGTCGCGGCCGGCCCGGTGGTCGGCGGTGCCCTGGTCGGGCACTTCTGGTGGGGGTCGATCTTCCTGGTCAACCTGGTACCGGTGGTGGTGGTCCTGGTCGGCGGGGCACTGTTGCTGCGCGAGTCCGCCGACCGGGCGCCGCGGCCACCGGACCCGGTCGGTGCGCTGCTCGGCACCGCGGCCATGGCGGGGCTGGTGTTCGGCGTCATCCAGACCTCGGGGCACGCGCTCACCTCGCTGCCCGTGGTCGGTGGTCTGGCCGTGGCCGCGGCGGCGGGCACCGTGTTCGTCATGTGGGAGCGGCGGCATCCGCATCCGATGCTCGACACGGACCTGCTGCGCCGGCCCGCGTTCATCGGGGCGAGCGCGAGCATTCTGCTCCTCATGCTGGGGCTGGCCGGCACCCTGTTCGTGCTCACCCAGCGGCTTCAGTTCGTGCTGGGGTACACCCCGCTGCGCTCGGGCCTGGCCGTGATGCCGGTGGCCTTCGCGGTGGCGCTGGGCACGCTGTTGTGTCCGGTGCTGGACCGGCGGGCCGGGGCGCGGGGCTGTGTGGCCGTGGGCCTGTCGGCCGCCGCGTGCGGTGTGCTGGTGCTGGGGCAGTGGGGCGAGGGGTACCCGCCGGTGTTCGCGGGTCTGGTGCTCATCGGAGTGGGCTTCGGACTGTCCATGGCACCCACCACCCATGTGGTGATGTCCCTGGTGCCCCCGGAGCGTTCGGGGTCCACCGCGTCCCTGGACATGACCATGCAGGAGCTGGGCACCGCCCTGGGGGTGGCCGTGGTGGGCAGTGTGCTCGCCGGCCGTTACGCCGATGCCGTGGCGGGTGCGGCCGGGGGCGTGGGCGAGACCCTGCGAGCAGCCGAGCGGGCCGGGGGTGAGGCCGGGCACGTCCTGGCCGCCACCGCCCGCCGGGCCTTCGACGACGCGGCGGCGGCGGGGCTCGGTGTCGCGGCGGCGGCCGTGGCCTGCGGTGCGGTGGTCGCCGCGCTGCTGCTGCCGGGACGGGCGGGTGCCGGGGCGGCTGTCGCACCTTCGGTCACCAGCCCCCGCGAGACCGGACCGACCCCTGCCCACCAGGGCTCCGCCCGCCCCCGAGCGTGAGCGCCTGCCCTGCCCGTACGACCGTCATGGACGCCGCTTCAGCGATTCTCCAGCGGCGGGGGCGACGCTGGAGACCTGGTCGTCCCGTGCCCCGTTCGCGTGGCGCCGGCACCACGAACAGCATGAGGAGATTCACCAGATGACCGTTCAGCAACGCTCGTTCCTGGGCAGAGCCCTGTATGTCGGCCCGTCACTGCGGACCTTGCACGAGCAGTACGCCAAGCACGGGACCGTCGACGCCGGTGCGCCCGTTCTCGCGTCCTGCGAAGTCACTGTCCGAGCCCCGTCGTCGGAGGTGTGGGAACTGCTGGCCGACATCGCTCGATGGCCCTCCTGGGTACCGGGGGTCACGCAGGCTCACGTCGACGGCGGCCTCGCGCCGGACGTCCCGTTCCGCTGGGTGCTGAACGGAATGCGCGTCAAGTCCACGCTGGCCGTGGTCCGGCCGGGATCCGAACTGTCCTGGACCGGCACGCTCGCCGGGACCCGCGGAGTGCATCGCTTCCTGCTGGAGCCGGCGCACGGCGCCACCCGCGTGCGGTCCGAGGAGTCGATCGGCGGTCCACTGGCGGGCCTCCTCTACAGCAGCGACAAGCTCAAGGCCGTCCTGGCCGACTGGACCGCCGCCCTCAAGTCCCAGGCAGAGAAGACGGGATCGACTCGATGACCATCGCACTGGCCTACAACCCGCTCTTCCTCGCTCTGCGGTTCCTGCTGGAGGTGTTCGCGCTGGGCTGCTACGCCGTGTGGGGCTGGCGCACGGTCCCGGGGCCGCTGCGTTTCGTCGCCGCGATCGCCGTCCCCGTGGCGATGGCGATGCTGTGGGGCAACTTCGCCACCGCCGGCGACGAGGCCCGGTCGGGTGAGACCACCTTCGACACTCCTGGCCCGCTGCGGCTGCTGCTGGAACTCGCCGTGCTCGGCGGGGCCTGGGCCGCGCTGCGGCACATCGGCGCCCTGCAGGTGGCCAAGTACTACCTGATCGTGCTGGTGGTCTACCACGTCTGCGCGTACGACAGGATCTGGTGGCTGCTGCGGCACTGACCGTTCACCGGGCCCGTCGCCCTCGGGTGCGGGTGCGTNNCCCTCCCGCGCACGCACCCGCGCGTGACGGAGTGCGCCTCGGAGCGGTTTCGGCCCGACCGGTGCCCGGCCTCTCCACCCACGTCGGCGGGCCGTCCGCTCCGGTCTCGGAGCGGACGGCCCGCCGGTCGCGTTCGGGTGCGTCAGACACCAACCGCCTGAGAGGCCTCCGCGAAGTCGCGGCCGCCCACGCCTGTGCGGTGGGCGACCTCGTACCGTCGCAGCACCTCGGAGAGCCGGTCGAGGAAGGCGCTCTCCTGCTCCCTGATGTAGAAGTGACCGCCCGGCACCACGACCGTCTCGCAGTCCTCTGTGGAGTAGAGGGACCACTCCCGTACCTCCGGGACCGTCACCAGGCGGTCGTCGGCCCCGGCGAAGGTGTGCAGCGGAATCGGCAGCGGGGTGCGATCCACGCCCCCGGCGCCCTCACAGAGCATCAGATCGCCCCTGACGACCGGCAGCAGCGCCGCCAGCCACTCGGGCCGGTCCAGCAGCACGCGGGGCAGACCTCCGAGCGCGGCCAGCCCGCGCATGAGTTCATCGTCGTCCGCCACGTAGCCGTGGGTGATGGGCGGGGCCGGCAGGTGGGGGGCCCGGTGGGCTCCGAGGAGGAGCGCGAGGGGGAGCCGTTCGCCGCGAGCCCGGCGGTGCTGGGCCAGGGCGAAGGCGACGAGCGCCCCCATGCTGTGCCCGTACAGCACGTGCGGGTGGTCGAGTTCCTCGCCGAGCTCCCGGTCCAGGTCCGCCACGAGTGCGGGGAGATCGGTGAAGCGGGGCTCCGTCATCCGGCCCTCACGGCCCGGCAACTGCACCGGCAGCACCTCGACCCCGGCCCCCAGCCACCGCTGCCAGCCTGCGTAGGCGGAGGCGCCCCCGCCCGCGTAGGGGAAGCAGAACATACGCAGGCGACCGTCGTGCCGTGGACCACCGCGTCTCAGATATCGCGTCATAGTGACCGGAACTCCTCTCGTTGCGCGGTGGCCACCAGGTGGCCGGTACCCGCCGTGCCCCCAGCGTCGGGAGCGGCGCTTAAGGGCCGCCAAACGCCCCGGGCGGCGAGAGGAACGCTCCCGGTCGGCCTTCGGGAGGCGGGGCTCAGACCGAGGCGGGCGTGAGCGGTGCGAAGCGCAGTCCGTCGCCGCCGGGCACGGCCGGATCCGGTGACTCCAGGGCCGGGTCGGCCCGCAGGATCGCCTGGTGCAGCCGCTGCAGCCGCGTCGACGGCTCCAACGCCAGCTCACGGATGAGGCACTGACGCAGCCTCTGGTAGATGCCGAGGGCGTGGGAGGGCCGGCCCGAGCGGTACAGCGCGAGCATCAGCTGCGCGTGCACGGTCTCGTGCAGCGGGTGCTGCGCGGCCAGCGCGGTCAGCTCCCCGAGCAGCGCGGCGTGCCGGCCGAGCCGCATGTCGGCCTCGATCCTGGCGTCCAGGACGCCCAGTCTCGTCTCCTCCAGCCGCACCGTCTCGACCTCCAGCGCCCGGCCGATCTGCACATCGGCCAGGGCGGGGCCGCGCCACAGCGCCAGCGCCTGGTGCAGCAGCGCGGACGCCTCCCGTGCGGTGCCCTCGCGCAGCGCCGTCTGCCCGGCCACGGACAGCCGCTGGAACTGCGTGGCGTCATCGGGCCCGGCCACGTCCAGCGCGTAGCCGCCGTACCGCGTGCACAGGATGTCCTTCGGCCCGCGCACCGCGGTCGGGCCCAGCGCCGTGGCCAGTCGGCGGCGCAGTTGCCGTATGTAGGTCTGGAGGGTCGCGGGCGCGGTGCGTGGCGGCGCGTCCCCCCACAGTTCGTCGAGCAGGGTGGACACGGTCACGACCTGGCCGGCGTGCAGCGCCAGCAGGGCGAGCACCTGGCGGGGCTTGGCCGCGCTGGGCACTACGGACGTGTGGTCGAGCTGGGCGACGAGCGGCCCCAGGACCCGGACCTCCATTGTGGTTCTCCCTCCAGCCAAAACCGCTCGGCTTGCGTTTCCGAGCGCTTCACAGTGGCACGGCGGGCCGTGCCACTCCCAGTGAGCGCTTCATCGCCGCAGCGTGAATAACGGAGGCGGTGACCCATGACGAATTCACATGGGAGGCATGAGGGGAACACTGTCGGTGACGACCCCGCTGCCCGAAGAATCCTGTCTGCCGGTCCGATCACGGCGACTTCCGATCCATACACAGGTCTTTGCGGAGGGCAACGTGCACGAAGGCGTTATTTCCACTCTCGACGGTACGTCCGCCACGGAGCAGACCGTGGCCTTCGACCGGATGCCCGGCCAGGAACTGCGGTTCATGGAACTGGTCGCACGGGCGTGGTTGGAGCCGGAGCTGTCACGCCGCTACCAGGTGGACGCCACATCGGTGCTCGACGAGTTCGGCGTCACGCTCGCTCAGGGGCAGCAGCCCCCCTCGCTGCCCGAGAACCCGGTGGGTGAACTGACCATCGAGGAGCTCTCCCGGCCGACGACCGCGCACGCGTTCCTCTGCTTCTGCCTGACCGAGGACGTGTCCCCCGAGGCCCGTCACACGTCGTCGGGGACCGGCGGCCGGAGGATCGTTCGGTGACCGCCGTCTTCGGTGAGCGTCCCGCGCACCCGTCGAGAACGCACGACCCGCGGCTCGTGGGGTTCCGCAGTCACCTGAGAGCGGAGGTCGTCGCCGACGACGCCGCGTACCTGCTGTCCGACCGGGGTGTGACCGCGTTGCAGGGCGATCACATCGAGGCCCTGGTCCCCCTGTTGGACGGCACCCGGGACCTGCCGTCCCTGCTGCGCGACGCGGCCCCCGAGATACCGCCCGAGCAGGTCGGCCGGCTGATCGCGCGGCTCGCCCAGGCCGGTCTCGTGGGCTACTCGACGCCGGTCGCGGTCTCGGGCGGCTCGGAGGAGGCGGGCCGGCCGGCCCGCGCGTTCTGGGAGCTGGCGGGCCTGGACGGCACGGTGGCGCTGCGGCGGCTGGCGGCCGCCCCGCTGGAGGTCCTCACGGTGGGCGGCGCGTGCGCCGAGGGGGTGCTGGAGGCGTGCCGGGCCGCGGGGCTCGCGGTGGCCGGCAACGGCCGGGCACACGGCGCGCACTGCGTGGCCGGGAACGACCTCGCCCCGCTGTCGCTCGTCGTGTGCGACGACTACCTGAACCCCGAGTTGCGTGAGATCGACGCCCTGCACCGGGCCACGGGGCGGCCCTGGCTGCTGTCCCGGCCCGGTGGTTCCACCGCGTGGGTGGGCCCGGTGTTCCAGCCGGACTCGGGCCCCTGCTGGTCGTGCCTGGCCCACCGGCTGCGCGGCCACCGGCTGTGCGAGGCGCCGGTGCGGCGGGCGCTCGGCCTGACCGGGCCGGTCCCCCGGCCGGCCGCCCAGGTGCCGCCGTCCGCGGCGGCCGCCGCGCAGCTCGCGGCGCTGGAGACGGCGAAGTGGCTGGCCGGCTACCGCTATCCGGGCCAGTCCGCGGTCCTGACCCTGGACACCCTCGCCCTGACGACCCGTCACCACGAGCTGCGGCGCCGCCCCCAGTGCCCGGACTGCGGTGACCCCGGTCTCGTCGCACGTCAGGTGCGGCAGCCGGTGACGCTCGTCTCCCGGCCGAAGGCGTCGTACGCGGGGGGCGGGCACCGGGCGCTCTCCCCGCAGGAGGTCCGTGACCGGTACGCGCATCTGGTCAGCCCGGTGACCGGGGTGATCGAGGAGATCCGCAGGGACCCGCGGGCACCGTCGGGCCTGCACTGCTATCTGGCGGGCCGTAACGCCGCGCTGGGCGGAACCGACCTGGCGCGACTGCGGGCCGGGCTGCGTCACCTCAGCGGCGGCAAGGGCGCCACCGCGCTGGACGCCGAGGTGAGCGCCATGTGCGAGGCGCTGGAGCGGTACAGCGGCACCCTCCAGGGGGACGAGCCGCGCACCAGGGACAGCCTGCGGGGCCTGGGGGACGTCGCCGTCTCCCCGGACGCCTGCCAGCTGTTCGCCCCGCGGCAGTTCCGTGACCGGGAGCGGTGGAACGCCCTGCACGACGCGTTCCAGTACGTTCCCGAACCCTTCGACGACCGGGCCCCGGTCGACTGGACGCCGGTGTGGTCGCTCACCGAGCAGCGGCAGCGGCTGCTGCCGACCGGCATGCTGTACTTCCCGGGTGCCGCCGACGGGTCGTCCCGGCCGGTGGCCGGCAGGCGCTCGCTGCGCGCCGACTCCAACGGCAACGCCGCGGGCAGCAGCCCGGAGGACGCGATCCTGCACGGCTTCCTCGAGTTGGTGGAGCGGGACGCCGTCGCCCTGTGGTGGTACAACCGCACCCGGCAGCCCGGTGTGCGGCTGCACGGCGCCGACGGCTTCGGCGACGCCTGGACCGAGGAACTCCTCGACGTGTACCGGCACATGAACCGTGAGGTGTGGGTCCTGGACCTCACCTCCGACCTGGGCGTGCCGGTGTTCGCGGCGGTGTCGCGGCGCACCGACAAACCCGCCGAGGACATCATGTTCGGGTTCGGGGCGCACTTCGACCCGGCGGTGGCGCTGCGCCGCGCGCTGACCGAGATGAACCAGTTGCTGCCCGCGGTGGTCGGCGCACGGGCCGACGGCACGGGCTACGGCACGACGGCGCCCGAACCGCTCGGCTGGTGGTGGGGGGCGACCGTGGCCACACAGCCGTATCTGCTGCCCGACCCCTCCCTCCCGGCGCGCGGCCCGGCCGACTTCGCCTTCCGCAACCGGCCGGACCTGCGGGACGACGTCGAGGCCGTCGTCGAGCTGCTGCGCGGGCACGGCATGGATCTGCTGGTGCTCGACCAGACGAGGCCCGACATCGGGATCCCGGTGGTGAAGGTGGTGGTACCGGGGCTGCGGCACTTCTGGGCCCGGTTCGCGCCCGGCCGACTGTTCGACGTGCCGGTGCGGCTGGGCCGGCTGGCCACGCCGACACCGTACGAGGACCTCAACCCCGTCCCCTTGTTCCTCTGACTGTTCATCTGAACGGAACGGCGCCCCACCGCCGTCCCCCGCATGCCCCACAGGAGCCCCCATGACCGCCGAGAGGCCGTTGAGCACCGTCGTGACACCGCAGAGCGAGAGGCGCTGCGTCGCCCTGTGGTCGCTCCGCGAGGACGTTCTGGTGGACATGGGCGGCCCGGCCAGTTCCGTGGTGCTCTCCGGCCGGTGGGGCGAGACCCGGCTGCACCGGGCGGGACCGCTGGTCCGCGAGGCGCTGCGGCGGATGAGCCTCGGCCCGATCTCGCTGGCCAACGTGGCGGCCGAGCTGGCCGCCGACAGCTCCGTACGCCCCTCCTCCCCCGGGGGGCGCACGGCCACCGTCACGGGTGCGCAGGCCGAGATCCTGATGGTGCTGCACCGGCTGCAGCACATGGTGGTGCGCTCACTGACGCTGGAGGGCGCCGACCAGCCCCTGTTGTCGGTGGTGCCGATCGCGCAGTCGGCCCGGTACCGGCCGGACGCCGTCGACCGGCAGCGTCCGGTGCGGCTGTCCCGCTTCGCGTTCCTGCGCAGCGAGGGCGAGGGGTTCGTGCTGGAGGGACCGGTGTCGCTGTACCGGGTCGTGCTGCACGCTCCGGAGGCCGCGTGGGTCGTGAGCATGCTCGGCCGCGCGCTCACGGTCGACGAGATCGCCGCGGCCGTGCCGCTGCCCGCCGCGGTGGTCGCCGAGATCGTCGGCCATCTCCTGGGGACCGGCATGCTGCTCTGCGCGGAGCAGCCGTCGCACGCCGCCGACCGCGGCGGCCCGGGCGCGTCCGAGGAGGGCCGGGGCGGCGGTGACCCGGTGCCGTCCTTCGCGGAGGACCGGGACCCGGCGCTGCTGTCGTGGGGCGCCGTCGACCTGCTCTTCCACAGCCGCTCCACGCTCGGCCGGCACGACGCGGACTTCGGCGCGACGTATCCGCTGGCCGGGCGGCTGCCCCCGGCCCCGGCCGTCAAGCCGCTGCCGGACGGCCCGCGTCTCGCCCTGCCCCGGCCGTCCCTGAGCGAGGTGACGGCCGAGGACCCGCCGCTGACCACCGTGGTGGAGGGGCGCCAGAGCATCCGGAACTACGGTGCGGAGCCGCTCACGGCCGCTGTGCTGGGCGAGTTCCTGTACCGGGCGCTGCGGGTCCGCGGCCTGCACGAGCGGCAGGGCGAGGGCCGGCAGGAGGAGGCGTACACCGACCGGCCGTACCCGAGCGGCGGCCGCGCCTACGAGCTCGAGTTCTATCTCACCGTCCGGGACTGCGCCGGCATCCCGTCGGGCACCCACTACTACGCGCCGCTGGAGCACTGCCTGGTGCAGATCGACGAGGGGGAGACGGACTCGGCGACGGCGGAACTGGTCGCGGAGGCGCAGATCAGCGCCGGGCTGGTGGATCCGCCCGCGGTGGTCATCACCATCACCTCGCGCATCCACCGGCTGTCCTGGAAGTACAGCGGTCTCCCCTACGCGCTGACGCTGAAGCACGTCGGCGCGGTCATTCAGAACTTGTATCTGATCGGCACCGCGATGGGCCTGGCCGCGTGCGCCCTGGGGAGCGGCGACGTCGAGCTGGCCGCCCGTACCACCGGCACTGACTGGCTGACCGAGCCGAGCGTCGGGGGATTCGTCCTGGGCGTGGCCCCGCAACTGTCACCAAGCATCCCTTAAAATCGCACAGTTGGTCCATGAGTCCTGCATTTAATACTTACAGTTCAATGATCCCGCATACACTGGTCGCTCCTTGATCCCGTTCTGGTGAGGGGCTTTCATGGAGGCAGCCGCGCCGGCCGCGGAGACTCAGGTCGACCGCTCCTTAGGAGAGACCGCCATGGGCGGGGTCGGCGGCAATCCCACCCTGTCGGCGGCGGTGCGCGCCCTGGGCCTCAGTGCCCCGCCGCCCCGGCTCGCCCAGAGTGTCGTCCTGATCGTCGAGTGCGGTTTCGTCCTGACCGGCTTCCTGAACATCGCGGACGCGAGGCCGGGGCCGTTGACCCTCGTCGCCTCGGCCCTCGGCTTCAGCCTGGTCTTCCTTCTTCAACTCGTGCACACCACCCAGCGTCTGCGGCGGTTCCGGGCCCGCTGGTACCGGTGGACGCTCACCCTGCAGGCCCTGCTGACGTATCTCCCGCTGTTCGTCCTGGGGTTCGGCTGGGGTGGGATGGCCGGCTTCCTGGGCGCCTCCCTGCTGCTGGTCCTCCGGCCGACGGTGGCCTGGCCGCTGTTCGGGCTGGTCGCCGTGGCGGCCGCGAGCACGGGCCCGCTGCTGGGCATGCACTTCGTCGGCTCGGTGTACATCGCCGTCTCCACGGTGCTGACGGGACTGATCGTGTACGGCCTGAACCGGCTCGCCCAGCTGGTGGTCGAGGTGCACGCGGCCCAGACGGAACTCGCCCGGCTGGCTGTCACCCAGGAGCGGCTCCGCTTCGCCCGGGACCTGCACGATCTGCTCGGCTACAGCCTGTCGGCGGTGACCCTCAAGAGCGAACTGGCGTGCCGTCTGGTGCCCGCGGCCCCCGAGCGGGCCCTGGAGGAGCTCAAGAGCATCCTGGAGATCTCCCGGCAGGCCCTCTCCGACGTACGCACGGTCGCCCGCGGCTACCGGGACATGTCGCTGTCCACGGAGGCGGTGTCGGCGCAGGCGGTCCTGGCGGCCGCCGGCATCCAGGCGGAGGTGGAGTGCCGGGTGGACCTCCCCGAGGGGGAGGTGAGCACCATCATGGCGACCGTGCTCCGCGAGGCCATCACCAACCTGCTGCGCCACAGCAAGGCGGAGCACTGCCGGATCGAGTTCCGCGGGACGTCGTCGGGCGACCTGGTCCTCACCATCGCCAACGACGGGGTGCAGAAGAACGCCACGGCCTTCCGGGACCCGTCGGACGGCTCGGACGGCAGCGGCCTGGGCAATCTGCAGTTCCGGCTGGCCTCGATCGGGGGCCAGCTGATGTCCGGGCTGGACGAGGCGGGCTGGTTCGTCCTGCGGGCCGCGGCCCCGCTGCGCCAGACCGCGTACCGGACCGACTGAGAGCCGCGGGCGGCGGAGCGGGCGGGGACCGGGGACGGACTCGGGGCCGCGGGCCGGGCAGGGGCATCGCACCCCGTCCGGCCCGCGGCCTCTCACAGCCAGCCGCTCTCCCTGGCGACCCGGATCGCGTCGACCCGGTTGCGGGCGTTGAGCTTGGTGACCACCGTCGTCAGGTAGTTGCGCACCGTCCCGACGGACAGGAACAGCAGGCGCGCGATGTCCGCGGCCTCCGCCCCGTCCGCGGCCAGCCGCAGCACCTCCGTCTCACGGGGCGTCAGCGGGTTCTCCCCGTTGTCCAGGGCCGCCAGGGCCAGCTGGGGGTCGATCACCCGCTTGCCGGCCGCGACGTCCCGGACCGCGTCGGCCAGCCGGTCCGGCGGTGCGTCCTTGAGGAGGAAACCGCCCACCTGGGCCGCGAGCGCCTTGCGGAGCGTGCCCGGCCTGCCGAGGCTCGTCAGGATCAACGTGCGGCAGGAGGGCAGCTGTTGGGCCAGCTGGGCCGCCGCGCTCAGGCCGTCGAGGCCGGGCAGGTCGACATCGATGATGGCGACATCCGGCTGGTGCTCCAGTGCCGTGGGGAGGATCCGGTCCCCACGCTCGACCTCGGCCACGACCGTGAGGTCACCCTCCAAGGCCAGCAGTGCCACCAGGGCCCCACGGACCATGTGCATGTCCTCGGCGAGCAGGATGCGTATCACTGTGCTCCCCCCGGGGGGCCGAGAAGGTCACGTCGGCCCGATTGACGAGGACATTACTTGACAGAGGGTGCCCGTAAAAGATCAGAGAGCGATTTCCTTTAAACTTCACCTTAATCCTGGGCCCACTGCGCCACCTCGATCCGCATGGCGGTGGTGACGGTGCTCTCCTGCACGGCCTGCACCTCGACAGGGATGGTGAAGGTGCCCAGTTCCTCGTCGGAACGGAACCCTCCGACCGTCGCCCGCAGGCTGGTGATGCGGTCCAGCTCGGCGTAGTCGGTGAAGTCGGTTTCTATGGACGCGATCGACAGGCTGCACGGGTCGAGGCCGTGCAGCCGCGCCACGGAGGCCACCGCCAACTGCCGTGCCGCCTCCATCTGCAGATGGCCCGGCACATGGTCCAGCGGGTGGTCGAAGACGTGCGGATGGCTGGTGTCCACCACCAACTGACAGGAGAAACCGCCCTGTTCGCCTTCCGCGACGGGCTCGGTGACGAACACGTTCCTGGCGTCGCGGCGGCCCACGGCGCACGGTTCGGCCGCCGTGAAGCGCGGCAGCAGGAAACCGGGGTGGTCCGGCAGCTGCCGCCTGCTGCGCATGGCCTGGTAGGCGGTCCTGGACAGGATCAGCAGCCCGCCCTCCCCGCGCATCGCGGGCCGC
>NZ_LIQX01000711.1:6293-6450 GCF_001418475.1 Streptomyces ossamyceticus | reverse complement strand
CCGGCACGCGCCCGTACCGTCCCAGCTCCCGCACCGCTACCCCGGCCGCCGTGACGCGGTCCACGAAGCGGTCGCACGGTCCGTACCGCTCGGGCAGCGTGGCGATCACATGGAGCCCGGCGGCGATCCCGGACACGCGCGTGCCGGGCAGGTGCTC
>NZ_LIQX01000711.1:0-6194 GCF_001418475.1 Streptomyces ossamyceticus | reverse complement strand
TCGCCGTCGTAGTCGTCCTCGACGATCAGACCGTCCACCGACCGCGCCCAGTCCAGGAGTTCGGTCCGGCGCCGAGCCGAGTAGGCGATGCCCGAGGGGAACTGGTGGGACGGCGTCGTCACCACCGCCCGTACACCCGAGTCGCGCAGCGGCCCCATGGCCAGACCCGCCCCGTCCAACGGCAGCGGCACGGTGCCGATCCGGGCGGCGGCGTACAGAGACGCGTGCTCCGGGCTGCCGGGGTCCTCGACACCCAGGGCGTGCTCCCCGCGCGCGTGGAGCACGAGCCCCAGCAGGGTCATCGCCTGGGCGACCCCGGAGACCACCACCAGCCGCTCCGGGGCGGCGGCCACGCCCCGGCGCCGGGCGAGCAGTTCGGCGAGCGCGGTGCGCAGCCGGGGCAGTCCGCGCGGGTCGGGGTAGCCGAGCGCGTCGTGGGGCAGTTCCGCGAGCACCCCGCGCTGCGCGGCGGCCCACGCGGCGCGCGGGAACAGCGACAGGTCGGGTGTGCCGGGGACGAAGTCGGCGCGGGCGCCGGGGGAGCGGGGAGCGAGATCACACGCGCGTGGCGGTCCGCCGCGGACCGCGGCCCCCACCCAGGTCCCCGCGCCGCGGCCGCTGTGCAGATACCCCTCCGCCGCCAACTGCTCGTACGCCTCGGTCACCAGCCCGCGCGACACCCCCAGATCGGCGGCGAGATCCCGGCTCGACGGCAGCCGGGTCCCCCGCGCCAGCCGCCCCGTACGGATCGCCTCCCGCAGCGCGGCCCGCAGCGTACGTCCACGCGCGCGTGCGGGCGCGGAGGCGACCGGCAGCAGCAACTCCCAGGCGGCGGCCCAGGGCGCGGCCCTCTCGCCGTCCACGGGCGAGGCGTCCGGCGGTGGATTGGCCCCCGACGGCGAATTGGTCCCCGATGACGTCATGGAAGTGGACCTTAAACCGATCCGCCCGAGTCCCTAGCGTCACCGTCATGAACGCCACCACGGCTCGCGGAGCCCTGCTCGCCGCCCTCGCCTGCGGCCTCGTCGGCGGCTCCTTCACCGCCAACAGCGTCCTCGGCGACTACCCGTACGCAGGCGGCCAGTTCCTCCGCTACGGGCTCGCCCTCCTGCTGCTGCTCCCGCTGCTCGGCCGGGGCGGCACGGCACCGCTGCGCCGCCTCACCGCCCGCCAGTGGATGCGGCTGGCGCTGCTCGCGGCGGTCGGCATGGTCGGCTTCAACCTCGCCGTGCTCGCCGCCGAGCGCACGGCGGAACCGGCCGTGCCCGGCGTGTTCGTGGGCTGCGCCCCCGTCCTCGTGGCCGTCCTGGTCCCCCTGTCGGAGGGGCGGCGCCCCCGACGGACCGTCCTGTACGGGGCGTCGCTGGTCGCGGCGGGCGCGTTCACCGTCCAGGGCTGGGGCCGCACGGACGGCGCCGGGATCGCCTTCTCCGTCTGCGCGCTGGCCGGCGAGGTCGGCTTCGCGGTCCTGGCCGTGCCGGTGCTGCGGCCGCTCGGCCCGCGGCTGCTGTCGGCGACCCTGTGCGGCGTCGCCGCGATCGAGTCGGCCGCCGTCGGACTGTGCGTCGACGGCGGTGCCTGGCTGCGCCGCCCGGACGGTACGGAGGCCGCCGCGCTGGTGTGGCAGGCGGCGGTCGTCACCGTCGTCGGGTTCGTGTGCTGGTACATGGGCATGCAGCGCATCGGCGCCGAACGCGCCACCCTCTTCTCCGGCCTCATCCCGGTGGCCGCCGCCTGCACCGCGCCCCTCGTCGGCACCGGCTCCTACGGCGCCGCCCAGGCCGCGGGCAGCGCTCTGGTGGGCGCCGGGGTCGCCCTGGGCTCCGGGCTGGCCGCGCGCCGCGGGTCAGCGGCTGCCGTCGAGGATGACGCGGGCCACCAGCGCCGGGTCGTCGTTCATCGGGCAGTGGCCGCAGCCGGGCAGCCGCACCAGCCGGGCGCCGGGGATGATCCGCTTGGCGCGGACGCCCTGCCGCGGGACGAGCAGCCAGTCCCTCGTGCCCCAGGCCACGGTGACCGGCAGCTCCGGGACGTCGTCGGTGAACAGCACGCTGCCGCCCGCCTGGAGCGTCGCGTCGAACCCGGTGGCCCCCGCCAGGGCGAGCGTCTCGGCGACCACGGCCTCGGGTGAACGGCGGCTCGGGCGCGCGTAGATGGTGCTCGTCAGGGCGGCCCGGCCGGCCGCCGACCGCGACAGGCGCCGGACCAGCGGCAGCGGCATCCGCCGGGAGAGGTGCCGCATCGTGAGCAGGATGCCGAAGGCGTAGCGCCGCTCGGCCTCGTTCCAGAACCCGGCGGGCGACAGCGCCGTGACCGACCGTACGAGCTTCTCCCGGCCCAGCTCCAGGGCGAGCAGACCGCCCAGCGAATTGCCCGCGACATGGGGGCGGTCGAGGTCCAGGGTCTCGCAGAAGGCGCGGAACACGGCGGTCGTCGTGGGCAGATCGTAGGTGAGACCGTCCGGGAGCCCGGGGGACGCGCCGAATCCGGGCAGGTCGACACTGATGACCTCGCGCTCGGCCGCCAGCAGGTGCACCACCGGGTCCCAGGCCTGCCGGTGGTGGCCGATGCCGTGCAGCAGGAGCAGCGGTTCGCCGGTGCCCTCGCGCGCGTAGGAGACCGTCACGGACCGCGGGCCGAGCGGGGAGGGGACCTGGAAGGAGACCGTGGCGGACATGGTGCAGCTCCTCGTCTGTGAGGGTGGGGCGCGCCGTCGTACGGCAATTCCTAGACAGCTTGTCAGCAACTGCTACCGACGGGTAGTCTCCGTGGGTAACAAACGCCCTGGACACCGGCCCGCCCGTCGGATGGGATGGGACGGTGACCACTGACACCGCGACCGACGTCTTCGAAGAGCACCGTCCCGTCCTCATGGGAGTCGCCTACCGCATGCTCGGCAGGGTCGCCGACGCCGAGGACGTGGTCCAGGAGGCCTGGCTGCGCTGGACCGGCGCCGACCGGTCCGACGTTCGCGAACCCCGCGGCTACCTGGTCCGCGTGACGACCCGCCTCGCCATCGACCGGCTCCGCCAGGTGCAGTCGCGCAACGAGGCCTACCCCGGCCCGTGGCTGCCCGAGCCGTACGCCACCGACTACGAGGCCACCGTCCCGGACACCGCCGAACGCGCCGTGCTCACCGACACGGTCTCCCTGGCCGTCCTCGTCGTCCTGGAGTCCCTCTCACCCCTGGAACGCGCGGTGTTCGTGCTCCGGGAGGCCTTCGGCTACCCCTACGCCGAGATCGCCGGCATGCTCGACCGCGCCGAGCCCGCCGTGCGCCAGCTCGCCGGACGGGCCCGCCGGCACGTCGACGAGCGGCGCCCGCGCTACGAGGTCGACCCGGCCGAACGCCGGGAGCTCACCGAGCGGTTCCTCGCCGCGGCGGCCGGCGGCGACCTCGACGGGCTCATGGCGCTGCTCGCCCCCGACGTCCGCCTCGTCGCCGACAGTGGTGGCCTCGCCAAGGCCCCGGTGCGGATCATCGAGTCCGCCGACAAGGTGGGACGCTTCCTGCACGGCGTGTCCGGCCAGGGCCTCGAGGACGCCTCGTTCCGCTTCATGGAGATCAACGGCGGCTTCGCGCTGGTCGTCCTCGCCGCGGGCAAGCCCGACGCCGTGTTCCAGCTCGACGTCGCCGACGGGCGTATCCAGCGCATCCACATCGTCCGGAACCCGGAGAAGCTGCTCGCCCTGCCGATCGACCAGTAGCCGGCGGTAGCCGGTGGGCTGTCGGGCACCCGCCCGTCGAGCGCCGTACGACCCGTCAGGTGATCGGTCGTACGGCGGTTCGGCATGCCCTCATGAAGGCTCCGTGAACGCTGTGCCACGCCCCGCGCGGTGGATGCCCGAGGCTTCGAGGATTGGTCTTGACCAAGGGTGGGGGCGGGCCTATGGTCGCAAGAAAGTGCAACAACCTTTAATAAACAAGGGCGCTAAAAACGCCGCCGGGACACGGCGAAGCAGCGGAGGACAGGGTGGGGACCCAGCAGCTCGAATCGGTGCCGGAACCGAAGTACTGGCACCTGAAGACCGTGCTCAGTGAGGCATTGGACTCCGAGTTCTCGGTGGGTGAGATCCTGCCCAACGAGCGTGACCTCGCGGCCCGCTTCGGCGTCGCACGGGCCACGCTCCGCCAGGCACTGGAACAGCTCGAACTGGAAGGCCGGCTCCAGCGCCGGCGCGGCGTCGGCACCACGGTGGCCCCGCCGCGCGTGGGCGTCTCCGTCGGCGGCGAGCAGCACGCCTGGCCGGGCACGGCCGGGGACACCTGGCAGGCCGTGGACTGCGCGGAGGCGACGCCGCCCACCGCGGTGGCCGAGATCCTGGACACCCTCCACGGCGAGCAGGTCCATGTCGTACGTCGCTCCCGCGTCTCCCACGGCCAGCCCGTGGCCGCCGAGCTGCTCTACATCCCGGCGGCCTCGGTGCCCGCCCTCTCCGCCATAGACGCGCCCTCCGGCGCGGCACGCGCGCGTGCGGTGCTGCGCGAGTTGCAGCGGCTGGAACTGGAGGGGCAGGACCGGTCGGTGGAGCTGGGCTCCGCGCGCGCGGAGGACGCGAAGGAACTGGACCGGCTGCCCGGAGCGCCCGTCCTCGTCGTCACGACCCGTTTCTTCGCCGAGGGACGCGCCGCCGCGGTCTCCCTGGCCACCTACCGTGCCGACACCTGCCGCCTGACCTTCGGCGCCTCGGGCGACGTCGAGATCCATCACGGCCCGGAACGCCGCGCGTCCTGAGCCGCGGGGTTCGAAGTCGCGCGCCTGAGCCGCGCGCGTACCGAGCCCAGCGATCTGAGGCCAGCGATCTAAGGCCACCGGCCCGGACGACCTGCACCCGCCGTGCCCCGGACACCTCCGGGGCACGGGGTTTCGCTTGAACCCGGGGGCTCAGTGCCTGGCGGCGCCGAAGGCGTTCGGCGCCCAATGTACTGAGAGGGCTCAGCGCCGGGCCGTGACCGTGCCCTCGACCGCGAACAGCTGCTCCTCGACATGGTCGAGCGCGAGCCGCAGCGCGCCCATGGCGACGGCCGTCTCGCCCAGCCGGGACAGGGCCACCCGGGGCGGGCGCAGGCAGTAGCGGGCGAGTTCGTGCCGCAGGGGTTCGAGGACGTCGTCGATGCCGGTGGCCCAGCCGCCCACGACGACCAGCTCGGGGTCGAGCGCCAGCACCAGCGCGGCCACGTCGTGCACCAGCCGCTGTATGAAGCGCTCCACCGCGGCGCGGGCCCGCTCGTCGCCCTCGCGCGCGTGCCGGAACACGTCGGCGACGGCCTGCTCGTCCAGCGGGTGCAGCGGCTCGCCGGTGGTCGACAGCAGCGCCTCAGGGGTGGCCTCCCGGCCCAGCAGATGCAGCGCGCCGATCTCCCCGGCCGCGCCCCCGTAGCCCCGGTGCAACCGTCCGCCGATCAGCGAACCCGCGCCCGGGCTCAGCCCGGCCAGCACGAACACCAGGTCGTCGGACTCGGTGGCCGCGCCCTTCCAGTGCTCGGCGACCGCGGCGGCGTTGGCGTCGTTCTCCACCAGGACCGGGCACTTGAAGGAACGGCTCAGCCGCTCGCCCAGGTTCAGCCCCGTCCACTCCGGCAGGGCCGTACCCAGCCGTACGGTGCCGTCCGCCTCGACGATGCCGGGGGTGCCCACACCGACCGCGCGCAGCGAGTCCCGCGCGACACCGGACCTGCGCAGCAGCTCCGCGACGATCGAGCGCAGTCGTTCCAGCCGTTCGTCGGCCGGCGCGGTCTCGGCGACGTCCTTGGTCAGCGAGCCCAGCACCCGCCCGTCGAGGTCCGCGAGCAGCGCGGTGACGCCGTGCGAGCCCACCTCCAGCCCGAGCAGGTGCCCCGCCTCCGCCCGGAACCGGTACCGGCGCGCCGGCCGGCCCTGGCGCCTGGCGGCCCCTTCCTCGGCGGCCCGCTCCACCACCAGCCCGGCCTCGACCAGCCCTTCGACGACGCCCTCGACCGTGGGCCGGGACAGCCCGGTGACCCGGGTGATCTCGGTGAGCGTGGCGTGATCCGTGGCGCGCAGCGCGTGCAGCACCACCGCCGAGTTGATTCTTCGGAGCAGAGAAGGATCCCCGCCGGTCAGCTGCCCCAACGTCCGTCCTCCCAGCTAGCACGCGATGTCTGCCGGATCGTACTCGCCAAGGGGGACCCCGGCGAGTGTCCACCGCCCCCGACCTGCCCGAGGGCCCCG